>JAHCJK010000106.1 GCA_026184295.1 Planctomycetota bacterium
GAGGCGGCGGCGCGACGGCTTCTTCGGCGCGCAACCCTCCAAGCCCCAACACGACGGCCAGCATGCCCAGCCAACCCAGTTTGCCCATGGCGTTCGTCTCCGTGCGTTCCTTAACCTAGACGCGGGCGGGGGGCTTCTTGCTTCAAAAGAACCCCGCCCCCGCCGGCCCGGGTCTTCAATCGCGCCTAGCCAAGCGCCGGACGCACGCTAGGCTTGTCTTTTAATCTCTCAACCCATTCCATCCTAACAAAGGGGAGCCCAACCATGCCCAAGGCCAAGAAAGGCAAGCCTGCCAAGCGCAAGGCCGCGAAGAAGTCCGCCCGCAAGCCCGCCCGTCCGGCTGCGAAGCGCGCACCCAAAAAGGCGCCGAAGAAAAAGGCCGCCACGCCCGCGCCCAAAAAGAAGCCCGCGAAACCGGCGCCCAAAGAGCCCGCCGCCAAGAAGGTTCCCGCGCAGGCCAAGGCCGCCGCGCCGGCCTTCGCCGCTCCCGCGCGCAAGATCGGCATCGCCGTGCAGCTCTATTCCGTGCGCGAAGACTGCAAGAAGGATCTGCCCGCGGTCCTCAAGGCCGTCTCCGACATGGGCTACGAAGGCGTCGAATTCGCCGGTTACTACGAACGCAGCGCACAGGACCTCCGCGGCATGCTCGACGACCTGGGCCTGCAGGTGGCCGGCACGCACATCGGCCTCGACACGCTGCTCGGCGACAACTTCGCCAAGACCGTGGAATTCAACCAGATTCTGGGCAACAAATTCCTGATCGTCCCCGGCCTGGCCAAGGAACGCACCGCGACCAAGGCCGCGTGGCTCGAGACCACCGCGCACTTCAACAGCATCGCCGAAAAGCTGAAGCCCTACGGCATGTGGACCGGCTACCACAACCACCACACCGAATTCACGCCGCTGGAAGGCGAACTTCCCTGGGACACCTTCTTCGGCAACACCAGCCCCGACGTGGTGATGCAGGTCGATACCGGCAACGCGCTGCACGGCGGCTGCAACGTGGTCCCGTTCGTCTCGAAGTACCCCGGCCGCGCGCTGACCGTGCATCTGAAGGAATACAGCAAGACCAACGACAAGGCGCTGATCGGCGAAGGCGACGTGGACTGGAAGAGCGCCTTCAAGCTCTGCGAAGGCGTCGGCGCGACGCAGTGGTACATCGTCGAACAGGAATCGTACGCCTTCCCGCCGCTGGAATGCATCGCCAAGTGCCGCCAGAAGCTGCGCAGCATGGGGCGCTGACGCTTGCTGCAAAATCGCAAATCGGAAGAACCAACGTGAACAAGGGCGAGCCGCGAGGCTCGCTCTTGTTTTGCCGGGTGGCCCGGACGTAACACGTCCGGGGCGCGCAGCGCATGGAAGGGTCCCACTGCGCCTTCGCGATTCTTGGTGCTCCCGCCGTCACATGGGAAAGTCTACCCGCCTCGCGGCCTGGATGTAATACGTCCAGGCCACCCACTCGACCCAAGCTTACGTAAAATGTTCCATGCTGACGGGCACGCCAACCTGTCTTCCGTTTTCGTAGAATTGGGCCGAGCTCCAGGGCCAATCCTCAGGCGTGTCTGCAAGACCAGCACGTACAGGGTTTCTATGCATGTATTCCAGCTTCTGTATGGCCTTTTCCTTCGAATAGATCCGGAATGCGTAATATCCGGCCTGCCAAATCGCCTTTGGATTCTCGATCCTTTTCATATATTCCGGGTATTGCTTCTTAAATAATGAATGAATCCTAAAGGACGAAATCTGTTTGAGTTCTTGAACGAACGTACTGAGCGGTCCCCCGTCTGACAGCCACAACAATAAATGCACGTGATTGGGCATGATCACAAAGCCGCCGCAATACCCCTTGTGGTTTGCAAGTTCCCTGCCGAGCACTCCGAGGAATATTCGTTTTGCCTGATCAGGGCTCAGAAATTTCCTGCGGCGCTCACAAGAGAAGGTGAGGAATTGAGCATGCCCTTCTAAATCACCATTCACACGTTTATGCATGGGAAACACAATTCCAATAGGACAAGCACGTGGGACGATCTACGTTAGGGTGGCGCGGACCTCGCACGTCCGAGGCGCGCATGGAACCTTCCCACGATACAATCGATTTCTCTTTCTCCAATACGCCCAATGGGATGCTTCTTTCCGCTTCGCGGCCTGGACGTATTACGTCCAGGCTACCCGAACGCGACCGGCTCAAACCGCGCGCCGGATGCGTCGAGCCGCCAGCAGGCGAGTGCTTCCTGCGAATCTTGCAGCGAGACGATCAGGTACAGGTAGCGTTCCTGGAAACTTTCGAAGAGGCCGCGGGCCCATTCGAGGTCGATGCTTGAGGGCGTTGGCGGGCTTTGCGGGTGCGAATGCCAGAAGCCGAGGATGCGGAGTTGCTTCTTCTTGTGCTTCGCGCAATAGGCTTCGGCCTTGGCGTATTCGTTGGGATCGATGGCGAAGCGGTCTTCGCGGCTGGGGTGCAGGTTGCGCGCGGCACGCACCGCGGCCAGCGTCCACGCGCCGTCGCCGCCGGTGCCGATCAGGAAGCCGCAGGCTTCATCGGGATAGGACTCGCGCGCGTAGACGAGCATCTCGGCGCGCAGCGCATCGGGCAGGTGCAGGGTGGCCATCGTCGCGCGTCATCCCACCCATTCAAATCCCCGCGACCCGGCCGCCTGGCCCATCGCGCCTACGCCTTCTTCAATTTCGCCAGCGAAAGCAGGAGCAGTTTCGGGCCGACCTTGCGGAAGTGGACCTTCACTTTCGCGCTCAGCCCGCTGCCGCTCACCTGTTCCACCGTGCCTTCGCCGAAGAGCGCGTGGCTGACGCGGTCGCCGACCTCGAAGGTCTCTTCGTCGATCTGGCTGTTCTCGCTGCTGAATCCGCCGCCGCCCAGGCCGCGCGCGAAATCGGCCAGCGCGCGGGCCTTGTGCTGCGACGCGCCGTCGGACTTCTTCTTGTACGCCTCCGAGAATTCGTCGAGTTCGCGCTCGAAGGCCTCGTAGCTGTCGCGCTTCGGCTTCGCGGGGCCCTTGTCGCGCCCGTACGAGAACCCGCCGAACATGCTGTCGCTCCACGCGTCCTTCGCACGGTCGGTGACATCGAGCAACTTCTCGGGAATCTCGTCGAGAAAGCGCGAAGGCACCGCCATGTCCGTCTTGCCGAAGCGCATGCGGAATTTGGTGCGGAAGAGGTACAGCCGCTCGCGCGCGCGCGTGACGCCGACGTAGAAGAGCCGCCGTTCTTCCTCCACCGCGCGGTCCATCTCGGTGTTGTCCTGGTCGCTGTTGTCGATGCCCATCGGCCCGCCGCTGCTGCGCACCATCGGCAGCAGGCCTTCCTCGACGCCGCAGAGAAAGACGAAGGGGAACTCGAGCCCCTTGGCCATGTGCAGCGTCATCAGCGTCACAACGTCGGCGGTCTCCTTGCGCGCGTCGCCGGGCGTCAGAAGCGCCGCATTTTCGAGAAAGCCCGCGATCGAGGCCTGCCGCTGCGACATCTCTTCCAGGCCGTCAAAGGCTCCGGGTTCGGGCGGCGGGCCGTCGGGGACGTCCTGCGGGGCGTTGTCCGCGTCGTAGGTCGCCG
Source organism: Planctomycetota bacterium (assembly GCA_026184295.1). GTDB lineage: Bacteria > Planctomycetota > SZUA-567 > H5-PLA8 > H5-PLA8 > JACQFI01. The sequence continues at coordinate 3,565 of JAHCJK010000106.1, forward strand.
CGGCGGTGACGAGCTGCTCCAGGTTCTCGAGCCGTTCGGTCTCGTTGGCCTCGCGCAGCGACTCCTGCAGGCCGGATTCTTTAAGCACCTTCGCGACGGCGCCGGCAACGGGCGCGGCCGGGAGCGCGCGCAGCTTGTCCATCATCCGCGCGAACGCGTACAGGTCTTTGCGCGCCTTCGGCTTCAGTTCGCGCTCCATCCATTCGGGCTGGTCGAGCGCCTCGAGCATCGAGACTTTCAGCTGACCGGCTTTCTTGGCCAGCTGGTCCACGGTCGAGGGTCCGATGCCGCGGCGCGGGACGTTGATGATGCGCGCGAAGCTGATGTCGTCCTTCGGGTTCACGATCAGGCGCAGATACGCCAGCGTGTCCTTGACCTCGCGGCGTTCGTAGAACGGCGTGCCGCCGATCAGCTGGTACGGGACCGCGGTCTGGATCAGCGCCTGTTCGAAGGGCCGCGACTGCGCATTGGTGCGGTAGAAGACCGCGATGTCGCCGAAGCTCCGGCCGTCCTGCGTCAGGCGTTGAATCTCCGACGCGACCTCGTGCGCCTCCAGTTCCTGGTCGCCCAGGATGCGGAAGCTGACCGGTTCGCCCTCCGGGTTGTCGGTCCAGAGTTCCTTCTCTTTGCGTTCATTGTTGTGCTTGATGACGGCCGACGCGACCGCGAGCACCGTCTTGGTCGAGCGGTAGTTCTGTTCCAGCCGAACCACGCGGGCGTCGGGGAAATCGCGCTCGAACGAGAGGATGTTGCGCACGTCCGCGCCGCGCCACGAATAGATCGACTGGTCCGGGTCGCCGGTGACGCAGACGTTGCGGTGGCCCTGGCCAAGCAGCTTGACGAGCTGGTACTGGCAGCCGTTGGTGTCCTGGTATTCGTCCACGAGCAGATGGACGAAGCGGCGGCGGTAGCGCTCGCGCACTTCCTCGTGGTCGCGCAAAAGGCCCACGGCCTTCAGGAGCAGGTCGTCGAAGTCGAGCGCCTGATTGCGCAGCAGCGCGCGCTCGTACTCCGTGTAGATCTGTTGGACCACACGCTCGTGAAAGCTGCTGCCTTCCAGATCGGAGGGCGCGACGACCTTGCTCTTCAGGCCCGAGATCAGCGAACGCAGGTTGCCGGTCGAGTAGCGCTTGTCCTCCAGGCTCATCTCTTTCTTGATCTCGTCGAGCACCTTCGAGGCGTCGTCTTCGTCGTAAATGGTGAACTGCGGCGTCAGCCCCAGCACTTCGGCTTCGCGTCGCAGCAGCCGCGCGCAGAAGCTGTGGAAGGTCGAGACCCACGCGCCGGACGAGCCGACGAGGTCCTCGACGCGGCGGCGCATCTCGCCCGCGGCCTTGTTGGTGAAGGTGATGGCCAGAATTTCCCAGGGGCGCGTGCCGTGCGCGATCAGGTTCGCGATGCGCCGCGTCACCACGCGCGTCTTACCCGAGCCCGCCCCGGCCAGGATCAGCAACGGGCCCGACAAGGTCTCGACGGCCTCGCGCTGCGGCGGGTTGAGGTTCACCAGAATTTCAGCGGGCGTGGAAGGCATCGGACGTTCGATTCCAGGTTGCGGCAAGAAGGAGAGGATACTCGGTTTTCAACACACGAAAAGACGTGAAGCGCTACTTATCAGGCTTTGACGCGGGCGATTCCGCAGGCGGGCTTTTCTGCTCGCTTTCCTTTGATGTGAGTACCTCTTCCTCGCCGAACATGTTGGCATTCCATAGCTCCGACGCCTTTGCCGGGTCCTTTAAAATACTCAGCACTTTTTCGATCTCTCCCTTCGATTTCTCCATCTCTTCTTTCCACGCAAGCATCAAAACAAAGGACTGAGCGACCTGCTCGTCTTTTGCTCCTGCGATGCGCAACGCTCTAATAGATACCTTCCTGTTCTTGTGTTCAATTTCCCAGGATGCATCCAAAGCCTTTTGGTTGAAATCAACGCCAGCCGGCGCGTGAAGCGAGGCCCTGAACCTCGCAATATCATCTTTCCCGAAATCTGCTGGCGGACCGAGCATGATAAATCCGCTTTCGCCGAAAAAGAAACATACCACGCAATCCGGCACGGCCATGCGCCACCCTTTGGGCAGCATGGCCATTTCGCGCGAAAGGCCATAGATGCTTTTTTCGGATCGGGCCTCGACCCAAAACGCCAATCCGTTCTTTGATGTATTGTCTTTATCCTCGGGCTTCTCTTCCGCCCGAAGCGGGAGCACAATCAGCAGCAGGACTGCGCCGATCCATGGAAGGGAAAAACGGGGTGCCATGCGTCAGGCCTTCGGCGCTTCGGACGTTTCTTTTGGCTGCTCGGCGGGTTTCTCGGAGGCGTCCGCTTCTGCCTGCGGTGCCGCAGGCGCACGGGTCTGCGCATCCGATGCTGGTGCTTCGTCCGCAGGGGCGGCGTCCGCGGGCTTCGCGGCGGGCTCTTCCCACTCCGCCGCGGGCACCTCCGCGGGTTTCGCGGGCGCGGGTTCTTCCCACTCGGGCGGCGGTACATCAGTCTTTGCGGAAGGTTCTTCGGCGCAGGACTGGATGCTCGGGTCGAGTTTGTTCTCGTTGAAGCCGGGCGGAACGGTGTCCGGCAGGCGCGCCTGCTGTTCAACGTCGGTCATCGCCTTGTTGAGTTCGCGGCGCAGGTCGCGCATCGGTTCGGCGATGGGCCCGGCGGCGGCTTCGAATTCGCGCTTCACCTGCTCGGTGCTGTCGCGCATGCTGCGTTTGAATTCGGCCAGGCCCTTGCCGAAGCTGCGCGCGACGCTGGGCAGGCGTTCGCCGAAAAGCAGCAACGCAATGCCCATCACGACGACGAGTTCGCCGAAGCCCAGATTTTCGAGGAACGCCAGACACGGATGCATGTCGGACTCCCGCCGTGCCGGCCGAGCAGGCGAGGCTAGTTCTTGTTTTCGGTCGGCGGCTGAGCGGGCGTGCTGGGCGGCGCAGGCTTGTTGGCCTCTTCGTGCCCTTCCTTCAGCCCCTGTTTGAACTCACCCACCGACCGGCCCATGCTGCGCCCAAGTCCGGGCAGTTTGTGGCCGAAGAGCAGCAGCAGGATCACCAGAATGATGATGAGTTCCGGCATGCCGATATTTTCGAGGAACCCGAGCATGGGCATCATGATTTGCTCCGTCGGTCCGCTGGCCACGAACCCCAAGGATGCGGCCGGTTGCCGCTTCTTCCATTGGACGTATGGGCGGCAACCACCTTCACTTACGAAATACTAGCATGTGCACGTGCAAAGATCAATCGTCGCCGGGGTCCGGCTCGGGTTCCGGAGCAGGCGCCGCCGCGCCGGGCACGACGTACTTTTCGGTAAGCCAATTGCCCAAGTCGACATCCCGACAGCGCGGAGAGCAGAACGGGAAAGGTTTGTGCTCCTGGATGGAGCGATAGGCGAACCGTTTGCCGCAGCGAGGGCAACGGCCCTCGCCGGGCGACGGTTTACGGCTCGCAGCTTCGTTCATGGGTAAACGGAACGTCTCGCGGAGGCTTAGCTTGCGGCGGCTTGCGCGACTTCCGCCTCCACCACGGCCTCGGCGCCTTCCGCCATGGCCGGCTGGCTGTCCAGGATCTTGCGGATCTCGGTCTGCACCGCCTCGATCTCGCGGCGCCACTTGATGCGCCCCTGGAAGCCGACGACGACATCGTACATCTGCTGAGCCCGCTTGAGTTCGCGCTCAAGCGCCCGCAGACGCTCCTGGTCGTCGCGACGCACGCCATTTTCGTAGTCGGACTTCTCGCGCGGAGTATCGTTGTAAATCATTCCGCGCCGCCAAATCTGGCCGTAATGCCGCCGACAGTACCCTTTCGCATGGGATGGGTTGGGACAACCTTCCACAATGCAACGGGACGGCTTGGGCATAGAGGATCTCCCTCCAGTCCCCCCCGGAACCGATTTTTCGCCTGCGTGTAAAGTTTTCGTTTGGGTAACGAACTCGAAGGGATTGTTACGTTCCACGAGAGTTGAAGTCAACTGCAAAGTTTAATTCTGCGTGAAAAAGGTATTCAAGTGGAGTCAAGACAGACCACTCGGTCTTTTTTCCGCGCGCGATCTTGCGTTGCCGGTATGCTTGCGCGCGCGCGTTCGCGGACGCGCCGACTTCCGACGACGCAGGGCGCACGATGACCACGACTCTGCTGCAAATGCCGCCTCTCTTCTGGGTTTGCGCCACGTTCGCCTTCGGCGCGATCCTGGGCAGTTTCGTCAACGCCGCGATCTATCGCCTGCCCCGCAACATCTCGATGCTCACCGAATCGCGCAGCTTCTGTCCCAAATGCAAGGCCATGATCCATTGGTACGATAACGTTCCCATCCTCAGTTTTTTGATCCTGACGGGCAAATGCCGCGGCTGCAAGCAGCCGATTCCGTCCCGTTATCTCAAAGTCGAACTCCTCGTCGCGTCGCTCTGCGCGCTCTCCGCGTACCAGTTCTGGATCCTCAACCGCCCCAGCCCGCCCACCGGGCAGCTCAGCGAGATGCCCGCGGCGCTGCACGCGGTCCAGATCTTTCTCATCGCCGATCTGATCTGCGCGACCTACACCGACCTGGAGATGTGGTACATCCCCATCGAGACCACCTGGCCCTGGGTGATCCTGGGCCTGATCCTCGCGCCGGTCTTCCCCGAACTTCACGCCGGCCGCACGTACTGGACCGGCAACGACCGCTGGGACGCGCTGATCGACAGTTTCCAGGGCGTCGTCTACGGCGCGGGCATCCTGTGGGGCATCGGGATGGCCTGCGTCGTGTACCTGAAGAAGGAAGGCATGGGCGGCGGCGACGCGCACATCGTCGCGATGATCGGCGCGCTGCTGGGCTGGAAGGCCGCGCTCGAGACGCTGCTGATCGGCGTGACGCTCGGCGCCGTGATCGGCATCTGCGTGATCCTGTGGGACCGCATGCAGCGCCGGCGCCTGGGGAAGAACTACAAGCCGTACCAGCCCGTCTACGAGATGCCCGACCAGGAAGAAGACCCGGGGCTGGGGCCGTCGTGGCCGTTCATCGCGTTCGGCGCGGTGGTGCTGGGCGTCCAGGCGGGGCTTTACTACGTTTCCTACCGGGCCGCGCCGGGGGCCTGGTTCTTCTTCGACGCGCGCCATCTTTCGGCGCTGGGCGGCGGGATGCTGGGCTGCACGTTCCTCGGCGGCGGGTTCGTGCGCTGGCATTACATCAAGTCCGGAAAATGGCCGAAGGGCGAAATCCGCGAGCGCGAGGACGGCAAGAAAGAGGAAGTGCTGGAAGGCAACTACCTGCCGTTCGGGCCCTTCCTGGCGCTGGCGGGGCTGATCGTGGTCTTTTATGATCCGTTGATCCGCGAGTACGTGTGGTGGTACATGCTGGACCGCTACAACGTGCCCGCGTGGATGGCGGCCACGGGCGCCAGGGAAGTTCCGTGGCCGATGTACGCGCAGATGAACCCGCTGCCGTTCAAGGTACCCTTTGGGCCGTGAGACGCCGATGAACATCGCGATCGTGAACTGCGGGTCGGGCAATCTGGGCAGCGCGCTGAAGGCCTTCGTCCACCTGGGCGCGAACGCCGCGCTGCGCGACCGCCCCGAGGATCTCGACGCGGCCGACGCGCTGGTGATTCCCGGGCAGGGGCAGTTCGGCGACGTGATGAACGGCCTCCGCCAGCGCAACCTCGTCGAACCGATCCGGAACGCCGCGAAGGCCGGGAAGCCGGTCTTCGGCATCTGCATCGGCCTGCACCTTTTCTTCGAAGGCAGCGAGGAATCGCCGGGCCTCGCGGGGCTGGGTCTGCTGAAAGGCAGCGTGCGGCTTTTTCAGGGTTCCGCGTTCGGCGCGGGCGGCGGGCTCAAGGTTCCGCACATGGGCTGGAACGCGCTGAAGCTCACGCGCGAACACCCCTGCATGCGCGGGCTGGAAGGAAAGTTCGTCTACTTCGTCCACTCGTACTACGCGGCCCCCGCGCAGCCGGACGACGCGGTCGCGTGGAGCACCTACGGGCAGGTCTTCTGCGCCGCCGCGGGCACGGGCAACGTCTTCGGGGTGCAGTTCCACCCCGAAAAGAGCCAGCACGACGGCATCCGCATCCTCAGGAATTTTCTGGAGTGGAAGCCGTAGCGCTTTCCGCGGCCTCGGCGTCTTCCGCGCGCGCCGGCGCGGGCCAGACGAACGCCGCGGCGATCGAGAGCGCCAGCAGCCCCAGCACCACGCCCAGCGAGGCGGCGACGGGAATCTTCACGTAGTCGGCCAGGATCATCTTGCCGCCGACGAAGACGAGGATCGCCGAGAGGCCGTAGTGCAGCGTGTGGAAGTGCTTCATGATGCCCGCCAGTGCGAAGTAGAGCGACCGCAGCCCCAGGATCGCGAAGGCGTTCGAGGTATACACGATGAACGGGTCGGGCGTCACCGCGATGATCGCCGGCACGCTGTCCACCGCGAAGATCAGGTCCGTCGTCTCCACCATCACCAGCGACAGGAACAGCGGCGTGGCCTTCCGCTTCCCGTCCTCGCGCACGAAAAAGGATTCCCCGTGCATCCGCTCCGTCATCGGCATGATGCGCCGGAAGAAGCGCAGCACCGGGTTCTGCGACGGATCGACCTTCTTCTCCTTCTCGAACCACAGCTTCACGCCCGAGATCAGCAGGATCGCGCCGAAGAGGTAGAACATCCAGTGGAAGCGCTGGATCAGGGCCACGCCCGCCACGATCAGCGCCGCGCGCATCGCCAGCGCGCCCAGAATCCCCCAGAAGAGCACGCGGTGCTGGTATTCCTTCGGCACGCGGAAATAGGAGAAGAGCAGCAGGATGACGAAGAGGTTGTCCACGCTGAGCGATTTCTCGATCGCGTAGCCGGCCAGGAAGGCCATCGCCGTTTCCGTCCCGCCCGGATGGAAGCGCCACAACCCGGCGTTGAAGAGCAGCGCCAGCGCCACCCACACCGCGCTCCAGGTCAGCGCCTCGCGCAGCGAGACTTCGTGCGAGCGGCGGTGGAAGAGCCCCAGATCGACCGCCAGCATCGCGAGGACGAAAACGTTGAACGCCACCCACGGCCACCAGCCGTCCATACCGCCTCCGCGTCAACGGGCCTAATCGAAGAGATCGCGGAACCAGGCGTACCGCCGGTGCGGGCGCACGTGCTCGCCCTCCGGGTCGCCGTCCCGCCCGCCCTCGTCGCGGCGGGCGCGATCGAGCCAGCGCGCTTCCGCGATGGCTTCCTCGCGCACGCCGCGCTCGAGAAGCTTTTCCAGTTCGCCGCGGTCGAGCCATACGCCGCGGCACTGCGCGCACATGTCGATCTCGATGCCGTCCCGCAGGCACGCGCGCAGCGCGCCCGAGCGGCAGCGTGGGCATTCCATCGCCGTGCCCTTCACGCGCCCAGCGCTTCCGCCGCGCCGGCTTCCGCCCGCGCGGGGTAGCGCCGCGCCTCGAACCGCCGCGCCTTCTGCAGGCGGCGGACGAGCGCTTGGCGGAGTTTCCCGGCCGCGCGGTCCAGCGCCCGCATCGCGTCGCCGCTCACCGCTTCCACCCGCACCTGCCCGCCGGCGTGCAGCGCCAGCGTGATCCGGCAGCGCTTGTCCACGCCGCCGCGCGGGCCGTTCTCGTCGGCCAGGTCCACCTCCACGCGCTTCAGCCGTTCCGCGAACCGCCGCAGCGCGAATTCCGTGCGCTGGAGCGCGTAGTCCTGGAGTTTCCGGGTGCGTTTCAGTCCGTGCGTCTGAATCTGGATCATGCGCGTCTCCTTTCCGTCCCGATGGTTCGTGCTCGCAGGATGCCTCTATTGTACGCACCGGTATCAATTTGACTATTAGGAATTATATGCATAATTCTTCGATAAAACCGAAGTATGGAGGCCGCATGGACGCGATCAATTACCACCACCTGCACTACTTCTACCTCGTCGCGCGCGAAGGCAGCCTCTCGCGCGCCAGCGAACGCCTCATGCTCGCGCCCTCCACCGTCAGCGGGCAGATCCGCGAACTCGAACGCTCCCTCGGCGGCAAGCTCTTCGCGCGCAGCGGACGCAGCCTGGTACTCACCGAGTTCGGCCGCCTCGTCTACCGATACGCGGAGGAAATCTTCGAGATCGGCCGCGAACTCCAGGACGCGCTCAAGGGCCGCCCCGCGGGGCGCCCGATGGTGCTGAGCGTCGGGGTCGCGGACGCCGTGCCCAAGATCGTCGCCCGCGCCATCCTCGAACCCGCCCTGCGCCTCAAGGAACCCGTCCGCCTGGTCTGCCGCGAGGCCCAGGCCGAGCGCCTCCTGGGCGAACTGGCCGTCCACGGGCTCGACCTGGTCCTCTCCGACACCCCCGTCTCGCCCACGGTGCGCGTGCGCGCCTTCAACCATCTCCTCGGCGAATGCGGCACCGCCTTCTTCGCGCGCAACGCGGCCCTGGCGCGCAGGCTCCGGCGCGGCTTCCCGCGTTCCCTCGACGGCGCCCCGGTGCTCCTCCCGACTCTGAACACCGCCCTGCGCCGCTCGCTCGAACAGTGGTTCGCCCAGGAAAACATCCGCCCGCGCATCGTCGCCGAATTCGAGGACAGCGCGCTCCTGCTCGCCTTCGGCCAGGCGGGCATGGGCATCTTTCCCGCCGCCGACGTGCTCGCCCCGCTGATCGAGCGCCAGTTCCGCGCGCGCGTCGCCGGGCGCACCGGCCGCGTGCGCGAACGCTTTTACGCGATCTCCGTGGAACGGCGCATCAGCCATCCGGCGGTCTCCGCGATCTGCCAGGAAGCCCGCAAGCTGCTCTTCCGCTAGCGCCGCGCGCCTCTCCTTGCCCGCGCCCGTGGCTTGGAGTATCCGTGTAGGTTTCCACGCATTGGATCCGGGAGCACCGCATGCCCAACGCCATTCCCGCCGACGAACTCCGCGCGCGCCTGAAGCGCTTCCGCGCGATGCTCGATCGCGAACGCCTCGGCGGGGCCCTGATCACCGACTTCATCAACGTCCGCTACCTCTCGGGCTTCGCCGGCGGCGACAGCGCGCTCTTCGTCACACCCCGGCAGCGCCTCCTGCTCACCGATTTCCGCTACGTCGAAGAGGCCGCCCACCAGGCCCCGGGCTGGAAGGTCGTCACCAAGCCCGCCGCGCTGCTCGAAAAGGCCGGCGTCCTGGCCAAGAAGTTCCGCGTGCGCAAACTCGCCGTCGAATCCGGGCACCTCACGCTCGGCATGGCCAAGGGCCTCCAGAAGTTCGCGCGCGGCGTGGCCCTGAAGCCCATGAACCAGATGGTCGAGGAACTGCGGATCATCAAGAGTCCCTGGGAAGTCCGGCAGCTCGAGGCGGCCCTGCGCATCCAGGAACGCTGCTTCGGCGAGGTCTGCCGGATGCTCCGCCCGGGGATTCGCGAATACGAGGCGGCCGCCGAGATGCGCTACCGCCTGGTAAAAGGAGGCGCCGACGACCAGTCCTTCGAGTGCATGTTCCAGTGGGGCTCGAACGCCAGCCGCCCGCACGGCCGGCCGACGGACCGTAAGCTCCAGGAAAGTAACATCGTGCTTATCGATTGGGGCGCTAAGTTCAACGGGTATCATGGCGACTTGACGCGCACCTTCTTTCTCGGTACCATCCCCGCCCGCTTACGAAAGATACACGAGATCGTAGCCCAGGCGCAGCAGCAGGCCGTCGAACGCATTGCGCCCGGAGTGGAATTCGCCAACGTGGATCGCGCCGCCCGCGATCTGATCGATAAGGCCGGATACAAGAAGCAGTTCGGCCATTCGACGGGGCATGGCATCGGACTCAAGATTCACGAAGCCCCCACGCTTTCGTGGCGTGGCAAAGGGGTCCTGAAGCCCGGCATGGTGGTGACGGTGGAACCGGGGATTTACCTTCCCGGCGCCGGTGGCGTTCGGATCGAAGACGACGTGCTGGTGACGGAACGCGGGTGCCGGAAGCTCAGCCGGGTTCCCATCGGCCTGCGCTGGAACGGCGCGAACGCGTGACACGGATTGGCTAGACTCGAAACGGCCCGGGAACTTCGCATGTCGGAACAATTGGATACCATCGAAAAGCTGATCCAGTTCATGGAGAAGCACGACCTCGCCGAACTGGCCGTGCGCCAGGGCGACCTTGAATTCAAGGCCCGCCGCGGCGACCGCAAGGAACCCTCCATCGTCTTCCAGCCCGCGCATTCGATCGTGCAGGCGCCTGCCGCTTCGGCCGCGCAGCCCGCCGCCCCGGCCGCGCAGGCCGCCGCGGCCGCCCCCGAAGCCAAGACCGCGCCCGGCAAAGGCCAGAAAGAGATCTGCTCCCCCATCGTCGGAACTTTTTATCGCCGCCCCAACCCCACCGCGCCCTTCTACAAGGACGTCGGCGACCGCGTCGAAAAGGAAGACACGGTCTGCATCGTGGAAGCGATGAAGGTCATGAACGAGATCAAGGCCGAATGCACCGGCAAGATCGTCAAGGTGCTGGTCGAAGACGCCAAGCCCGTCGAATACGGCCAGCCGCTCTTCCTCGTGGAACTGGCCTGAGCGAGGCGCCGCCGACACCCCATGTTCTCCCGCATCCTGATCGCCAACCGCGGCGAAATCGCCCTGCGCATCATCCGCACCTGCAAGCGCATGGGCATCGAGACCGTCGTCGTCTACTCGCAGGCCGACAAGGACGCCGTCTACCTTAAAATGGCCGACCGCGCCATCTGCATCGGCCCGCCGCAGGCGAAGCTCAGCTACCTCAACATCAACAACATCATCGCCGCGGCCGAAGTCGCCGACGTCGAAGCGATCCACCCCGGCTACGGGTTCCTCAGCGAGAACGCCCACTTCGCCGAAGTCTGCCGCTCCTGCAAGATCACCTTCATCGGGCCGCCGACGAAGGCCATCGAGGACCTGGGCGACAAGATTCGCGCCAAGGTCATCGCCAAGAAGGCCGGCGTGCCCACCGTCCCCGGCAGCGAAGGCGCGGTGCCCGACGTGGACGCGGCCCTGAAGATCGCCGAAAAGTGCGGCTACCCCGTGCTGCTCAAGGCGTCCGCGGGCGGCGGCGGGCGCGGCATGCGCGTCTCGCACAACCCGATCTCGCTGCGCGCGAACTTCCAGCAGGCCAAGACCGAAGCCGAAGCGGCCTTCGGCGACGGCACCGTGTACATCGAGAAGTACATCGAGTCGATGCGCCACATCGAAGTGCAGTTCCTCGGCGACGAGCACGGCGCCGCGCTGCACCTGGGCGAACGCGACTGCACCGTCCAGCGCCGCAACCAGAAACTGATCGAGGAATCGCCCAGCCCCGCGATCGACAAGCGCACGCGCTACGACATCCAGATGTCCGCCGTGCGCCTGATGAAGGAAGCCGGCTACGCCAACGCGGGCACGGTCGAGTTCATCTACGACCTGAAGGAACGCAAGTTCTACTTCATCGAAGTGAACACGCGCCTGCAGGTCGAACATCCCGTCACCGAATACGTCACCGGGCTGGACCTGGTCGAAGAACAGCTCCGCGTCGCCAGCGGCGAAAAGCTGCGCTGGCGCCAGAAGGACATCGACCGCCGCCTCGCCTCCGGCGGGCATTCGTTCGAATGCCGCATCAACGCCGAGGAACCCAAGCGCAGCTTCGCGCCCGCGCCGGGCAAGATCTCGCTCTACTGCCCGCCCGCCGGCAGCGACATCCGCATGGACACGCACATTTACTCGGGGTATTCGGTGCCGCCGTACTACGATTCGATGGTCGGCAAGCTGATCGTCCACGGCACCGACCGCCTCGACGCCGTCCGCCGCATGCGCAACGCCCTCGACGAACTCGTCCTCGAAGGCATCCCCACGACCCTCTCGTTCCTCAAGGAAGTCTTCGCCCACACCAAGTTCGTCGCCGGCAGCTACGACACGAGCTTCGTGACCTCGGAGATGGGGCTGTAAGGGGTCAGTGGTCAGTGCGCTGTTCACCGTTCACCGTTCACCGTTCACTGTTCACTCTGGTGCTTCGCGTTTGGATTTTCTGCGCAAGCGCGGTGCCCGCACGCCGCTTCGCTTTCGCTCCGCAGCATGGCACCTTCGAACGGCTCGAATCTACAAGCACCGCTGCTGCATCCGCCTGAGCGGACAGGCGTCCCGCCTGTCTGTTCCTTCCCAGCGCCTACAGATCCAAGCGCGGCCAGCGCGCTGTTGTAGCGCCGGCCTCTGGCCGGCAGTGTCGCCGGCGTCCTCGCCGGCACGGTTTTCTTGTGGTGCAAACCTCCAGGTCTGCACGCTCTTTAACTGTCTTCAACGGCACGAAGGCCGGCGGGACGCCGGCGACACTGCCGGCGCTACCACGGCACGCCGGCACGCGCGTGCCGGCATGGAGACGCAGGGCAAGTTCGGGGCGTGCGGGCGCGGGGCAAGCGACAGACTGGCGTCCCGCCTGTCCGCACCGAAGGTTGCAGGCGCGGTGCTTGTAAATTCGAGCCGTCCGCAGGTGCCATGCTGCGGAGCGAATGCGAAGCGGCGTGCGGGCCACCTCACTGCGCGGCAAATCCAACCGCAACGAACCAAGTCCCCCCCAGCGAAAAACAGCAAACAGCCTTCGGCCGATTGGCGTCTTCGTCTTCCACAAACCATAGACGCGCGGCGCTTAGGCCCGCGGCGCTCAGGCCCGAAGGGCCGGCCTGACATAGCCAGGGCCGTAAGGCCCTGGGACAGGCGCCCAACCCATTACGAGGCCTGAAAGGCCGGCACACCGGGCGCGAGACGCGGCGCGGGCGCCTCGGCAATCTTTCGCGCGAGCACGAAGCCCAGCGCGTCGCTCAAAACCGAGAGCGCCAGGCCCCACGCCAGGAACGCCAGCGTCACGCCGGGATTGAGCGCGCGGCCGCCTTCGGGCGTCTCTTCTCGTTCGGGCCAGAGTTCCGGGTAGCGCCAGGAGAGATCGTTGCCGAGCCATTCGTCGTAGAGCATGCTCGTGCGCGCGAAATCGAAGCGCATCTCGCCTTCGTTCCACGCGGTCGCCAGCAATCCGGGCGGGCCGAGCGAGAGCACCGCCTGCGCGCCGACGGGCCCGGTGCCGGGACTGCGCGCGTACCAGGCTTCCAGCGGGGCCTTGGTCCAGAGGATGGCGGTGGACGAGAGCGCCAGGGCGGCCGCGAGCCCCACGCGCGGAACCTGCGCGCCCCGACCCGCGATCCACGCGCCGACGCCGCCGAAGCCCGCCAGCGCGGCAAGCTGCGCCGAGACCACCGCGGCGAGCAGCATCGCGAAGGGAAAGCGCAGGGCTTCTCCGCCGGTCAGCGCCGCGCCGGCAAAGGCCGCGAACGTGGCCAGGCTCGAACGCAGCGCCGCGGCCACGCAGGCCCAGCGGACCTTCGACGAATCCGGGAGCGTGCCCAGCGCCAGCGCGGCAGCGGCCAGGCCGATCAGGAAGGAAGCCGCGATGGCCGGCGCGTGGTCGGCCGCCCCGGCGCCGTGTTCGAAGAAGTACGCGCGAAGCAGCCAGGGGGTCAGCGCGCCGAAGGCCAGCGCGCCGGCGTAGCCCGCCAGCCAGGCAGGGGCGAACACAGCCCGCAGGAGCGTGCCGGGAAGAGCCGCGAGCGCTTCGGTCAGGGCCTTGATCGCCACGCGCGTGCCCGGTTATTCCTTCTTGTCCTTGCCTTCCGGCGGCGCGGCGGTGACGCCGTCGTCGTGCACGTCCTCGGCGGTGAGTTTGTCGCCGGTCCACGGCTCGATCACCAGGCTGCACTTGGCGCCGCGCTTGGGCGCCAGCATCGGGTTGACGACGTAGAACGCGCCCTGCTGCGGGTTGACGTTGGCGCTCTCGGCGCCGTCCACGGGCGTGTTCATGATCGCGTTCGGGTCGGACATGATCGCGACGATGGACTTCTCGATCTGCGCCATCAGCACCTGGTTGCCGTCGGGCATCTTCTGCATGCGCGAACCGGTGAAGGCCCACGGCACCTTCTTCATCACGTGCCCGCCCTTGGCGTTCCAGATCATCAGGTTCAGCGGGATGCGGATGCGCTTCTTGTCCTTGCCCTTGGGCGTCCAGGTTTCGCGCTCGAACTCCATCGAGAGCATCGCGCCGGCGCCTTTGGGCAGGTTGATCTTGCCGTTCTCCTTCAGTTCGCCCGCGAAGGTGTAGTTGCAGGCCAGCAGCGCGTAGACGACGTCCAGCGGCGCGCACTCCAGCCCCAGGATCGATTCGTGCGTCTTGGCGTTTTCGCCTTTGCAGACCACGGCGTATTCCAGCGCGCCGCGTTCGAGCAGGTTCTCGCCTTCCATCACGATCACCTTCTTCTCGGCGTCCAGCAGGACGTTCTTGTTGCCCGAGTTCGGCTTGCCTTCCTCTTCCCCGAACTTCTTCAGGCCCTTGCGGTCGATCGGTTCCAGCACCTGATGCTTGAGCACCGCGTCGCCCAGGATCGTGCGCGCGTATTCCCGCGGCGTCTCGGCGCTTTCGGGCATCAGCAGCGGCTCCAGCGCCGGGAAGGCCGTCAGGCCCATCTTGGAAAGTTCCTCGAAGGCCTTGGCCGCCGCCGCCGCCTCGGCGGACGTAAGCTGCGCCGCGAGCGCGAAGGCGCGCGCCGTGTTCAGGGCCGCGGCGACTTCGCCCTTGGCCGTCTTCAGCGCCTCGTCCAGCACCGGCAGGCTTTCGGGGCGCGCGATCGCCGCCAGCGTCTTGGCCGCTTCCAGCCGCACGGCCTCGGGCTGCTTCTCGTCGGCGACGATCTTCTCGACCCGCGGCGCCTTGTCCTTCAGCGCCAGCATCGCCACGGCCTGCAGGGCCTTCGTCACCGCCTCCGGGCGGGGTTCGCCGAGTTGCTTTTCGACGAGCGCCACCACGCGGTCGTAGCGTTCCCGGGCCGTGTGATCCCACGAGAACATCCGCGCCAGCCACGCGCCCGCGAAGGCCGCCTCGTCGCGCACCACCGCGTCCTCCGACGCCATCGCGCCTTCCAGCGCCGCGAGCGCGTTCTTGTCCACGACGTTCGAAAAGAGCATCGCTTCGAGCTGCACGCACTTGGCCCGCCACGCCGCATCCTGCAGCGGGTCGAGCATCATCGTCTTGAGTTCGTTGCCGATGCCGAAGATGTTCCAGTCCACGAGCACCGAGGCCGCGCCGTAGCGCACGTCCGGTTCCACCGCGTTCTGGTACATCAGCCAGCGCAGCGGATCGACCAGCGCGTCCGCGCGGTCGGCCTTGGCGACCTCGCGCATCTCGGCCTTCTTTTCGTCCAGCGTGGCCTTGCCGGACTTGTCGAAGCAGAGCTTAAGCTGCTCGGGAATCTCTTTCGGTTCGGAGACCGGGCATTTCGGCTGCGGCTTCTCTTCGCCCGCGGCCCGCGCCGTCTGCGCCGCCAGGGCCAGCAGCCCCGCCGCCAGAACCGTCCACATCGCGTTCGTCTTCATGCGTCGCCTCACCCAAAGAGTTTCCGATAAGCCGAGCCCTCGCGGGCTTCCTGATCATCCTAACGCGCGAAGAGGTCGATGAGTTGAACAAAAGCCGTCCAAGACGCCGCATTTTTTGAATTACAACATGTTATCAGATGGTGCTTTGTCAAAAGACCTGCGCCGCCCCGCGACGCGCCCGTCATCGCCTGTATAGATTCACTTCAATGTTTGTACAGCACGGGGACAGGACGGGGGTCGGGGGACAGGGATCAGCGGTCAGGGAACAGGGTTGGTGCGGCTTCGCCGCCCTTCTTCATAAAAAAGCCGCGCATCGCGCGGCTCTCCTTCCCCTGACCCCTGATGCCTTTCCCTCGTCCGGCGGCTTCGCCGCCTGACGTTAGTGCATCTCCGCCGCACAGGTCCCGATGCCCTTGCGGAGGAAGTTGAACTGCACGTTCGGGTGTTCGGCGAGGAGCGACATCGGCACGGACGAATCGGGAAGCTGCTTCGAGATCATCAGCGAGGTCAGGCGCATCCCGAACGGGTTGTCGTGCACGCCCGCGTGCCAGATGCTGAACTTCTCGGCCTTCCAGGTCTCGAACGGCCCGACCGTTGCGGCCTGCAGCGGCACCATCTGCACCTGCCCGCCGCCGCTGGTGCGCGCGTTCTGAATCACGGTCATCGGGTGGAGGTCCACGATGCGCGCCTTGAGCTTGCGGTATTCGGCGGGCGTCGGCGGCGCGTCCTTGAACTTGCCTTCGCGCGGCAGCGGATCGTTGAAGGCCCAGTGCTTCACTTCGCCCTGCCCGCCCTGCATCACCACGCAGCGCACGTCGTCGTAGCTCTTGGTGTACTTGGCCAGGTCGCCGATGGGGAAATGCAGGTTCGCGTCGGGCATGCGCAGCTTCTTGCCGATCTTGTCGAAGCACATCTCCTTGTCGGCCTTGGCGAACGAGAGCGGATGCGTGACCGGCACCGGCTTGCCGTCCTCGACCCATTCGTCCATGCCCCAGAAGTGCGCGCTGCGCACGTCCATGCCCAGCGCGTTGACGATGCGCGCGACCAGCGGCAGTTGCTCCGTCGGCCCGATCGGCCCGCAGATGCCCGCGGGGTTGTCGTCGGTGGACTGCTTCCACGCCTCGATGTACTCGAGCGCCTCCGCGAGGTAGAAGTCCTCGATCGTCTCGTAGAAGACGACCTTGAAGCCCGGGCGCGAAAGCTGCAAGAGGTCCTTCTCGGTCAGCTTCGCCGCGTCGTTGAGAATCTTTTCGTCGAGCGTCGTGTAATCCCACCAGCCGGGAGCCACCTTGCTGATCGCGCGCGCCATAATACCTCCAGGGTTCAGGGGACAGAGGTCAGAGATCGGGGAACGCAAAAAGCCTACGCGCGCGAAATGCTCCGCACAACCCCACGCCGCCGCGCGCCCGGACTTTTTCCAACGTTCTTTTTGAAAAGCGTATTTTGGTGGTCATGCATGGTCTATACATGCGACCGATAACGTTATTGGGCGGGCGCCGCGCGCCCGCTTCCGAGCGCGGCCAGCGCCGTAGCGCCGGCGTCCTCGCCGGCCATTTCCCGGCGTCTCACCGGCACGGCACGGCCAGTCTCTCCTCCTTCGGTCTGCCGGCGG
>JAHCJK010000107.1 GCA_026184295.1 Planctomycetota bacterium
CCGAAGGCACGCTGCCTCACCGGCCCGACGCGGCCGAACGCCGTTCGGGCGAACGGATCTCCGGCGATCCCGCCGACGCGCCGCTGGCGTCCGGGACGGCCGCGTCCGCGGCGGAGGCTCCTCCGCGCGCGGTGGGCACGTCCGCGGGAAAGTCGCCCTCCGACGGCTGGGACGCGCTGGCGAAATCGTTCGACAAGGCCGAAGGGAAGCAGCCCGGGCGCGCGGGCCTGCAACTGCCCGGCAAGCCCGGGTATCCGTACTCCTGCCGCGCGGGGACCTGCAAGCACGGGGTTCCGTGCGAAGGCGTGGGCCGCTGGCGCATCATCGCCGAGCATACCGGGGGAAAGCCCGCGCGCGTGGAGATGCTGAAGTCGGCCGGGTGCAGTTTGCTGGACGCGAGCACGCGCCAGTTTCTGCTGAATTCCACCATCCCCGAGGCCGGCACCTTCGAGGTCGTGATCCGCTTCGAACTTTCCGAGTAGTCCGTCGGGCCGCTACGCCATCCCGCCTTCGCCCTGCCCGCAGTACGGATTGAACGCTTTCTCGTCGCCGATGCTGGTCTCAGGGCCGTGGCCCGGATGCACGATCGTCGCGTCGGGGAGCGCGAAGAGTTTCTCGCGGATGCCCGCCACCAGCACGTCCGCGCCGGCGCCGCCGGGCAGGTCGGTGCGGCCGATGGAGGCCTGAAAGAGGATGTCGCCGCAGTAGAGCCTCGGGCGTTCGCCGTCGTGCCCCTGCACGAAGTACGCCGTGCCGCCGGGCGAATGCCCCGGCACGTGGAAGGCCTTCAGCGTCAGCCCCGCGAGCTTCAGTTCGTCGCCATCGGCCACGAGGCGATCGGGCTTCGGTCCGGTGACGCTGCCGCCCACGAAGTAACTCAGGTTCAGCAGCGGGCGCGCGAGCCATTCCTTCTCGGCTTCGGGCACGTACACGGGCGCGGCAGGAAAGATCGCCTTCAGCGGCGTCAGCGCGCCGATGTGGTCGCCGTGGCAATGCGTGAGCACGAAGGCCGCGACGCCGAGGCCGCGTTCGTCCAGGGCCGCGCGGATTTTCTCCGCTTCGTCGCCGGGGTCGAAGACGACGGCCTCGCGCGCGTCCTTTTTCCAGAGCAGGTAGCAGTTTTCGTCCAGGTCGCCGGTGACGATCTGGAGGCTTTGCAAAAGGTTGTCGGACGGAGACGCGGACACGCGGGCACCCTCGGACCGCGCTCCGTCATACCCGATGTTCGCGTGCGCGCGCGGACCTTTCGCGGCACGGGTGAAACGCAGGCTCGCCCCGCGGAAACCAGGGGCTTGCAACCGCGGGTGCGCCAAGTATGTAGGACGCAGCGAACGTTTACCCGGAAAGGAACCCGCCATGAGCGACAAGAGAGCGAAGATCGTCGAGGAACTGACCGTTTCGTACTGGATGGAGATGGAGACGATCCAGAATTACCTCGCCAACAGCCAGAACCTGGACGGCGTGCGCGCCGAGGAGATCAAGAAGGCGCTGGCCGCCGACATCCCCGTGGAACTCGGGCATGCCACGCAGCTCGCCGGGCGCATCCGGGTGCTGGGCGGCACGGTGCCGGGCAGCAAGGGCTTCAAGGCGTCGCAGAGTTTCCTGCAGCCGCCGAAGGCCAGCACCGACGTCGTCCACGTGATCAAGGGCGTCATCAAGGCCGAAGACGGCGCGATCGCGCAGTACACCAAGATCATCAAGCTCTGCGACGGCGTCGATTACGCCACGCAGGACATGTGCATCCAGTTGCTGAGCAACGAAGAGGACCACCGCCGCGAGTTCCTCGGGTTCCTGCGGGAATACGAGAAGGGCGCGTGAGCGGCATCTGAAAAACCGGTTTGCACGGGTTTCCGGCCTGCTACCTTATCTTGCAGGAGACAAGGCATGCAGGCCGAGAAGTATTACATCCGAGTCGATGGGCGCGAAGAGGGGCCCGTCACCTATCGGGACATGGTCGAGCTTGCGCGCGGCTGCACGTTCAATCCCTGCGACGAAGTGCGCCCCGAAGCGTCCGATGAGTGGACGCGCGCCGACACGATCCCCGGCCTGTTTGGTGAATCGCAAATCCACGCGGTCCGTGACGTGCCGAAGGGAACGGGCTCCGGGAAGGTCATGCGGTTTCAGATGGCCTGCGCAGCGGTCGCGCTGGGCGGGGTGTGTCTGGCGATCCAATGGCTGTGGTTCGCGCCCAAGCGCCCCAACTACGCCATGGCGCGGGCCTGGAACGAATACTCCGAAAAGATCAAAGCGTCCTGCCAGGAATTGGGCCGCGTGCGCAAGGAGATTCAGGAAACCTTCCTGAGCGGAAAGGAATCGGGGCCGGCGGACCAGTGGGTGGCGGACATGACAAAGGCCGTGAACGATCTCTCCCAGGTCTCACCCGGGGATTTCAAGATTGCGAAAGGTCATCGAAAGCTGATCGAGTTTTCACTTTCTTTAAAGGCTCTTGCCGTTGCTTCGCACGCGTATTTCGAACGGCCGGGCAAGGAGCGTTTTGCCGAGGTTGAGAAGAAATTCTCGGAGAGCGACAAGGTCCTCGAGGATCTCACCGACTGGAATCGGCGGTTCATGAAGGACAACCGCCTCGAGGTAAACAAGCCTCGTTCGGACGGGAAGTGACCGCCGACCTTTTCTGTTGACGTTGCTCCTTCTCCCCCTACGTTCCTTCACAGCAAAATCACCACGAAGAAAAGCGAGGAGCCCCATGGCTGGCATCTTCAAGAGCTACGACGTGCGCGGGATCGTCCCGACGCAACTGACCACCGGCGACGCGTACAAGATCGGCAAGGCCACCGCCGCTTACCTGAAGGCGAAGGTCCTGGCCGTGGGGCGCGACGCGCGCATCAGCGGGCCCGACCTGCAGGCCGCGCTCATGGCCGGCATCACGTCCACCGGCTGCGACGTGCTGGAACTGGGCATGGGCCCGACGCCGATCAGCTACTTCGCCGCCGGCAGCCTGGGCGCGAAGAAGTGCCACGGCGCCGTGCAGGTGACGGCTTCGCACAACCCGTCGGAGTACGGCGGTTTCAAGTTCACCAAGGCCGGCGCGCTGCCGATGAGCCACGGGCAGGGGCTCGAGGAAGTCGAGAAGCTCTTCCTCAAGGACGAACCGCACCTCGCGGGCAAGGCCGGCAAGATCAAGAAGGTCAACTTCTGGCCCGCGTACTACAAGCACTGCCGCCGCTTCGCCGACCTGGACCCCAAGCGCCCGCTGAAGATCGCCATCGACACCGGCAACGGCGTGATGGGCGGGCACCTGGCCGCGCTGCTCAAGGGCCTGCCGGTCAAGACCGTGCCGCTGTACTGGAAGCCCGACGGGCGCTTCCCCAACCACGAAGCGAACCCGCTCAAGGCCGAGAACATCGTCGATCTGCAGAAGGCCGTGGTGGCCAAGAAGTGCGACCTGGGCGTGGCCTTCGACGGCGACGGCGACCGCGTGGCGTTCGTGGACGAGACCGGCGCGGCGATTCCGGGCGACATCGCCGGAGCGCTGATGGCGCAGGCGCTGCTGAAGCAGAACAAGGGCGGCACGGTGCTCTATGATGTCCGCGCCACGCGCGCGCTGGCCGAAGCGGTGCAGGCGGCGGGCGGGCGCGCGGTCGAGACCCGCGTCGGCCACAGCCACATCAAGGCCGGCCTGCGCCGCGAGAAGGCCGTGATGGCCGCGGAGCTGAGCGGGCACTACTACTTCCGCGACTTCTACTGCTCGGATTCGGGCGAGACCGCCTTCTTCCTGATCCTGTCGCTGATCAGCCGCAGCGGGATGAAGCCGAGCGAACTGGCCGGGCCGCTGATGCGCTTCCACCACAGCGGCGAGATCAACTTCGAGGTCCACGACGCGGGCAAGGTGCTGGCCGCGGCGGAAGCGAAGTATGGACCCTCGGCCAAGTCGGTCAGCAAGGTGGACGGCGTGAGCATAGACATGGGTTCGTGGTGGTTCAACCTGCGCATGTCGAACACCGAGCCCGTCGTGCGCCTGAACCTGGAGAGCACGGCCTCGAAGGACGAGTTGGAATCGAAGAAGCGGGAAGTGAGTACGCTGATCGAATCGGCCTGAGACGGCCGGCCAGACGCGCGGAGGCCCGGCCCTCGCTTAGGTTGACGGAGCTTCGCCGGTGCCTTCGGTGACCCACTTGTCCACGATGCCGGCGGCGACGCAGTCGTCCCAGACGTTCACCGTCGTGCGGCAGCGGTCCAGAATCCAGTCGATCGAGAGGATCAGGCCCACGCCTTCCACCGGCAGGTTGGCGGCGACGAGCACGATCACCATCGTCACCAGCCCGGCCTCGGGAATCGCCGCCGCGCCGATGGCCGCGAGCGTCGAGGTGATCAGGATCACGAGCTGCTCGGGAAAGGACAGGTGGATGCCGTAGGCCTGCGCGATGAAGATCGCCGCGACGGCCTCGTACAGCGCGGTCCCGTTCATGTTCACCGTCGCGCCCAGCGGCACGACGAACCCGACGGTCTTCTTGCTGATCTTGTTCTTCTCTTCCATGCAGCGCACGCTCACCGGCAGCGTGGCGGAACTGGACGCGGTGGTGAACGCCGTCAGCAGCGCTTCGCTCATCCCGATCGCGTACTTGATGGGGTTCTTCCTGCCGATGAAGTAGAGCAGGCACGGCAGCGTGACCACGCCGTGAATCAGCAGGCCGATCACCACCGTCAGCGCGTACCAGAAGAGCCGTTTCAGTTCGCCCTCGATGGCCTCGAACCCGCCCGAAATCCCGATGCGTTCGGCCACCAGGCCCATGATCCCGATGGGCGCGAACCAGATGACCATCTGCACGAAGGTCATCAAGGCGTCGTTCAACGTGCCGATGATCTCGATGATGTTGCGCCCCTTCGCGCCCAGCGTCGAAAGGATCGCGCCGAAGAAGAGGCTGAACATGATCAGCCCCAGCACGTCGCCGTTGGCGGCGGCCTGGTACAGGTTGGGCGGAAACATCCCGCGCACGACGTCGTAGATCTTCTCGACGGGCGAGGTCCGCACGGTGCGGGCCTTCTGGACGCGCTCGGCCGCGGCCTTGTCGTGCAGTTCCACCGAGGCGCCCACGCCGGGCTTGATCACGTTCACCAGGGCCAGGCCCAGGCTGACCGCGAGCGTCATCGTCAGCAGGAAATAGAAGAGCGTGTAGGCGAAGACTTTGCCCATGCGCCGGAAGTCGCCGATGCTGGCCACGGCGTACATGACGCTGAAGACGATCAGCGGGACGACGAGCATCTTCAGCATGCTCATCAGGATGTCGCCGATCAGCTTGAAGAAGCCCGAGACGGCGTCGTAGGTCACCTTGCCGTCCACGGTCTTCCAGTGGTCGGCGAAGATTCCGCCGAAGACGATGCCCAGCGTCGCGCCCGCCAGCAGCATGCCGGGAAGCAGAAAAGGCAGCGGCTTCGGCTTTTCGATCACCATCGTGGGCAAACGCGAGCGTTCGCCCAGATTGGGTTCGGGTGGCGTCTGTTTCTCGCTGGACACACAGGGACCTTAACAGAGATGATCGGGACCTGTAAAGTCTCTTCGGTGCGATTGCGAGGCGCGTGATGGCCGACGAGGTGCAGCAAGGTTCCGCGGAAGCTCCGCCCGCGCCACCCGCCGTCGCGCCCGTGCCGCCCGAGTCCGCTGCCGTGCAGGCGCCGGCCGTTCCGTCCGAGGCCGTACTTCCTTCCACTCCTTCTACTCCTTCCACTCCTTCTACTCCTTCCACTCCTTCTACTCCGGCCGCACCTGCCGCTCCGCCTGCGCGCGTGGTCCGCAAGATTCGCCCGCTCGACCCGGCTGCCCGGCGCCGGACCTCCTGCATGCTTTGGGCCTTCCTGGGTTCCATCGTGCTCGGCGTGATCGTGCCCACGGCGCTGACCACGATGCACACGGTGGACGCGGAACCCTTCCGCATCCCGGACTCGGAAGTGCCCTTCGTCGCATTCCGCTTTCTGATCAAGTTCGGCGTGCTGGCCATCTGCGCTGCGGTCGGCTGCGGCCCGGGCGCGCTGATCCTCACCGGGATCCTGCTCCACCGGATGATGAAGCACCCCGGATCGCAGGCCCCCGACGAACGCCCGCTCATCCTCCGCGCCGCGTGGCTGGGCGCGATCTTCTCCTTCGCCAACCTGCCGGGGCTGTTGGCGCTGATCTTCCTCGCGACCGAGGAATGGGCGTTCGCGCGCATCGTCGCGCTGTACATGATCACGGGGGCGACCTGCGGCGGCTGGATCGGCTGGCAGGCCTACCGCGCGCACCACCTGGACCGCGGATTCATGCCGCGCTTCACGCTCGGCACGCTGATCTCGCTGACGATGGGGTGGGGCGGGTTGCTGATCCTGTTTGGACCCTGAATGAGCATCTTCCACCCGAAACCGCGCCCCGGGGATTCGCCCGAGTACCGCCGCCTGCGGGATTCGGTGGACAACGCGGCCATCGTGGGCAGCATCTTCATCGGAGCGCTGCTACCGAGCTTGCTGGTTTGGGTTCACCGTTGCGGGGCCCCTTTTAGGCATGACGGGGAACCGTGGCAGCTCTCGCAACTGGTGCTTCTGCAGGTCATGGCTGGGCTAGGCTGCGGATTGTTCTCTTTCTTCATCGCCTTCTTCTTCAAACGGAAAATCCTGCGAGACTACGGTGAGCAGGTTGAATTGAGCGTCCTGGAGCGCGGCGCCGCCCGGTTGGGCGCGATCGTGGGTTTCTTGAATCTGCCCGGCTACTATGCGGGTTTCTTTTTTCCATCAGGCTGGCTGTCCATCGTCAGAATCTTTGTGCTGTTCGTGGTCACGGGCGTCACCTGCGGGCTGTGGATCGGCTGGCAGGCCTATCGGATGTATCATCCAAAGGAAGGCATCTGGCCGCGCTTCAGCTTGCGCACCATGATGGTCCTGGTGCTCGCGTGGGGCTTGTTGCTGGCGCTATTTAGCCCGGAACCCTGGCCGGAAGATGGCAGGCCGCTGTTCCACTAACGCGAACCGGCCCAAGGCCCGCCCATGCCGCTCACCCCGGAACAACGCAATCGGAACAACCTCACCGATCTTCCGGCGATGCTGGGCAGCGTCGTGATCGGCGCGATCGTGCCGTGCGTGCTGACCTGGGTGCGATTGGAAGGCCATTCGGAGGTCTTCCATGAGTGGTCGCGGAGTTTCGGCGTCGAACCGAGCGAGCCTTGGCAGTTCTCCCACCTGGCGGGCATGATGGGAGCCTCCGCGCTCGCCTGCGGAACCTTTTCCCTCTTCCTCGCTATCATGTTGAAACGGCATCTGGTGAATACCTGCAGCGAACAGACGGAGTCCAAAGCCCTGGAACGGCGCTCGGCCAAACTGGGCGCGCTGGTGGCCTTTCTGAACTTCCCCGGCTATTTGGCCCTGGTCCTTTTCCCCTTGCAGGTGCGGAGCTTCTTCCAGGTTCTGCTCCTCTTCCTGGTCACGGGGGCCACGTGCGGGCTCTGGATCGGCTGGCAGGCCTACCGTGTGTACCAGCCGGACCTCGGGTTCGTGCCGCGCTTCACGCTGCGGACCCTGATGGCCTTGGTCTTCGCCTGGGGCGTGCTGCTGGCGCTCTTCTCGCCCCAACGCTGATGACCGGATGGCGGACACAAAAAAAGCCCGCTCCTTGCGGAGCGGGCTTTTGCGTCGAGGCGGAAAACCGGTCTCTACGGGATGCGCAGCTTCGCGCCGACGTAGATCACGTTCGGGTTGCGGATGTTGTTCGCGGCGATCAGGTCGTTCAGCGAAACGTTGAAGCGCTTCGCGATCTTGGTCAGGTTGTCGCCGTCCTGGACCACGTACACCGTCGCTTCTTTCGGCGCGGGGATCGCGGCTTCCTGGGTCTCGGCGAGCGCGATCTCGGGCGGCTTGTTGGGCTTCTCGGCGACGATCTGCGGTTCCGGCGCGGCCACGATGGTCAGTTGCGGCTTGGCGGGCGTGACGTGCGCGGGCAGGACGAGCTTCGTCTCGGAACGCGGGGCGTTCGCGGCGGTCTCGGGCGCTTTGACCGCGATCGACTTCGCGAGTTCCTTTTCTTCGGCCTTGGGCGCGGGTTCGGCGGGCGCGGTCAGGGCCGCGGGGACGACGGGCGCGGGGCGTTCGGCCGCGCGTTCGGTGCGGATCGACACCTGGGTCTGGCGGGCGCCGCCGGCGCGGTGGCGCTCCATGAAGCTCAGCACGCCCGAGACGGGCACGAAAAGCCCAATGGTGTGGTCCAGGTCCCCGTCCTTGGGCACGCCGGCCACCGCGACGCCGACCACCTTGCCCGTGCGCGAGCAGAAAAAGGGCCCGCCGCTGTCGCCGTGGTCGAAGGGGACGCGCGCGGCCGAGCGGATCGTGCCGCTTTCGAAGCGCCGCGTGAGCGTGCCTTCGAAGACCTTGATGGGGATGCCGCGGGGCGAGCCGACCAGGACCAGGTCCGCGCCGGCCTCGGCCTCGAAGTCGGCCAGTTCGGCCAGCGCGGGCAGGTCGTCGTTGGCCTCGAGCAGGCAGAGGTCCAGGTCCTTGTCGAAGGCCAGGACGCGGCAGCGCGACCAGACGGTGCGGGCCTCGCCGTCGAGTTCGATCTTGACGGTGCTGAAGGGTTCGCCGTTGTCGTCGAGGACGTTGTGGGCGGCGCTGAGCAGGTAGCGGCGGCCGGCGTAGCCGTACTTGGAAAGGTCGGCGCCGAAGGCGGTGCCGTGGCCGGTGACGGTCGCGTTGCCGGCGGAGCGTTCGTAGCGGATGCGGACGGCGGTCTGCTTCAGGCGCGCCTGCGAAGCCGACTCGGCCGACGCGGACGTGCAGGCCAGGACCACGCCGAGCGCGCCTAAGCCGATGGAACGTAGAAAAGGACGAAGACGCATGCGGTTTCTCCTATCCCCCCGTTGAATAGGACCTGTTCTGTATCGACTAAGTAGGCGGCAGGCCTGCATTTAATTGTGGTGGAACCCGCGCCCGAACCCGCCGCGCCGCGCGCCTGTAAAGGCAGGGCGAAGAGCGGGTTAAGAAGGCGCGATGGCGTGGTCCTAAGGCGAGGCTAAGAAAGGAGAAAGCACATTGGGCCGCGAAACAGGGTTGGAAAAAATCGATTCTTGGAGTTGGTTTTTTCGGTGGTCTGCCGTACAAAGGAAGGGCTTGATGAAACCACAAACAGGGAGCGCGTGGGCTCGTTTTAGCCGTCGGTAGCTCATGTCGAAAGCCGAAAGGAGAATCATGATCATGCGTGTGAATCGTCTCGGAGTGTCCTGCGTCATTGTGGCGATGCTGGCTGCGGTGAATGTCATGGCGGCCGAGCCCGAAGAGGTCCCCTTCGAAGAGGGCAAGGAACCGCCGCCGTGCAAGCCCGGCGAAGGCTGGTGCCTGGTGACCAAGCCGGCCACCTACAAGACGGTGACGAAGCAGGTGCCCGTCTCGCCCGCCACGCATTACATGGAAGCGGTGCCGGCGAAGTTCGAGACCAAGCCCGAGCAGGTGCAGGTCGCGCCCGAGAAGAAGGTCGCCACGGTCGTTCCGGCCAAGTTCAAGACCGAGAGCGTGAAGGTGCTGGTCAAGCCCGAGTACAAGGTGCTGGAAGTCGTCCCGGCCGAGTTCGCCTGGGCCGAAGAGACGGTCGAGACCCGCCCCGCGTACGAGACGATCTCGGTGACCGACCCGACCTACAAGATCGTCCCCGAGCAGATTCAGGTCGCCCCCGCCACGACGTACTGGAAGAAGGAAGAGGGCAAGGACTGCTACTGCCTGTGCGAAAAGCCCGCCAAGTTCGTCACCGTCAACAAGGAAGTCCTGGATAAGGAAGGCGCGCAGGCCAAGGCGTCGGTCCCGGCCATGACCAAGACGGTGAAGGTGCAGAAGCTCGTCAAGCCCGCCAGCGTGGTCGAGAAGGTCGTGCCCGCCGAGTACGTGACCGTCGAGAAGGAACTGGTCAGCGACCCGGCCACCGTCACGTCCACCACCGTCCCCGCGAAGTTCGAGACCGTGAACAAGGAAGTCGAAGTGGCCAAGGCGACGACCAAGAAGGTCGAGATTCCCGCCAAGTTCGAGACGGTCACCGAGACGGTCCTGGACATGCCCGCGAAGCTGGTCTGGCGCAAGAACACCTGCGACTGCGGCCAGATCGTCAGCAAGTACAAGGAAGTGCCCGGTACGGATGAAGAGAGCCTCTTGAAGCTCGTCAAGTAGGCGGTCCGACCTCTTTGGAACCCTAAAGGGCCTGGACGAAGCGGTTGTCCAGGCCCTTTCGTTTAACCCTGGATCAAGATTGCGAGGATTTGCATGCGCTGCCTCAAGACGCTCCTCTTCTGTGCCCTGCTCCTGGCCGCCGGCCCGCTCCGCGCGGCCGACCGGGCCCCCGCGCCGGCCAGCGCCCCGCAGGTGGTCGCGGCCTACGGCGACGTGCCCAAGGGCGTCGTGCTGGAAGGCACCGCCAAGGGCTTCGATGCCCTCGAGTCGCTCGCGTACGACAAAGAGAAGAACACCTTCACCCTCAACGGCAAGGCGACCTACGCGAATCCGGTCAGCCGCAAGGACATGCAGAAGCTCTTCAAGGCCCTGCTCAAGGACGACCGCCTGGGCGTGACGCTGATCGACGGCGAACTGCGCACCTACGGCGAACTGAGCAAGGATTCCGACATGGCCCGCGACCTGGCCGTGACCGACCGCTTCCTGGGCGGCGTGATCTACGGCATCGAGCGCCTGCTCGGCGAAGCCAAACTGCCCGGCAATTACAAGCCGCAGAAGGCCGAAGACCGCAAGATTCCCGTCGTCGCCTTCTCCTCCTTTACCGAGTACGCCTTCGAGAAGAAGGACGAGGTCTACCAGCGCTCGGGCCTGAGCCTCAGCATCATGCTCATCCCGCTCTCCGACAAAAAGACCCCTTCGGGCGGCCACCTGCCGGACGAGGACGCGCTGAAGACCTTCGAGATGAACAAGGCCGACAAGGCCAACCTGGACCACCTGAAGAGCTATCAGGCGGAGTACTTCAAGATGGAACAGTTCTCCAAGTCGGTCGTGTGGGGCGAAGCCGCCGCCTTCGCGCGCATGGTCCGCGACTCGGGCAAGATCGAAGCGGAAGAGTTCCTCAAGATGCTTAAGTAGGAATCAGGATTCAGGAATCAGGATTTAGGGTTCAGGATTCAGGGAGAACGGCGCGATGAGCGCCGTTCTTTTTTTGCCGGGCGGCCCAGGCAAGCGTCAGGGGGCGTAGGCGGAGGGGCGGTAGGCGAGCACCCAGCGCTTGGGCTCGTTCCCTGCCGCCAGGACCTTCCACGAGGCGCCCTGGTGGCGCAGGCGGGGCAGGCCGCCGGGGCCGGGCTCGGTCCAGGCGGCGAAGTCGGGCAGGTAGGATTCGTCCAGGTAGGCCAGGGTCAGGCCCTGCGCGTCGAAGTAATCCGTGAGCGCCACGCCGGCGGGGACGTCCTTCAGCAAACCGTAGGAGTATCCGCCTGGGTCGCTGCTCTCCAGGTATCGCCGGGCCTGCTGGCCGTGGAATCCTCCCATGAACAGCGTGCGCCGGTCGGTGAGCAGCGCCTGGAACGGCCGGAGCCGCCGGTACAGCGTGTCGAGTTTCATGGAACTCCGGTGGGCGCGGTCCCGGTAGTAGCGCGGGGTCAGCAGCAGAACCGCCAGGATGCCCAGCGGCAGCACAGATCGAAGGACGGAGAGCCGCGCAAGCGCGACCCGCGCGAAGGCCCACAGGCAGAGGCCGGTCGCGGCCATCAGGAAGACGGCCACCGGAAAGAGGTACGACGGCCGGGGGCGCTGCGCGGGGATCACCAGAAAAACAAAAATGGGGATCACGCACAGGATCAGGACCCAGCCGCGCCACGCGCGGGCGAACTCCGCCTTCCAGAACGTGCCCCACTGCCGGTACAGGCCGTACGCGCCGGCGGCGAGGACGGCCAGCCAGAGGCACGAACAGACGCGCGCGAACAGGGCGTCCTGTTCGACGGGAACGTAGTCCGGCGTGAGTTCTCCCGAGGTCGCGTTGAAGAGCATCACCTGGACGCCGCTGGGGACGAGCCGCGCGTTCCAGGAGAACTGTTCCAGCATGGCGCCGGGGTTGGCCCGGAGCGCCTGCAACATGGTGACCTTGCCGCGCCCGAACTGCTCGGCCATCAGCGGGTGGTATTCCGTCCAGGGGCTGCGCGTCCATTCCGGGTGGCGCTGTTGGTAGCCGTAGGCGTACGACTGGCCCATATTGGAATAGAGTTTCCGATAGGCCTCGCCGCGCAGTTCCTCGGGGCTCAGGTAACTTCGCGAGAAGGCCAGCGCGCAGAGCGCCAGGGCGGCGCCCAGCGGCAGGCCGTAGGCGGCAAGCGTTCGGCCCAGCGTGGGCGGAACTTCGCCGGCCGCCTGGGGCGTCTCTCCAGCCGCGGCCTGCCGGCGTGCACGGCGGGCGCGCAGGCCTTCGAGCGCCAGGCTGACCGGCAGATACAGGCCCGCGCAGACGGCCAGTTCGTTGCGGACCAGCAGGCCTGCGGCGGCCAGGATGCCGGCCGCGATCCCGCTGCCGCGCAGGGTGGGCACGCGCAGGCAGACGTACCACGCGGCGAGCACCGGAAGCAGCGCGAAGAGGTGTACTTCGTAGAGCGCGTTGAAGTTGATCGGCAGCACCGCCCACCAGGCCGCCACGAACCACGCGAGTTCCCACGGCAGCAGGCGCCGCAGAATGGCCAGGACCAGGGCGGTCAGGGCGAACACGATCGCGACGCGATGCAAGATCGTGATCGTGTGCGCGTCGTCCAGGAAGAACCGGAAGCTGCCGTAGTAGGCGGTGTAGAGCGGCGACCAGGCCGGGTTGACCTGAAGGCTTTCGTGCCAGTGCTTCGCGTAGAAGTAGTACTTGGACGTGTCGCCCAGCGTCAGGTCCTTGTACTTCAGGATGTCCCAGACCACCTTGGCTTGCAGCAACAGGATCGTCGCGTAGGAGAAGAGCGGCTTTTCGGCCCAGGTTCGAAGGGCGCGCATGCGTTCCAAGCGGCTCATGGACATGCCCGTTGCATCCGAGTTGGATAGGCCCGGTATTCTAGGCGCCGCTTCCGTTTCCCCAAGCGTACTTCCTGCGGCCAACACCGGACCTTCGCGATCTGTCGTTCGCCGCCGCACCGAGTACAGTGGCAGGCATGGAGGAAGGCTCCTTTCCGGGCGTTCATCGCCGCAGCATCTTCAGCCTGCGCGGGCGGATGGTCCACGCGTTCGGCGGCGCGCTGCTGATCTGCGTGCTCATGCCCGTTCTGCTGACGTGGATGCGCTTCAACGGCGCGCCCTTCGACCAGGTGATGCCCGACGGTTCGCACGGCGCGCCTGCGCGGCCCTGGAGCCTGGAGGACCTGGTCGGCCTGGGGTTCTTCACGATCATTCTCTGCGGGCCGGGCGCGCTGGTGCTGACCTACGCGCTCTTTTCGGCCCTGCGCGCGCATCTGCGCTCCGCGCCCCGCACGGCCGCGGGCTGCCTGCTACGAGCGGCCCTGCAGGGCGGGGCGCTCGCGTTTCTCAACCTGCCGGGCTACCTAGCGTTCGCGTTCTTCCAGGACCCGTTCTCGCTGATCCGCGTCGGGGCGCTCTTTGCGGTCACCGGGGCCACGTCCGGGCTCTGGATCGGCTGGCAGGCCTGGCGCGAAGATCGTCCGCAGGAGCGCGCGTTTCCGCGCTTCAGCCTGCGCACGCTGGTGCTGCTGGCGCTGGCGTGGGGCGTGCTGCTGGCGCTCTTCATGCCCATGGAACTTCCGCCGGACCCGCCGCCGGAGGCCGAGGCCGACTGAAGGCCGCCGCCGCTTGCGCGGAGGGGCCTTCTGGGCCAGAATTCCCCCTATGAGCACTGCCGAGATGCGCTCCCTGCTGGACAAGGCCGTCGCGGGCGAACGCCTGACGCCCGAGGAAGGCCTGCTGCTGCTGGAGCGCGCCGAACTGAACGACCTCGGGCGGGCCGCGGTGGCCGTGCGCGACCGCCTGCACCCCGAACCCATCGCGACGTACATCATCGACCGCAACATCAACTACACGAACGTCTGCGTGGCCGACTGCGACTTCTGCGCCTTCTACCGCCGCCCGGGCGACGTGGAGGCCTACGTCCTCCCGCGCGAGCAGCTTTACGAGAAGATCCGCGAACTCGAAGCGATCGGCGGGACGCAGATTCTGATGCAGGGCGGGCACCACCCGTACCTCAAGATCGAATGGTACGAGGAACTGCTGAGCGACATCCGCCGGGCCTTCCCGCGCGTGCATATTCACGCCTTCTCGCCCAGCGAGATCGTGCACTTCAGCAAGCTCTGGAAGATGCCGCGGCGCGAGATCGTCCGGCGCTTCAAGGCCGCGGGCTTGCAGAGCATTCCCGGCGGCGGCGGCGAGATTCTCGTGGACCGCGTGCGCAACATCGTCGCGCCCAAAAAAGCCATGACCGACGAATGGCTGGACGTGTACGTCCAGGCGGCGGCCGAGGGCCTGCGCGGTTCGTGCACGATGGTGATCGGGCACTTCGAGACGATGGCCGAGCGCATTGAGCACCTGGAACGGCTGCGCCGGGTCCAGGACCAGACCGGCGGGCTGGACGGCGTCTGGAGCGCCTTCATCGTCTGGACGATGCAGCCGGACCACACGGGCCTGGAAGGCAAGATTCAGAAGGCCGGCCCCGCCGAGTACCTGCGCATGAACGCGGTCGCGCGCCTGTACCTCGACAACATCCGGCACATCCAGTCGAGCTGGGTGACGCAGGGCGCGAAGGTCGGGCAAATGAGCTTCCTGTACGGCTGCAACGACTGGGGCGGTTTGATGATGGAAGAGAACGTCGTCAGCCAGGCCGGGACGGTCCACCACGTCCAGATCGAAGAGATGCGCCGCATGTCCGCCGAATTGGGCCTTACGCTGCGCAAGCGCAACTTCTTCTACGAATTGATCGACGAGGCGCCGCTGGTCGCCGCGGGCTGACGCAAAGATTCCGTTCGGCAACCTTCTTCTAACACCGCCAAAACATCGCCGGGCTAAGGAAGGATCACTCGAACCTTTCCGCGGCCGGCGCGTGCGCTCATGAAGCCGAAAAAGACCCTCGAACTGCTGGAACAGATCGAAGGCGCGATCGCGTTCGTGCGCGGCCAGAAAGTCCTGCTCGACCTGGACCTGGCCCCGCTGTACGGGCTGCCCGCCAAGCGCCTGGCGGGCCTGGTGCGCGAACACCGCGCGCGCATCCCCGAACCCTTCGTCTTCAAGCTCCGCCCGTCCGAACTCGCCTCCCTGCGCCACGCCCGCGGGCCCGAAGAGATGGCGCGCCTCCCGCTGGCCTTTACCGACTACGGCGTCGCGCTGCTCGAACCGTTTCTGCGCGGCAAGCGCCAGCACGCCGTCACCTGCGAAATCCTGCGCGTCTTCCAGCGCCTCCGCGGGATGCTCCCGGCCAACGTCGAAATCTGCACGCGCCTGACGCAGCTCGAGCGCAACCAGACGCGGCAACTCAACGAGATTCGCAACTCGATCCAGAACCTGGCCCACGAACCGCGCACGGCTCAGCGCATCGGCTTTCGCGTCCGCAGCGAGCCCGCCCACGGACTGGAAGCATGACCGCGCCGTTCGCGCATGGTCTACAAAAAAGTTTGCCCAGCCTGCGCAAAAGACACCAAGGGCCTTCGCGCGCGTTGAAGGGCCGCGAGGCCGCGCCGCTCGCGTAGGGCTCGGCCTCATGGGAGGTTCTGCATCCTAAAGCATGGCCTTGGTTTCTGGTCATTGGTGCATTGAATGGCATCCGCCGTGCTTTATGCTGGAAGCCCACAACCTTAACCATGTGATCACGGGGGGATGCTTCCTTGGCGAACATCGGACCGAGAAAAATCCATCGCATTGCCATCAACACGGGCGGAGGCGACGCGCCGGGCCTGAACGCCGTCATCCGCGCCGTGACGCTCTGCGCGCGGCGGCGCGGCTGGGAGGTCGTCGGCCTGCGCCACGGCTACGGCAGCCTGCTGGGCGGCGACCCGGTGATGAAGCTGAACCGCCAGGCGGTGCTCGGCATCGCGTCCGAGGGCGGGACGATTCTGGGCACGGTCAACAAGGGCAACCCGTTCGAGACCTACGTGAAGCTGCCCGGCAGCCGCAAGAAGCGCCTCGCGGCGGACCTGATCGTGGAAGGGATTCACAAGCTTAAGATCGACGGGCTGATCGCCGTCGGCGGCGACGGTTCGATGCGCATCGGCCACAAGCTGATGCAGATGGGCGTCCCGATCATCGGCGTGCCCAAGACGATCGACAACGACATGGCCTGCACGCACCGCACGTTCGGGTTCGACACCGCCGTGCAGACGGCCACCGAGGCCATCGACAAGCTGCACTGCACGGCCGCGGCGCACGAACGCGTGATGGTGGTGGAAGTGATGGGCCGGTATTCGGGCTGGATCGCGCTGCATTCGGGGCTCTCGGGCTCGTGCAACGTGATCCTGATCCCCGAGATCCCCTTCACCATGGAATCGATCTGCGAGCACCTGGCCAACCGCAAGAAGCTCGGCCGGACGTACTCCATCGTCTGCGTGGCCGAAGGCGCGCATCCGAAGGGCCATGGGATGTTCTTCAAGGGCCAGAAGGAAAAGGGCCGCGAACAGCAGCTCGGCGGCATCGGGTCGTGGGTGGCGAGCGAGATCACGCGCCGCACGGGCATGGAAACGCGTTCGCTGGTGCTGGGGCACATCCAGCGCGGCGGTTCGCCCAGCACGTACGACCGGCTGCTGGCGCTGCGCTACGGCGCGGCGGCGGTGCGCCTGGCCGCCGAAGGCATGTGGGGCAACATGGTCTGCTTCAACCCGCCGACCATGACCCACGTCCCGATCGAGGAAGTCATCCGCGAGACCAAGAAGATCAGCCTGTACGACGACACCGTGCTGACCGGGCGCGAAATGGGCATCTGTTTCGGCGATTGATCGGCGCGCCGGGCGGCGGAAAATGGCGCCCTGAGCCCCGTGCGGGGGCGTGCCCGTTCCCTCCTTCCTGGTGACGAGATGCCGCAGAACAAAGAGCCGGATCTGAGCGCCTATTACGCCTTCGCGCCCCACCCGATCGACGACCGCGCCTACTGGCAGGGGGTGAAGGACGAGCCCCGCTTCGCCGGGTTGCTCGCCTCCGTCGAACAGGCCTGCGTCGAGGCCTCCCCCGAGCCGCCCATCGCCTGCGCGTCCGACTTTCTGGCCGCGCGGCGCCTGAACGACCGTTCGAGGCTGGACGAACGTTGGCGCCGCGACCGGCGCACGCTCTCGGCCCTGGCGCTGCGGCGCTGCCTGCTGGGCCTCGACCCCAACGACCTGGACGACCGCCTGCTCGACTGGACCTGGTGCTTCCTCACCGAAGCGACCTGGGCGGTCTCGGCGCATCTTCCCGAAAAAGACCTGCCGGCCTCCGGCAAGCCCACGCTGGACCTGGCCTCGTGCGAGATGGCCGCGCAGTTCGCCGAGATGCGCGAGTGCCTCAAGCCGTGGATGGATTCGGTCTCGGGGACGCTCGCCGATTCGGTGGTCTACGAGATCGACGCGCGCATCCTGACGCCCTACGGCGACGGCGTGGACACCTGGTGGGACCACCAGGGCAAGACCAGCACCAACAACTGGACCGGCGTCTGCGCCGGCAGCATCCTGGCCGCGTGCGAGTCCCTGGCCGTGCAGGGGCACCCGCGCCCCAAGGCGCGCGAACGCGCCCTCGCCGCGCTGCGCATGTTTCTCGAGAAGGGCTTCACGCCCGGCGGCGAATGCGACGAAGGCGTCGGGTACTGGAATTACGGCGTGGGCATGGCCGCGCTCGGCTGGTGCCGGCTCGGGCGGGACGCCTTCGCCGCCGCCGTGGACCTGGACCGCTTCCGCCTCGTGGCCGACTACCCGCGCCGCGCGCACCTTTTCGAGAACGTCTTTTACAGCGGCAACGACGCGGGGCTGCGCGCCGGCGCGCCGCAGTACTTCGTCCCGTGGCTCGCGGCGGCCAGCGGCAACCGGTTTCTGCCCGTCTGGGCCGACGAGTTCCCCGGGGACGGCGGCTGGACCTTCGGGCAGATGATGCGCGCGCTCGCCGCGCCCGGCTACACGTATTTCGAGGACGCGCGGGCCTCGCGCACCTCCTCGGCGCGGCTGCCGGCGACGCAGACGCGCGTGCCTCCGGTGATGCTGGACGACCAGCAGGCCGCGATCGTGCGCGAACAGACCGCCAAGGGCGAACTGATCGTCTGCTTCTCCGGCGGGCACAACGCCGAACGGCACAACCACAACGACCTCGGGCATTTTTTCGTGACGCTGGACAAGAAGATCGTCGTCCCCGACCTGGGCGCGCCGGTCTACAAGTCCGACTTCTTCGGGCCCAACCGCTACAGCTACGTGACGGCCTCCAGCCGCGGCCACTGCTGCCCGGTGATCGGCGATCACGAACAGCGCGCGGGGCACGAGGCCGCCGCGAAGGTGCTGGCCTGGCAGCCCGACGGGGAAATCCTGCGCTACGCGCTGGACCTGACCGCCGCCTATCCGCCGGAGGCGGGCCTGGCGCTGTGGACGCGCACGCTGGAACGCTGGCTGGCCAGCGGCGAGACGCCCACGCGCATGGCGGTGATCGACGTCTTCAAGACCAAAGCGCCGAAGCAGAAGATCACGCACGTGCTGTGGGCGCTGGAATCGTTCCGCGAGCCGGACGAGCGCGTCGAAGGCGGGGGCTTCCGGCTGCGGCTGGGGGAATTGAACTGCGAGATCTCGCCCGCGCCGTTCGCCATGAGCCCCACGTCGTTCCAGCCGGACGACCTGCTGCTGCGCGACTTCAAGGACAAGACGATCTACCGGATCGAGGCCGTCTACCGCAGCGACGACGAAGGCAACCTGCGGATCGAGACGCGCTTCTTCGTCTAGGCCGCGCCTACTCCTTCTTTTCGTCCACGTCGGCCAGCCAGCCGAGGCCCACCATCGTGTTGCCCTTCGGCTTGCCGGGCACGGCCGGCGCGGCCGCGGCTTCGGCGGGGGCGGCCTCGCCGCCGTCCTGAGCGGCCTTCACGAACTGGTCGTCGGGCTTGGCGGTGCCGAGCGATTCGGGCAGCGAGGTCGTGCCGAGCTTGACCTTCTCCATCGCGTCCTCGAAGAGCGTGCGCATGCCGCTGCGGCGCGCGGCTTCCTTGATCTGGTCGGCGTTGCCGTGCTTGTTGATGATCTCGCGCAGTTCGTCGGTGTTGACGAGCAGTTCGTGGATGCCGGTGCGGCCCTTGTAGCCGCTCTTGCCGCACTTGGGGCAGCCGGCGGCGTGGAAGACCTTCTTCACCGGCGCGGCGTCGCGCGCGCGCAGCATGTACTCCAGTTCCTCGGGCTTGGGCGGCGCTTCGACGCGGCAGGCGCAAAGCCGGCGCATCAGGCGCTGGGCGCAGATGCAGACGAGCGCCGTCGAGATCATGAAGGGCTCGATGCCCATTTCCACCAGGCGCGTCACGGTCGAAGAGGCGTCGTTGGTGTGGAGCGTGCTGAAGAGCACGTGCCCGGTCAGCGCGGCTTCGAGCGCGATCTCGGCCGTCTCCTGGTCGCGGATTTCGCCGACGAGGATGATGTCGGGGTCCTGGCGCAGGTAGCAGCGCAGCGCCGCGGCGAAGGTGAGCCCGATGTCCTTCTTCACCTGCATCTGGTTGATGCCGGGCAGGGTGTATTCGATGGGATCTTCGGCCGTCGAGATGTTCCAGTCGGGGCTGTTGATCTCGTTGAGCGCCGCGTACAGGGTCATCGACTTGCCGCTGCCCGTCGGGCCGCAGTGCAGGATCATGCCGTACGGCGCCTGGATGACGCGGCGGTAGAGTTCGAGGTTGTAGCTGGAGAAGCCGAGCTTGTCGAGCGGCAGGGTGGACTTGGTCTTGTCGAGGATGCGCATGCACAGCTTTTCGCCGTGGTTCATGGGCGCCACGGAGACGCGCAGGTCCAGGTCGTACTTGTTGTTGAACTTCTTGAAGACGATGCGCCCGTCCTGCGGCAGGCGGCGTTCGGCGATGTTCAGTTCGCTCATGATCTTGAAGCGGCTGACGAGCGCGCGGTGGGCCTGCTTGGGCAGCGAGAGCTTTTCCTTGCAGACGCCGTCGATGCGGTAACGGACGAGAACCTTGTTCTCGAAGGGTTCGACGTGGATGTCGCTCGCGCCCTGGACGTACGCGTCCTCGATGATGCGGTTGGCCAGCTTCACGATCGGCGCGGAGTTCTCGTCGTCCTCGTCGTTGACGTTGACGTCGGCGGTCGTATCGGTGATCCCGAACTCGTCCTTGATGCGTTCGGCGACTTCGCTGACCTGCGAGGCTTCCGGATACGCCTTGAGCAGCGC
>JAHCJK010000108.1 GCA_026184295.1 Planctomycetota bacterium
GGTCGCCCGGCGTGCCGTAGCCGTCCGGCAGCTTGTTGCTCACCACGGTCTGCCCGTTGCCCGTGCGAATCGTGACGTAGCGGGCTTCGCGCGTGACTTTATCGATGATCCGCAGCGTCTGGTCGCGGTACTTCACGTTGGGGAACCCGCGCGCGTCGTCCAGCGTGCCCGTGGACGTCGAGGTCGAGGAGACGCGGCCGTCGGGCTGGAAGATCGGGAGGAAGACGGGGTAATTGCGCGAGGGCTCGTACTTGCCGCCGTTGGGCAGGAACATGCCGCCTTCCTGGAAGATGGCCGCCTGCGCCGTGACCGTGGCGAAGACCGGGCCTTCGCCGATCGTGCCGGGGTCGTCGGCCTTCGTCACCTGGTCCACAAAAACGTGCTCGGGCAGCGTGTATCCCGTGAGCGTGTAATCGCGCGCGTTCGCCTGCGAGACGGTCTCTTCCGACTGCGCCCCGGAGACGACGACGAACCCGTCGGCGCCGAGCCCCGAGTTGTAGTAGCCGTAGAAATCGCCCATGGCCGTGTTGTGGACGCCGCGCATCAGCACGTCGTAGCGGTACTGCGACGAGTCGTTGATCAGGCGCACGTCGGCCGGCGGCGTGACCTTGAGGTACAGCATCTCGAAGTAGCGGTCGTAGTTGGTGCCCGACGGGTTGATCTTGTTCAGGTCCATCGTCGCGGTGCCGACCATGTACACGAACGCGCCCTTCTGCAGCAGGGGCAGATCGACCGACTGGCGGTACATCGTCCAGCCCGAGGCCGTGGTGGACGTGGCCACGTAGGAGATCGGAGGATTCTGCGTCACGCGCATCTGCCCGCGGAAGTTCAGCGCCCGCGCGGCGTACATGATGGTGAAATGCCCCTTGCGGTCGCGCACGATCACCGGCACCGTCGGCACGTTGTGGCTCATGGCGTAATAGCGCGCCTCGCGGAACGCGGAGGCCAGCGTGTCCGCGGCGCTGTCTACCCTGCTTGTGTGGGTAAAGGAGGCCAGGGCCGTGACCATGATCGCCAGCAACAGGATGACGATCGAGATCACCACCAGCATCTCGGTAAGGGTCATGCCCCTGTTCTGGGCGTGCCTGACGTTCCGCATAGGTCTGCCTCCAGCGTACGGACGTTCCAAAGAATGGAGTGGCCGAAATCCGCTTAATCGTAGGGTTTAAAGAGGTTGCGGCAGACAAGGTTTTTTAACTCTTTCTTCGATTTATATAACTTGAGACTAACTAAATGGTTGCAACGGCGTTTTTCACCAGTGCAACGGCTGCTGTTGCGCCTGATTTGAGGCCAATCTTCGCGTAAGAATCTGCACCTTGTGCGAGCCCGTTTACGCTTGCTTGGGGTAGGTCGGAGCTTGGCGTTCGGTCTGCGCGATCTCGTGGTATTCGGCGTCCACGTTCACGTTCCAGGGATCGTACGCTGCACCTTGAGCAATATTGCGGACGGCGAGCAACGCCGTGGCCATCGAGTGGTCCTGGTTGTTGTAGCGGTGCTGGCCGTTGCGCCCGATGCAATGCAGGTTCGCGAAGGTCTTCACGTAGGCCTTGATGCGGTCGAGGCGATCCTGGTAGCCGGTGTCGTAGATCGGGTAGGCCTTCTTCACGCGCGTCACCGCGCCGTCGCTGACGTCCTGTTCCTTCACCAGTTTCAATCGCGCGACCTCGCGCGTGCCCATCGCGACCAGGTCCGCGTCGGAACTCTTCCAGAGTTCGTCGTTCTCCCAGACGAAGTATTCCAGGCCCAGGCAACTGCGCTTGGGATCGGGGACGAGGTCCGGGCTCCACTGTTTGAAGTTCTGGATGCGGCCGACCTTCACTTCCGGGGAGTGGACGTAGATCCAGTTGTCGGGGAAGAGGTCCTCGCGTTCGACGATCAGCGCCACGGTGAGAAAGTCGCGGTAGCGCAGGTTCGCGGCGTCCTTGCGGACCTCTTCCGGCGCCCCGGGCGCGAGCCCCAGCACCAGATCGCGCAGCGGCATGCTGGAGATGCAGTAGTCGCAGGGAAATTCCTCGCGCCCGCCGTCTTCGCGCGCGGCCTGCACGGCGACGATGCGGCCGCCTTCGGCGCGCAGGCCGGTCACGTTCATGCCGTGGACGACGGCGGTGCCTTTTTCCCGCACGCGGTCGCGGCAGGCTTCCCACATCTGGCCGGGGCCCAGGCGCGGGTAGCGGAAACTGTCGATGAGCGTCTTGACGACCGCGCCGCCTTTTTTCTGCCCGAAGAAGGCGTTCTTGACCGCGGTGAGCAGGTCCAGGCCTTTGATGCGCTGGGCGGCCCAGTCGGCGCCGATCTCGGTGCAGGGGATGCCCCACACCTTTTCGGTATAGGTCTTGAAGAACATCTGGTAGAGCCGCCGGCCGAAGCGGTTGGTGACCCACTCCTCGAAGTTCGTTTCCTGGGCGATCGGTTTGAGGCGCGCCATGGCGTAGCTGGCCATGCAGGCGGAGGCGTTGAAGAGCCCCATGTTGATCAGGGCGTTCATCGGCTTGAGCGGGTAATAGAAGAAGCGGTTGCGGTAGTAGATGCGGGAAAGCCGCGGGCGTTCGATCATCTCCGGCCCCAGGATTTCCTGCCAGAGGTCCTCGATCTCCTGGGATTTCGAGAAGAAGCGGTGGCCGCCGAGGTCGAAGCGGAAGCCGCGGTACTGGACCGTGCGGGCCAGCCCGCCCACCTGCGCGTCGGCTTCGAGGACCGTGGCCTTCCAGCCGTGCTTGGCGAACTCGTAGGCGGCCGTCAGTCCCGCGGGGCCCGCGCCGATGATGACCACGCGACGCTCAGCCATGCGACTCCGTTCGGGTAAGGCTCCGTTAGGGATTTCTGCCGTTCCACGCGCGCTTTCAAGTATCGCATACCGGGCAAAGTCCTACAATGTACGATACTTTTGAAGCACCTATCGCCTCTCGGGCCGAAGCTTGTCTGCCCAGGGGCCGCGCCCGCAACATTTCTGCGCGTGCGCGTTTTGACGAACCTCGGACTCCGGGCTATCACATCAGCGTGAACGATTCAGCTCAACCGCAGGCGTCGGACACGGCTTCTTCGCGGCGGGGCCTGCGCGCCGAAGGCTGGACGTGGCTGGCCTTCGGCTGCTACCTGGCCGGCGTGGTCCTGCGCGTCCTCTTCATCCTCTCCTGGAACAACGCCAACCACCCCGACCGCATCTTCAGCGACATGAAGGCGTACCACATTTCGGCCCAGCGCTTCTGCGATCCGGCCTACGTCCCCGATATCACCGATACGATCTATCCGCCCGGCGGCGGCATCTATTTCGGGCTGCTGATGAAACTCGACGCCGAACTCCACGCGGCGGTGCGCATCCAGTGCGTGCTCGCCTGTCTGGTGCCGCTGCTGCTGATGGGCATCGGCCGGCGGCTCTTCGGGCCGCGCGTGGGGCTCTTCGCGCTGGGCGTCTCGAGCCTGTACTTCCCGCTCTTCGAATACTTCGGCTACCTGCTGACCGAAGGACCGTTTACCCTCTTCCTCCTGCTCTCCTTTTACCTGCTCTGCGTCAGCCTGACCGCGAAGAAGGCGTGGGCGGCGTGGGTCGCGGGCGGCGGCGCGGGGCTGATGCTGGGGGTGGCCGGTTCCTTCAAGAGCGTCGCGCTCTCCTCGGCGCTGCTCGTCTTCGTGGCCCTGCTGCTGATGCGCCGGAAGGCCCGCTTCCGGCTGCTGCCGACGATGCTCGCGTCGGCGGCCGGGCTGGTGCTCGTGCTCGTTCCCTTGTCCATGCGCGCCACGCGCCTGAACGAAGGCCGCTTCCTGCTCATCGCCAACGAGGCGCACCGCAGCTTTCTGCTCGGCCACCACGGGCGGGTGCGCTGGGCGGGCTGGACGGACGGCCGGCGCAACTATCATCACGAATTTGGCTGCCCGGTGGCGTACCAGAAGGGCTACCAGGACGTCCTCTCCCTGGATGTGGGCGTCTACGAAGGCGAAAAGCAGTACCGCATGGCCTGGGACTGGATGGCGGAGCATCCGCTGGAGGCCTTTCTGCAATCGGTGGAGCACTCCTTCGACCTCTTCAATATGTACGCCGTCTGGCCGGGCATGGCGATGCCGTACGTCACCTGGGTGTATCTCTTCGGGGAAATCTACCTGGTCCTTCTGGTGATACCGGCCGGCGTGCACCTATGGCGGCGGCGCGCGGGCCTGTTCCGTTTCCAGCCGGCCTTCTGGGGCGACTGGATGGCGCTGCTGCCGCTGGTCTCGGTGATCGCGGTGGCCTTTTTATTTATAGGAGAACCTCGCTACCGCATCCCGTACGATGGGTTCATGATCCTTCTCGCGGCACGGGCCTACTGCGGCGTTCGCGCCGACGATCCGGTATTCCTGGGCGCGGCGGGCGCGCCCGCGGGAGCAGCGCTTGGCTGAGCAACCGGAACCGCCGGGCGGCGCCTCGCCCTTCGCTTCGCCCGAGTACGGCCGCGACGCCGAGCGCGGCGGGCACGTCATCGCCAGCCGGCCGGCGGTGCGCCTGGAGGAAAACCAGGGCAGCCTGACCGGCTGGGCCGGCGCGGGCACGGTGATCTTTCTGGGCACGGTGCTGGCCGTGGCGCCCAAGGACCCGAGCCTGCCGGCCGAATGGTTTTCGGCCGAGTCCCTGCCGCGCGCGCAGGCCCTGCTGGACCGGGTCTACGCGTTGCGCCACCCGATCTCGCTGCTGACGGTCTTCATGGCCATGATTCTCACCGAGATGCTCGTCTACAAGACGCACCGGCGGCAGTTCGATTTCGAGAACCCGCGCGCGGTGG
This sequence comes from Planctomycetota bacterium, assembly GCA_026184295.1. GTDB lineage: Bacteria > Planctomycetota > SZUA-567 > H5-PLA8 > H5-PLA8 > JACQFI01. The sequence continues at coordinate 4,752 of JAHCJK010000108.1, forward strand.
ACGGGGAGGCCTGGGAGCGCATCTGGCTGCGCTGGATCGCGACGGCCTTCTGCCTCGCGGCGGCCGCATTCGCGTATTTCTTCTTCCTGGGCGAATACAGTTTCTGGGACTTCGACCTGAGCGCCGTCTTCGAAGGGCGGCGCGACAGCCATCTCTTCTCCTTCTTTTACGGGCGCTACGCGGTCCTGTTCGTGATCCTGGCGCCCTTGCTGCTCCTGATCTGCATCCCCTACTACTGGCTGGTGGAACGCCACGCGCGCCCGAACGGGCCCGTGGACGAGTTTCTCGTGCTCGGGCGCTGCCTGCAGCGCCTCAGCCGCTGGCTGCAGGAAGGCTTCTTCAGCCCCGCGCTGCGGGCGGACGCCTGGAGCGCCTTCCGCAATCCGCACCTGCCCAACATGGCGCGCGGCCTGCTGGTGAAGTTCTTCTACGTGCCGCTGATGCTGCTCTGGTCGCTGGACTCCTGGCGGGACTGGGAGATGGTCGTCCGAACCTTCCAGGAGCATCCCCAGGTGAACTGGGCGGACATGACCCAGGTCGCGGCCGCGGCGCGCGCCTTCCACCACCTGGCCCTGACCATGATCTTCATGCTGGACCTCAACTGCGCGCTGGCGGGCTACTGCGTCTCGATGCGGCTGCTGGACAACCAGATCACCACCGCCGAGCCGACGCTGCTGGGCTGGATCGCGGCGCTGGCCTGCTATCCGCCCTTCAACAACCGCATCACCGACCTTTACTTTTATTACGGAAGCCAGACGCGCCATGGCATGGTCTGGGAAGACCGGCTTTGGGACCATCCGCATCTGACCATCTTCGCCTCCCTGCTGATCCTGGGGCTGATGGCCGTCTATTCGTGGGCCACGCTGGCCTTCGGGCTGCGCTTCTCGAACCTGACCAACCGGGGCATCATCAGCGGCGGCCCGTACCGCTTCGTGCGCCATCCCGCCTACATCTGCAAGAACACCGCGTGGTGGATCGAATTCATGCCGTTCCTCGATCCCAATCCGGTCCGCGCGGCGGTGTTGTGCTTCCACCTGCTGGCGGTGAACGGGATATACGCCCTGCGCGCGTACACCGAGGAAAAGCACCTGATGCGCGAGGAACACTACCGCGAATACTGCCGCAAGGTCCCGTGGCGGTTCATCCCGGGAATTTTCTGACGGGCGGCGGCTAGCGCTGGTTGGGGTCGGCCTTGGGCGGCGCGGGGGCCTCGTCCGGTCCCGAGGTGGTGGCCGGCTTCTCTTCCGGCGGCGGTTCCTTCTTGCGTTCGGGCAGGGGCGGGGGATTGCCGTACTTCTTGCGCAGCTTCATCGTCAGCAGCTTGATCTGGTCCATGATCTCGTAGTGCTTGCGCACCGCGTCGTCGATCAGCACTTCGCGCCCGCCGTGCCCGCCGGCTTCCGAATACGTGATCCGTTCCTGCGGGTTCATGGGGTGCCCGAGCCCCGTGTTCAGGAGCGCCTCCACCTTCGCCGCGAAATCGCTCACGTCCGCGTCGGTGACGCCCTTGCGGTTGACCTCGGTGCGGAAGCGTCCGGTCAACTGCCCCGGCGTCCACTCCAGGCCGTCCTCGCGCGCCCACATCAGGAAGTTGATCGCGGCAAAGTAGCAGGCCTTGTTCGCATCGTTGACTACGGGCGGCGGCGGCGTCTTGACGGCCTCGGCCGGCGGCGCCGGTTCCGAACTCTTGGCCGGGTCCTGTGCGGCGGTCTTCGCGGGGTCCTGCGCGGCGGTCTTGGCCGGATCGGGAGTCGAGACGACGGCGGGGGGCGCGGGCGGCGGCGGCTTGGCCGGCTGCGGCGCGGGCGTCTCCTGCGTCGTGGTCGAAGCCTGCTTCTTGGGCGTGACCGGCTTGGGGCCCATGAACATGTAGACGATGCTGCCGAGAATGATCAGCGCCAGCACGCCGCCGCCGATGACCAGGTACGGCGTCGTGTCGGCGATCGTGGTCGGGCGGTCGATCAGGTCGTCGGGCCGGCGGATCGGGCGGAACTTCTTGCCCGGCTTCTGGGCGTCTTCTTCGGCCTGGGCGGCCGGTTCGTTGGACTGGAGCGCCAGTTCGTCGTCTTCGGCCTCAGCCTCGACGGAGACGACGTCTTCGTCCCGGATGACGGGTTCGTCCATCACGGTTTTCGCGTTTTCGGAATCGTAGGCGGGGCCTTCGTCCTGCTCCGCCTTGGGCGCGGGGGCCTTGGCGCGCGGAGCGGGCGCCCCGGGCTTCTTCGCGGCCGCGCGCACGGGGCCTTTGGGCGCTCCGGGTCGGCGGGGTTGAGGGGCCTGGGCCATGGCGCGCGTATTTCTAAGAGAAAGCTCCGGACGTGACAAGGGGGTTGTCGGCGCTTTCGGCTATTTCCACGCCTTCCCGTGGGGAAATTCGTACTCGTCCAGCGAGGCCGGCTTCATCTGAATGCTGTACCCCGGCTGCGTGGGCGGGAGGTAATGCCCGTCCCGCACGCGCACCGGATCGAGGAAATGTTCGTGCAAATGATCGACGAATTCGACCAGGCGGTCCTGCTTGCTGGCGCTGACGCAGCAGTAATCCCACATCTGCAGGTGCTGGACGTACTCGCACAGCCCCACGCCGCCCGCGTGCGGGCAGACGGGCACGCCGAACTTCTTCGCCATCAGGTAGACGCTCAGGACCTCGTTGACGCCGCCGAGCCGGCAGGAGTCGATCTGGCAGAAGCGGATCGCGCCGGCCTGCATGAGCTGCTTGAAGACGACGCGGTTCTGGCAGTGTTCGCCCGTCGCGACGCCGATGCCCAGCGGCGCGAGCGCCCGCGCCACGGCCGCGTGCCCGAGCACGTCGTCGGGGCTCGTGGGTTCCTCGATCCACCACGGCTTGAACTCGGCCAACTGCTTCATGTGCGCGATGGCTTCGCCGACGTCCCAGTACTGGTTGGCGTCGGTCATCAGCTTGCGTTCCCAGCCGATCTCTTCGCGGATGATGCGGCAGCGGCGGATATCGTCCGCGAGGTCGCGCCCGACCTTGATCTTGAAGTGGTTCCAACCGGCGGCGATGGCTTCGCGGCAGAGCCGGCGCATCTTTTCGTCGCTGTAGCCGAGCCACCCGGCGGAGGTCGTGTACGCGGGGTAGCCGCGGGCCTCGAGTTCGGCCATGCGCGCGGCCTTGGTGGGTTCGTTCGCGCGCAGAATCGCGAGCGCGTCCTCGGGCGTAAGCGCGTCGGTGATGTAGCGGAAGTCGATGCAGGCGACGAGGTCTTCCGGGGGCATCTCGACGAGCAGCCGCCAGAGCGGCTTGGCTTCGGCCTTCGCGATCAGGTCCCAGACCGCGTTCACGATCGCGGCCGTCGCAAGATGCAGCGCGCCCTTTTCCGGTCCGAGCCAGCGGATCTGGCTCTCGCAGGTGAGCCCGCGCCAGAAGTTCCGCATCTCCGCGCGGATTTCTTCGAGCGACTTGCCGACGACCTGCTTGCGCAGCGCGTTCACCGCCGCGCAGACGACCTCGGTCCCGCGCCCGCAGGTAAAGGTCAGACCGTGGCCTTCCAGATTCTGGGGATGGTCGGTTTTTAGGATCACGTAGGCCGCGGAGTAATCCGGATCGACGTTGACCGCGTCCGAGCCGTCCAGGTGCTTGCTGGTCGGGAAGCGGATGTCGCGGACGACCAGGTCTTTGATCAAGGTCATGGGGCCTGCTCCTTTTATTAGAACGAGCTGCCGCAGCGCCGTCGCTAGGCGCTCAGCTTGCCTTCTTTGGCCAGGCGCGTGAAGACCTCGAGCGTGCGGCGGATGCCGTCGCGCAGCGCGACGCGCCGCACCTGCGGATAGGCCCGGCGCAGGTCTTCGCCGTCCAGGTTTCCGGTGATGGGCAGATCGCCTCCGGTGACGGTGACGAGGTCCTTCACCTTGGGAAGTTCCTCGGCCGCCGTGGCCAGGAAGGCGGGCACGTCGAGGATGTCGCCGCCGACGGTGTACGCGGGCGCGCCGGGCTTGGGATCGAGCGCGCCGGCGACGAAGAAGTCCGCGACCTCGCTGACGAACGTGTACGTGGTCGGCCCGCGGAAGGGAATCTCGAACTTCTGCCCCAGCACCGCCGCGGCCAGCGCGAGCGTGGGCGAACTGGTCATCCCCACGTCGCGCCCGGGGCCGTAGACGGTCATCGGGCGCAGGCCGACGCTGGGGAATTTCTGGTCCTGCCAGCAGACCTTCGCGTTCAGTTCGTTGCAGAGCTTGAAGGCGCCGTAGTGCGTGCCGGGCAGGGGCTGCGAACGGTCGTTCACGATGCCGTGGTCGTAGTCCGCGTCGCTGCCGTACACGGCGGCGCTGGAGGCGAAGGCCAGGCCCGGGCGCTTCGGCAGCGCGAGCGCGGCCTCGAAGATGGCCAGCGTGCCGAGCACGTTCACGCGCGCGCCGAGCAGCGGGTTGGCCCTGCAGGTGGGCACCTGCAGGCCGGCCAGATGGATCACGGCGTCCGGGGCCAGTTTGGCCAGTTCCTGCTTCACGGCCTCGGCGTCGTCGATGCGCACGGCCTGGAAGGCGACGCGTTCGATCTCCGCGGGGCTCAGCACCATCTCCCAGCGGCGCGTGACCTTTTCCAGGTCCCACACCGTCGCGCGGTGCCCGTCGTCGAGGAGCCGGCGCAGGATCCATGCGCCGATGAACCCGCAGCCGCCCGTGACCAGTACGTGTGCCATGTTCGTCTCCTTTCCACGCGTGGGTCAGTTCTTCGACGAAGCGACGATCCTGTCAACCGCCGCCGCGGCATGCGCGAGCGCCTCGTCCACGCCGCGTTCGCCCGACAGGGCCGAACGCACCGCTTCCCACAGCGCGTCCTCGCAGGGCGGGTACGCGGGGAACTTGGGCGGAATCGCCATGCAGTCGCGCATCGTCTCTTCCAGAATCGCGAGCCGGCGCGCTTCGCGCGAGCCTTCGGGCGCTTCGGCGCGCACCGTCTGCATCGCGCGCGCGGAGGCGACCACGCTTCCCAGCCGCGCCTCGTGCGTCTGGCTCTCGTCGGACGTAAGGAAGTGCAGCAGCGCCAGCGCCGCGGGGACGTCGCGCGTGCCGCTCGTGAGTGCGAAGGAATGCGCGCCGGAGTACACGCGCCGCCGCCCCGAGGGTCCCCGCGGGTAGATCGCGACGTCGAAGTGCGCGCCGATGATGGGGTGCTGCCGGTAGGCATGGTACGAGCCCGGCCAATCGGTCGTCATCGCCGCCTTGCCGGCCAGGAAGTGCGCCGCGACTTCGTCGTAGTGCCAGCCGAGAAGCGCCTTCGGCGCGGTCTCGCGGTAGAGCTTCACGAGCATCCTCAGCGCGTAGCGCCCGGCGTCGGAGACGAAGGCGGGTTCGAGGTTGGGGCCGAAGAGTTCGCCGCCGGCGCATTCGAGCAGTTCGTAGAAATGCCCGAAGAGGCCCGATTCCTTGCCGGGAAAGACGAAGCCCGCATGGTCGTCGTCCAGGTGGCACATGGACGCGATCTCGAAGAGTTCGTCCCAGGTCCGCGGCAGGGCGAGTTCGCGGCCGAACTGCTGCTGGAAGGCCGCGCGGATGGGCGGATCGTCGAAGAGGTCCTTGCGGTAGAAGAGAATCTTGCTGTCGATCACGCGCGGGAGCTGCAGGAGCGCGCCGCGGTAACGCATCGTTTCCACGGCGGAGGGCGCGAAGCGCGCGAGGTCGCCCTGCGCGACGAGTCCGTCCAGCGGCCGCAGGAACGCGGCCTGGCTCGGCGCGTACTTGCTGTGCGTGCCGACCAGGTCGTAGGTCGCGCCGTGCGCGGCCAGGTGTTCGTTCAGCGCCGGGTGGTCGCCGGTAAAGCCGATCTCGACGGCCCAGCCGGAGGCCTTCTCGAACTCGGGCAGCCGCCGGTAGAGCCCGTCGTACATGGGGCCGCTTACCAGCGCGACGCGCAGCGCCTTCGGCATGCAACGCTCCTCATGATTCGAGAGGGAAGGGCAACGCGGCGCATCGTACCGGGCGCGGGCGCGCCGGTCACCTGCTAAAGGGCGCCGCAGACCTCGCAGGCCGGGTTGCGCGCGATGCGCAGGCGGCGGAAGGACATGTCGTGAAGATCGCCGCGGAGGAGGATGTTGTAGAGCGGTTCGCCGATGCCGGAGAGGACCTTGATCGCTTCCATCGCGGCCATGCAGCCGACGGCGCCCGAGACCGCGCCAAAGACGGGGAATTCGCGCTTCCAGGCCTCGGGCTTTTTCGGGTGCAGGCACGCGACGCACGGGGTCCGGCCCGGATGCATCGTCGTGAGCTGCCATTCAAGTTCGTACATGGAGGCTTCGATGAGCGGCTTGCGCTGCCGCACGCACTGCCGGTTCATCGCGTAGCGTTCCTCGAAGAGCGGCGCGCAATCGACGACCAGGTCGGCTTCCGCGACCAGGCGTTCGGCGTTCTCTTCGGAGACGTTCTCGGGGACGGCGAGGATTTCGAGGTCGGGCTTGAGCGCCTTGAGCTTGCGCGCGGCGCATTCGACGCGCGGTTTCCCAAGCCACGCGTCTTCCATCAGAATCTGGCGGTTCAGGTCGCTGGGTTTCAGATTTCCGCCGTGCGCGAGGATCAGGCGGCCGACGCCGGCCGCGGCCAGTTCGTACGCCACGGGCGAACCCAGGCCGCCGCAGCGCGAGATCAGGACGCTGGCGTTCTTGAGTTTGCGCTGGCCTTCTTCGCCGTAGCCGGGGACCCAGAGCTGCCATTCGTAGACGGCGCGGTCGCGCGCGTTCAGATCCTGGCTGGGGCGTTCGGTGGGCATGCCGTCCCTCGGGTTAACCGCCGGAGATCGGGGCGATGATCGTCACTTCGCCGCCGTCGGTCAAGGCCTGCGGCGCGGCGGCCTGTTCGTCGTTCAGGAAAAGGAGCAGCGACGCGCGCGGCTGGCCCGCGGCGTCGAGCAGCGCTTCGGCCAGCTTCGGGCCGGCTTCGCGCGCGGCGGCCAGCACCGCGTCGGCGATGCGCGCGCCTTCGGGCAGGCTTAGTTCCACGTGCCCGCGCCCGGCAGCGGCGCGGAGGTGCGCGGAGAAGGCGACGCGCACGGTCATGGTCAGCCTGCCACTTTCCATTTACCGCGTTCCATCGCGAGGGTGCGGCCGGCGCGGGCGGCCAAGCGGTTGTCGTGCGTCACCATCAGGATCGCGGTGCCCTGGGCGGCGAGTTCGCGCAGCCCGTCGATCACGGCGTCGGCGTTCTGGGCATCCAGGTTGCCGGTCGGTTCGTCGGCGAGGATCAGCTTGGGGCGGTGCAGCAGCGCGCGCGCGAGCGCCGTGCGCTGCCGTTCGCCGGTGCTTAAGTGGGCCGGAAGGTGGTCCGCGCGGTCCTGGATGCGGAAGCGTTGGAGCAGTTCAAGCGCGCGCGCCTTGGCGCCCGCGTCGTCCAGCGCGAGCAGCGGAGAGAGCACGTTTTCCAGCACCGTCAGGTACGGGATCAGGTGGAACTGCTGGAAGACGAAGCCGATGTGCCGGGCGCGGAAGCGCGTGCGTTCCTCGGCCGAGAGCGCGTACGGATTCTGGCCTTCGATGCTGATCGAGCCGCCGTCGGGCCGCTGAAGCGCGCCGCAGGCGAGCAGCAGCGTGGTCTTGCCGCTCCCGCTGGTGCCCTGGATGGCCAGAAAATCGCCCGGCGCAAGGTCGAAGCTGACGCCGTCGAGCGCGCGGACCTCATTGTTCGGCCCGCGGAAGCGCTTGGTCAGGTCGCGCACGGCAAGCATGATCGTCGCGGACTCCTTTTGGAACGCTATTCCAGCCGCAGCATCTCAGCCGGGTCGCGCATCGAGGCCGAGAGCGCCGGCAGCCAGCTTGCCAGCGCCGCCAGCAGCGGCCCGCCGCCCAGCACCAGCGCCGCGCAGGGGGCCGAGAAGACGCTCCGGTAATCCAGCGCGCCGGCCACGTCGGCCGACTGCCCCCACCACCAGCCGGAAAGGAACCCCGCCGCGTAGCCCAGGGCGCCGCCCAGCAGCCCCAGCGCGACCGCGCGCAGCATGAACATCGCCAGAATCTTGCCCGAGCGCACGCCGATCGCGCGCAGGATGCCGATCTCTTCGCGGCGCGCGCGCACGTTCAGGAACGCGAGCACCGCCAGCCAGAGCGCGCTGGCCACGGCGACGAGCGGGACGACCAGCGCCGCGGCGGATTCGAGTTCGCGGCCCAGGCGCGCGCGCCCGTCCTTCTCGGCCTGCATCGCTTCCCGGGTCTCGCGCTCGGCGCGTTCCAGCGAGGCCGTGCGGTTGACCGCCTTGGGCATGTCCAGGATCGCCTTTACGCCCGGCAGCACGGCCTGAATCTTCCCGGGGATCAGCTTCAGTTCCTCGGTGGTGCAGCCGCAGTTGAGCGCCTTCATCGCGTTGATCATGCCGGGCTTCTTCAGCAGGTCCTGGGCCTCGGCGAGATGAATCCAGGCCGTGGTGTCGTCGGAGTTGCCGCGCGCTTCGTGGACCTTCGCGACCTTGAACGCGCGCCCCAGAATCGTCACGTTCCCGCCCGCCTTCACGCCGGCCACCTGCGCGCTCACCGCGCCCATCACGGCCGAGCCCTTCGGGACCGGCTGGTTGAACGGCTTCTTCGCGTCCAGCAGGCGCAGCGGCACTTCGCCGCGCACGCCGGTCAGGATCAGCGCCGAATTATTCTGCTCGGGCCAGTCGATCATCTCGGTCAGGCTCGGTTCGAGGTGGTTGATGGCCGTGAGGTCCGACTGCGCGAGGGTCTCGACGTAGGATTCCGGCATCGTCCGCGCTTCGTGCCTGGCCAGGAACGCATTCAGGTCCTGGTCCTTGTGCAGGATCACGATGTTGAACTGCTGGATGAGCGTGATCTTGCGGATGTCGTCGTTGAGCTTGGCCAGGCGCTCGCTCGTGGCGGCCTCGCGTTCGGCCAGAATGCGTTCGGTGCCGGCGCGGTGGGCCTCCAGCCGCGTCATCGCCCCGGCCAGGCTCGCCCCGGCCGCGGCCACGGCCAGCACGCCCAGCAGGAAATTCAGGTTGCGGTGGCGAATCTCGCGGAGAACCAGGCCAAGCGTGGACATGGAGTGGACTCAGGCTTCCCGTTTTCCGCGCAGCACGAAGACGCTCGCGATCAGCACGGCCGCGACGCCCGCCACCGCCAGCAGCGCCAGCCCCGAGAAGAGGCCGGGCGCTTCCGCGGCCGGCGGCGCGGAGGCCGGCGCGGCCGCGGGAGCTTCCACGGGCGCCTTGGTCTCCTTGGCCACGTCCTTGGGGTCTTCGGCGGGCGGGGTGAAGCCCGAGAGGGCGGGGAGTTCCTTGTCCACGACCACCGGCTTGTCGATCAGGGTCAGCCAGTCGGCGCCGATCAGCAGGTCCACGCCCGGGTTCTGTTCCTTCACGATGCAGGAGCAGGCGCCGGTGAGGAACGCGACGGCGTCTTCGACGTGCTGCGACGTCATCGTGGGCAGCGGCGCGAGCGCCAGCAGGCGGCCCTGGCCGAAGACCGGGCCGACGATGCCCTGGGCCGCGTCGGCGGCGGCATCCCCCGCGCCCTTGTACTGCGCCGCCAGTGCCGAGAGGAAAAAAGCCTCGGCCGGATCGCCCGCGGCGATGCGCAGCACCGAGAAGGCGGGCTTGAGCGGCTTCGCGTCCGGGTCGTCCGGGGGCGGAAGGCGGACGAGTTCCAGCAGGCGCTTGTTCTCTTCGTTCAGCAGCGCGAAGATCTCGTCGTTCTTCTTCACGTCCGTCCCGTCCACCTGCAGCCAGACCGCCGAGTCGCCCTTGAGGATGCGCCGGGCGAGTTCGCGGCGCGCGGGCGATTCGAGCAGTTGTTCGACATTGGCCTTGGTCAGCGGAGCGCTCCAGGCCGGCTCGTGCAGCATCGAATGGTGGGGAAACTGGATCACCAGCGTGGGGGCTTCGGGCGATCCGGCGCTCTTCCAGAGCTGCTCGGTCGGCTCGTCCATTTTCGTGCCGCGGTCCACCCGCTGGACGTACACGTTGTAGCGGGCTTCGGGGGCGGCGAGGCGCTTTTCGAGCAGTTCCAGGGCCTGCGCGGGCTCGCCCGAGAGCGCTCCTTTATAATAGACCAGCGCGCCGAAGGCGTCCGGCTGCCAGCGTTCCAGCGCGTAGCGGAAGACCGGGACGTTGCAGGCATGTGCTTGAGCCGCCACGCCGAGCAAGCCCCATGCGGCGGCAAAAAGGACGGTTCGTCGAAGGATGTTCGTCTGCATGCGGACCTCGCGCGCTTTCCGGCTCGGTAATCTGTCGCCAACGGCGATCCGGTTATCAAAATCAGTACTAGTTATATATACAACGCCTCCGCCCATTGCGTCCCAATATTTGCAAGATCGCGCCCGGTTCGGCCTCCTCGGCCCGCCCCGTAAGATGAAGGGCCGTGCCGCCTTGAACGTTTGTGCGCTTAGGGCGAACGCACGCGGCCTGCAACGTTTGCGGCATTCTAGCGGGCATTTTCATGCCTGCCTGTTATCCTGGGCGCGGACCTATCGAACGACCGCCCAACCGAGGACCCTGCCATGGCCAAGGCGCTGGTGCTTCAATTCAACGGCACGGACCTGCCCTTTTCCACCGAAAAGGTGGACCGGACCAAGCTCTACGGCTTCATCGACGTCGAGGCGCTCGACGACCAGGGCCGCCGCTGCCACCTGGCCACGCTCGCCGACGACGGGCGCACCATCATCGGCATGGGCGGGACCGCCTTCGCGCAGCTCTCGCCCGACGGCGAATGGCTCGACAAGTCCAAGCTCAAGCCGGTGGACCCCGAAGGCAAGCCGATCGTGCCGGTGCCGTCGAGCTATTCCGCGCCGGTGCCGCTGGCGCGCACCGCCAGCATCGAGGAGTACCTCTCGCACAACATCAAGTCGGTCTACCTGCTGCGCTGCGAAGGCGACCTGTCCGCGCTGCTGGCCGAGCTGAAGAAGGGCACCATCTACACCTTTCCCTACAGCTACCGCGGAGGGCTCGAAGCCGACGCCGGCTTCCTGCTCGCTTCGCAGGACGGCCAGCCGTTCCTGGCCGTCGGGCAGCCGACCACGATCCACTTCGTGGGCCTCGAACAGGCCGCGGCGCTGACCGAGGAGGAGTCCTCCGGCGAGGACGATGGCGACGAGTCCGTGGACTTCGGGATGATGTAAGGAGCGGCGCATGGGCACGATCAACCTCTCCAACAACAAGAACCGCGACGCGGTGGTCAACACCGAGAGCGTGCGGACGCCCCTGCGCGTGCGCTGGCTGGACGAGAAGGGCCGCCAGTCGCAGACCGTGCGGATGCTGCGCTGCACCATCGACCGCGACTGCGACGAACTGACCAAGCAGGCCGGCGGGCTCGAGAAGGTCGCGGACCTGCTGCTGAAGGGCGATCCCGAGATCGACCTGGAGCAGTACGGGCGCTTCCTCGCGGATACGTCGCGCGTGTACATCGACCCGGACAAGAAGGTCGTGCGCAAAGTCCAGGAGTGGGAAGTCGTCCGCAACGTGGACGGCAGCGAGCGCGAACGCCGCCCGCGCCGCGTCGCGATCCCCAACACCTCCACCGAAGTCCCGCTGAAGTGGACCGGCAAGCTGATGAAGAAGGCCGAGGTCTACAACAAGTTCGTCTTCGCGGCGAAGATGCAGATCGTCCACGTGAACGGGCTGACCTACGATTTCCTGTACGGCATGGCGAAGGAACTCGAGGCCCAGAACAGCCTGATGCTGATGGGCGCGGGCGCGAAGTCGAACCTTCCGCTGGTCTTCCACCGCGGCGGCGTGCCGTACCGCGGCTTCCTGGAAGGGCGCACCGAAGGCGACAAGTACTGCCTGATCCTCCACCTATCCAACATGGAACTGAAGGCGCCCGAAGCGCCGCCCGCGCCCCCGGCGGCCGCCGCGGCCGAAGCGCCCAAGCCCGAATCCAAACCGGAGCCCGCGCCCGCAGCGAAGCCTGCCGAGCCCGCCCCGGCGGAAGAACCGAAGGCCGAGAAGCCGGAAAAGCCCGAGAAGAAGAAAGGCCGCGGCAAGAAGGCCTAGCCTGCCGCCGCGTCCAAGGAGCGAACCATGGTTTCAGCGCTGATCCAGCCCGGCCGCCTCGAGACGAAGCTCGCGGAGTATTCCACCGGGAGCGCCTCGGACCTGACCGATCCCGCGCTCTTGCAGCGCACGCAGGAGTACCGCCGCCTGATCGGCTCCCGCATGGTGGCGCTGGGCAAGAACGAGATTCGCGCGCGCATGCCCGATGGCGAGTACCATGTCAGCCGCAAGATCGACGGCGAGTTCACCGTGCTGGTCTTCGACGGCAAGGACGCTTTTACGCTCAACCCCGGCGGCACCGTGCGCGTGGGCCTGCCGTTCATGGCCGAAGCCGCCGCGCTGCTGGGCAAGGCGGGCGTGAAGAAGGCGCTGCTGGCCGGGGAACTGTACGTCGCGCGCGACGGCGGGCCGCGCCCGCGCGTCCACGACGTGAGCAAGGTCGCGCGCCAGCCGCAGGACGCGGGCGAACTGATGTCGCTGCGCTTCGCGGTTTTCGACTGGATGGAACTCGACGGCAAGCCGGTCGCCGGGCCCTTTGCCGAGACCTGGAAGCGTATCCGCAAGACCTTCGACGCCGGGGAACTGGCGCGCCCCGTCGAGGCGCTCTTCGTCAAGAAGACCGACGAGATCGAGGCGAAGTTCGAGGCCTGGGTGGAGAAGGAGGGCGGCGAGGGCCTGGTCGCGCGCAGCGACACGGTGGGCTCGTTCAAGATCAAGCCGCGTCATACCATCGACGCCGCGGTGGTCGGCTTTACCGAAGGCGTGGAAGACCGCAAGGGCATGCTCCACGACTTGCTCGTGGCGATGATGCGCAACGACGGCACATTTCATCTCTTCGGGCGCGTGGGCGGCGGATTTACGGACGAGAACCGCCGCGCGTTCCTTTCGGACCTGCGCGACATGGTCGTCGAGAGCGAGTACGCCGAGGTAAACCCCGACCACGTCGCCTACGAGATGGTCCGTCCCGAATGGGTGATCGAGATGAGTTGCCTCGATTTCATCTCGCAGACCACGCGCGGCGGCACCATCGACCGCATGGTCCTGAACTGGGACGGCAAGGCCGGCAAGTACGGCATCGTGCGGCGCTTGCCGCTGGCCAGCGCGATCTCGCCGCAGTTCATCCGCCGCCGCGAAGACAAGCAGATCCGCCCCGAGGACCTGCGCACGAAGCAGATCGCGGAGATCGTCGAGATTCCGCTGCTGGAGCGCGACGCGAAGCAACTCGGCATGCCGCGCAGCGAACTGCTCAAGCGCGAGGCCTTTACCAAAGTGCTGAAGGGCCAGACGATGGTCCGCAAGCTGGTGATGTGGAAGACGAACAAGGAAAGCGAGAGCGGCGGCTTTCCCGCGTACGTGGTCCACTTCACCGACTTCAGCCCCAACCGCAAGACGCCGCTCGAACGCGAACTCCGCGTCTCGAACTCGCGCGAGCAGATTGAAGCGCTCTACGCCTCGCTGACCGCCGAGAACATCGTCAAAGGCTGGGCGAAGGCGTAGGCCCGCCCGAGTTCCTGCGCGGCGCGAAAAGCCGTGTCCAATCCCCGGCGCCGGTGTACAACCCTATAACGCTTCCGTTATAGGCGAGGGGCGATGAACGCCAAATACGCCGAAGTGGCGCAGGCGATCGGGCGGCGCATCCGCGCGGGCGACTACGCGGGCGCGCGCATCCCCGGCGAGCGCGTGCTGGCCACGCAGTTCGGCGTCAGTCACATGACGGCGCGCAAGGCCGTGGACAAACTCCTGCAGGAAGGCGTGCTGCACCGGCTGCCCAACGGACGCCTGACCGTGCGCCGCAACCGCAAGGCCCCCGCGCGGCACCTCGCGTTTCTGGAACCCGCGTACTATTCGCCCGTGTACGAGCGCATGCGCGCGGAGCTGGAACGCGCGGCGGCGCGGCACGGCGCGACGGTGCGCCCGGTGGACTTCGTCCACTGGGACGACCCGGCGATTCCCGAGGCGCTGCAAGGCTTCGACGGCGTCTTTCTGGCGCCTTCGGGCATTCCGATGCCCGAACGCGTCTGCCGGCTCTTCGCGAATCCCAAGGCGCGCCCGGCGGTGAGCCTGGAGGTGGACCTGAGCGCCTGGGGCATCCCGTCGCTCTGCTTCTTCCCGCCCTCGGCGGTGAACCGGCTGCTCGACCATCTGTGGAACCTCGGGCACCGCGCGATCGACTGCCTGAACACGCAGCCCGACAACGAAGTGATCCGCGCGCGCATCGGCGCGTGGCGCGCCTGGACCGAACGCCGCGGGGCCGGCGGGCGGCTGATCGACGCGCCGGTCAAGCCGTACGAACTGGCCATCGAGCAGGCGTACCGGGTGATGCTGCGCGAACTGAAAAATCCCGCGGGGCTTTCGCCGGCGCTGGTGGTCACGGCCGGGGCGACGGGGCTGGCGGTGCTGCGCGCGCTGCACGACCGGGGCCTGCGCCCGGGCGTGGACCTGTCCGTGGCGGCGGTGAACGGCGAAGACTTGGCGCGGTACAGCGTGCCGACGTTGACCTCGCTGGAACCGCCCGCGATGGCGCCGTTCCTCGAACGCGCGCTCGCGTGGGTCTTTTCCGATCCGCGCGCCTGGGAAGGCCCGCTGCTGGTGGAAGCCGGCGGCGTGGAACTGTTCGAAGGCAAGTCCGCGGGTCCGCCCGCGCGCGGTTAGCGCCGGCCCTGGCTGCGCTGCCAGGCGGCCAGCAGGTTGTTGACGACTTCGGAGCGCGGCGGTTCGCAGACGGTGTCGATGTCGATCTGCAGCCCGTTCTTCTTGTACATCACGAAGGGGCTGTCGGCCTGGTTGATGGCGATGCTCGGGTTGCCGGGCCGGAAGCCGTGGTCGAGCGCTTTGCGCTGAATCGGCTCGCTCATCAGGAAATCCAGGAAGATCCCCGCCGCGCCGCGCTGCTCCTTCGAACTCCACGACGCGCCAAGCACGTAGTACGGGTTCTCGTTCCACATGTTCAGCCTGGGGTAGTAGACGTGCAGGTCGCCCCAGCGCCCCTGCGCGCTCTTCAGGTAGTCGATGACCACGTTCTCATAGACCACCAGCGCGTCGTACGAAGACGGCCCTTTCAGCACCATCTCCTTCATCATGTTGCCGGTGCTGTTGGAAAGCCCGCTGACGCCGCGCTCGAACTCCTGCATCCAGGTCTGGAAGCCGGTGTCGAGGATGTCCTTCATCTCCAGGGCCTTCGACTTCTTGTGGTAGGAGTAGGACATCATCACGAGCGTGATCAGGCCGCTGTTGGACTCGTTGGGGTGCGTGTGCCCGAGCTTGAAGAGGCCCCATTCGGGCTTCTGGGCGATGGCGTTCCAGCCGCCCTTCTCGGCCAGCGCCTCGCCGAGGGTCTGGAAGGAGGCCTCCTTATACTTGGCGACGAAGGCGTCGCCGCGTTCCTTCCACATCGCGAAGACCATGGGGGAGAGCGCGAGGTTCTCCTCCCGCACGATCGGTTCCTCGCCGTACTTGCCCTTCCA
>JAHCJK010000109.1 GCA_026184295.1 Planctomycetota bacterium
ATCTCCGAGCAGGGCGTGCGGCATCTCGTCCTGGACTTCCGCATGGTCCAGGGGCTCGACGCGTCCGCGGTGCTCGGCTTCAACAAGCTCGACCAGCTCTGCCAGCGCTTCGGCGTGCGGCTGTACTTCTGCGGCATGCGCACGGACATCGGGCAGGTCTTCATGCATACGCGCTTCCTGCCGAACCCGTCCATCACGGTCCTCCCGGACCTCGACCGCGGGCTTGAACGCGTCGAGGAAATCCTGATCGCGGAAGGCGAAGGCAACGCCGAACTGCTCGCCGCCGCCCAGGAAGCCGCCGCCGCCGAGGCACTGAAGGAAGAGTCGGTGACGATGCACCGCATGTTCGGCGGCGCGCTGGACCAGGAGGCGCTGCTGAAGCTGATCCAGAGCTGCGAGACCGTGCACCTGGAAGGCGGGCAGAAGCTCTTCCGGCGCGGCGAGGCCGGCGACGCGCTGTATTTCATCGAAAGCGGGCAGCTCTCGGTGCTGGTCATGCTGGAGAACCACCAGATGCGCCGGCTGCGCACGTTCGGGCCCGGCACGATCGTGGGCGAGATGGCCGTCTTCGCGCACGGGAAGCGCTCCGCCGACGCCGTGGCCGACATGCCCACGCGCCTGCGCTGCCTGACCGCCGAGAGCATCGAGAAGATGATGAAAGATTCGCCCCGCGCGGCGCTGCAGTTCCACGCGTACGTGATCAAGCTGATGGCCACGCGCCTGGCGCAGTCGAACGACGAGATTCAGACGCTTTTGTAGGCGGAACTATTCCGAGAGGCAGCGCCAGAGGTCGCGGATTTCCTGATCCACGTCGTCGTCGCTCGCGACGTAGGAACGGATTTCTTCGCGCAGCAGGTCCTTGTAAATCTTCTTGGCGCGGTGCAGGAAGTTGGTCACGTCCACTTCGCTGATCTTCAGCTTGTCGCCGATTTCCTTGTACGACGGGCGGCGTCCGCCGGGCAGGCTCTCGAAGAACTGGTGGCGCAGCACCTCGTAGTACATCATCTTGCCTTCGGCCTTGCAGACTTCTTCCAGGCGCTCAAAAACGCGTTCCAGCAGCGCCTGCGCCCAGTGACGGTTGAAGGCATCCTCCGGCGTCTCGCCCTGCGCGGGTTCGAACCCGGTGCCGATCTCCTCGTCCTTCAGCGCATCGAGGCTCTGCAGCGGCTTCAGCCCGCCGCCGCGCTTCAGGGCCGTGTTGCGCGCGTGGGTGTTGAGGAGAAAGCGCGTGACCGCGGTGAGCAGGAAGGTGCGGAAGCGCCCTTTTTCGCGATCGACCTTCTTGAGAAATTCCTTCTCGAGGAAGAGCGCGAAGAATTCCTGGGTCAAATCCTTGGCGGCGTCGTGGGACTTGCCTTTCGAACGGATAAAAAGGTACACCGGCTTCCAGTAGGTCTGAATCAGGTACTCCATGCTGGCCTGGAAGTCCTGGCCGTTGGGGTCCTTCGCCGTCAGCACGACGGTCCACGCGGTGGTCTGGAAACGCCCGGGACCGCCGGGGAGGTTCGACGAGTAGAAGAAGCCGCCTTTTGCCATGGCTAATGGGTGTATCACATTTTCGTGGGCAGGCTACACGGTTTGACGCGCGCCGCTTTTCAGCGGCCAGACCGTCAAAGCGCTGCATGAGGAACCGCCCGAGTCGGAGAACCAGGCCAGGCCTAGGTCGTCCGCGCCGGGCATCAGGTGCGCGGTCAGCGCGGCCTCGCCGTCGTTGAAAAAGAGTTCCACCGAGAGCGTGTCCACGAAAGCGCGCAGCTTCACGCGCCCGTCGCGCAACGGCAGCGGGGAACTCATGCGGCCCTTCAGCAATTCGTGGCCGGCGCGTTCGCGGTCGATAAAAATCGTCCCCGTGGCCGCGTCGTAGCCGATCCGCGTCTCCTGGCGGCCGTCGGCCGAGGCGCGCACCGAGAAGCCGCAGCGGTCGCCGGCGGCGGGGCGCAGTTCCGCTTCCAGTTCGTAGGCCTTCAGCCGCACGCCGGGAAGCTCCGCGGGCGCCGGACGCAGCGGCGCCCCGCGCAGCGCGGCCAATTCCGCGACGGGTTTCTGGACCATGCGCGTGCCCGCGCCGGGAATCTCGCGCAGTTCCAGCGTCCGCGGGAGGCTCATAAATCCCTGCGCGCCGAAGTCGGGCAGCTTGCTCGCGTACTTCCAGTTGTTGATCCAGCCGATCCAGACGCGCCGGCCGTCCGGGACGTTGTCCCAGCTCTGCGTCGCGTAAAAGTCCATGCCTTCGTCCACCGGCAGCGCGGGCGTCTCGGGCGTGAAGGACTGCCCGTCGAAGTTCCCCAGCACGTACGAGCGCCCGCCGAGGCTCAGCAGCCATTTGCTGCCGCCGCCGTGCTCGAACGGAACCGGAAAGAGGTCGGGGCATTCGCTCCTGAAGGGGAGTTCGCCGAGCGGCGTCCAAGCGCGCAGGTTCGTGGAGGCGTACAGGCGGTGCTGCACGCCCACCACCATGATCCAGCGCCCGATCGGCTCGTGCCAGAAGACCTTCGGGTCGCGGAAGCTGCGGTCGGCGTCGGTGCCGAGCACCGGGTTTCCGGCGAACTTGGTCCAGGTACGCCCGCGGTCGGCGCTGGTGGCGATGCTCTGGCGCTCGGCCTTGTCCTTGTTGTGATGCGTGAAGACGGCCACGAGCCCGCCGCCGTTCGCAAACAGGCCGCAGGCGTTGGCCGCGTCCTTGACCGCGCTGCCGGACCAGATCGCGCCGAGTTCGTCGTAGGTGAGCGCGACGGGGAGGTGCTCCCATTGGACCAGGTCGGCGCTGACCGCGTGGCCCCATTCCATGAACAGGTTGTCCGCCTGCACGTCTTTGCACCACTGGTAGAAGAGGTGGTACTCGCCGTCGTCGTAGATCAAGCCGTTGGGATCGTTCAGCCAGCCGGTGGGCGGCGTGAAGTGGTAGTGAGGGCGTTCGGGGGTCATGTGGTTCCTCTGTTTAGAAGCGCGGCGCGCTCGACTTTCCACGGTTTCGCAGAAGAAGGACTTCTGTCAACTCTAGGGCTTTGGTGAAGCCGCAGGCGGAAACGCGCGTCCTACTTGGGATGCATCGTGTTTAAGGGCGACCACCCAAGGTGCACTCCGCGAGCGGGCGGGTCAGAGTGCACCTAGGGCGTTGGTTGCATAACGTGGTGCGAAGATTACAGTACGAGGCGGCCCAACCATGCCAGCCGTACTTCCAGCCATGCCGTTTGGGGTATGGCGTTGGAGGCGATGCAAGTGTTGGGCGTGCAGTGTTCGAACACAATGACGCGGCGCGTACTTTAGCGCCGATCTTGCGGGCCTGACGCTCAAGGCCGGCGTCCGTGCGTGTCCGGCGCCGGCCGCCG
Source organism: Planctomycetota bacterium (assembly GCA_026184295.1). Classification (GTDB taxonomy): domain Bacteria; phylum Planctomycetota; class SZUA-567; order H5-PLA8; family H5-PLA8; genus JACQFI01. The sequence continues at coordinate 3,330 of JAHCJK010000109.1, forward strand.
GGTCGTGGGCGTAGGCGCGGGCCCTGTCGGGAAGGACATGGCGAGTTTTTCGTTCACGAGCAGCCAGGGCCGCTTTTCCGTCCCGGACGGCGAAAGCCGCATGGGCAGCGATTCGACGTGCCCCATCTACATCCAAGGCGAAGGCGTCCACCCGGTCCACGCGTACCTGAAGGTGGACGGCGAGAAGCTGATGATCCGGCCGTCGTCGGAGAAATCGACGGTGCTGGTGGACGGCCAGCCGATCGGCGGCCCGCACGCGCTCCAGGACGGGCAGCAGGTGACGATCGGGCCCGTGCAGTTGCGCCTCGAATCGAGCGCCCGGGGGCGCCTCCCGCTGCTCAAGAAGAAGTGGTTCCGCGTGGCGCTGTACATCGGCGGCGGGGCGCTGGCGCTGGTGCTGCTGGCGGTGCTGCTGCGGCTGCTCTGGTTCAACGACAACTGGTTCAAGGCGCGCATCGTCGAGCAAGTGGACGAGGCGCTCAGCCGCGACGACACCGAGATCGAATCGGTGAGCGTCGGGCTGATGGACGGCACCTTGAAGATCCGCAACCTGCGCGTGCCGAACAAGGAGCCGGCCGAGGCCAAGGACCTGCTCCACGTCGATGAGATCGACGGCTCGCTGGACGCCTGGGCGCTCTTCAAGAGCTGGCTGGCGGGCCCGCTGGTGGTGCGCGCGAGCGCCCTCAAGATGACCGGCCCGCGCCTATTCGTCGAACGCTTCGAGCGCGACGGGCACGAGGCCAGCAACATCGACGACATCCTCGAACGCTACCTGCAGGGCCCGCCTCGGACCTACCCCTTCGACCTGGGGCTCGCCTCGCTGGAGACCAGCGTCACCATCGAAGGCGGCCAGGTGCTGCTCGACGACCGCTACACGCGCCTCGGCAAGACCTCCATCGAGAACATCCGCGTGTACCTGGCGCAGCAGGGCCTGGGCAGCGACCTGCGCTTCGAGGCCAGCGCCGAGATGAAAACGCCCGAGCGCGACTGCGGCAAGCTGAGCCTCAAGTCGGGGCAGTTCCTGCTCATCAACCGGGCCGGGGCGATCAATCCGGACGACATCGGCAACGGCGCCGCGAACCTGCGCCTCGAGAAGTTCGACCTCGCGCGGCTCTTCAGCCATCTCGAATGGTCCCTGCCCGTCAACCGCGGCGAACAGCGCCTGGTGCTCGGCAAGCCCGTCACCGGCGACTTTAAAGTCAGCTTTCAGGACCTGAAGAATTACCTCCTCACGGGCTCGGCCGAGAGCGAGAGCCTGGTCTCCGTCCTGGAAAAGGACCAGCCGCCCGTCGGCAACATTCCCACCAAGCTGGACGTGGACCTGAACTACAACGTGGACAAGGGCCCGATGCAGATCTCGCTGGTGCTGCGCAGCGCTTCGTCGCTGGCGGCCGTGCGCGATCCCACGCAGCCGCAGATCCTGGTGCTGCGCGCCGACGGCAAGCGCGACCCCGCCGGCGACTACCGCTACGACGTGAAGCTGAAGGCCATCCTCCAGGACCTCTTCGCCACCGACGTCGGCGACCGCCTGAAGCTGAAGGGACGCCTGCGCGGCGGGCTGGACGGCGACGCGGCCGTCACGTTCGCCAAAGGCGAGATGAAGATCGACGGCGTGCTGGCGCAGAAGGGCGAGGCCTTCGTCCCCCACCCCACCGAGGCGGGCAAGGGCGAGTGGATTCCCACCAACGTCCGCGCCGAGTGCAATGCCACGGCGCTTCCCAACGACCGCGGCGAGATCAGCAACCTGGAGGCGCGCTTCAAGGCCAAGGCCGACTCGAAGTCGTTCGAGGCCGAGAGCCTGACGCCCGCCACCTTCGAGAACCTCGACCATCCCGAAAAGCTGAAAGTCCGGGCGCAGTTCAAGCTCAACCTGCAGGGGCGGGAGTTCTGGAAGGAGTTCGGCGCGTACATGAAGCTGATCGGATTCAGCGAGCCGGTCGAGGAGCGCGCGGACCTGAAGGTGACGGTCTATTCGGGCCCCGAGACCGATCCCAAGAACGGCGACCAGCACCAGATCAGCATCGGGCTGCGCGGCAAGTCCGAGGCCCAATGGAACCCGGACCTCCCGGCCGTCGAACTGCTCGCGCTGCTTGAATACTACCCCGACCTGCTCACCACCAGCACCGCCGCGCCGCTGCCGTACCTCAAGCTGACGCTCCAGACGGGCGACGAACAGACGCCGCCCTACGTCCGGCTCGAAAACGCCGAACTGACCCACGCCGGCCACCACCAGACGCTCACCGTCCCGCTCCTGCGCGTCGAATCGGACCTGACCGCGCTGCGCGAACGCTTCGACCCGTACTTCCGCAGCATCGCGAAGTTCCTCGGCACCAACGCCTACGACACCTACCGCCTGACCGGGTTCCCCAAGGCGCAGAGCAAGCTCAGCCTGGCCTGGGACGCCGAACCGCGCGCCGATGGCACCCGCGAGATCGAGGCCGCCTACGACGTGGCCGTCGAAGGACAGAACCTCTCCGTCGAAGGCCCCGTTCCCGGCCAGACCCCCAAGGACGGCGAGGCGCAGCGCCGCTGGACCTGGACCGAACCGAAGGTCGGCTTCACGCTCAAGGGCGGCTACCGCAAAAAGCCCGCCGCGACGAAAGAAGACCCGGACTTCCACCGCCTCGACCTGGACGAACTGGACATGAAGGGCAGCCTGGGCGCGTTCAAGCTCCGCGCCAAGGACCTGGACCTGTGGCTGCTGGAAAAACTGCTCGACCGCAAGGCGCGCCTGCCGGGCAAGGTGCTCCCCGACGCGGTGAAGGAATTCGCCTTTGCCGGAACGGTCGAGAGCGCGGCCTTCGACCTGCTGCGCCGCCTGGAACTGATGCCCGCCGACCCGCCCGTCACCGGGCAGCTTAAGCTCCAGGCCGACTACAAGCGCGACACCGGGCGCCTGGCGCTGAAGGAACTCGTCTTTTCCAACGACGAGGAAGGCGGCTTCTGGCTGCGCGACCTCGACGCGGTGGCCGGCTTGCACGGCGTCCGCGAAATCTTCCTGGCCGCCAACGCGGGCGGCGCGGGCATCGGCACCTCGCTGCTGGAACACCTCGACGAATTTCTCGTCGTGAAATCGCTCACGCTCGACGCCGGCGGCTTTACGCGCTGGGTGATCGACGGTCCCGAGCTGGCGGCCGAACGCCACGTCCCCGAGACGCTGGTGCGGCTGCTCACCTCGCGGCGCGTCGTGCCCTCGGGGCAATGGACGATCAAGGATCTGGCCCTGCGCCCCGCGGCCGGGCGCGACCGCACCTGGAGCCTGATCGGCCATTTCCAGAACGACCTCGCCTTCGCCCTGCCCGCCGGCACCGACGGCAAGCCGCGCGCTCTCTCGATCCGTGGCCCGTGGACGATCCGCGAAAGCGACGCGTCCGCGATCTCCTTTACCGAGGACTACAAGAACGTCTCGCTGATCCTGAACGCGAACTTCGAACTCGCGGACCTCTCGCTTCCGCGCGCCCTGCCGAACTGGGATTACCGCAAGCCCGCGGGCCAGGCCCTGACGCTCGGCGTCGTGGCCTCGCACTCCCCCGGCGGCCCCAACCGCGACACGATCGTGTACATCGACAACGCGCGCCTGATCGGCGGGCCGATGCGCGTGGAACTCTCCGGCGCCGAACTGCGCAGCAAGTCCGACGCCAAGGGCGACGCGCTCAAGACCCTGGCCCTGCAGGCCGGCAGCCTGGACGGCGGGCCGCTGAAGTGGGACGCCAAGGAGCCCTGCACGGTCGAGCGCCTGGGCTACGACGGCGAGACCAACCAGATTCACGGCACGTTCAAGGTGCCGCGCATGGACGCGGAGTACCTCGCGACGCTGGGCCTCAAGCCCGGACCGTTTGCCGCCCGGGGCATGGTCGAAAATCTCGTCTGCGAGTTCAACGGCGACCTGGACCGCCTGCGCGCGCTCGACCCGCTGCCCGCGCAGGACCGCCTGGATGTGAAGGGGCAGCTCAAGGACCTGCGCCTCTCCGCCGAGACGCCCGGCAAGGAGAAGATTTCCGCGCTGCTGAACGGCGCGTGGGCGATGAGCAACTCCGAGGTGAACAGCCTGAACATGGACGTCGCGCTGACGCACACCGCCGCGCCCGTGGCCGGACAGGCGGGCAAGGAGACGCTCTTCAGCGCCACCCTCGACGGCCTCTGGATCGCCTCGCGCGACGAACGCAAGAACCTGCGGCAGGCGGTCTCGGAAAAGGTGATGCCGCTGCAGGTCAAGCTGCCGCTGCGCTTCAAGACCGCGGTCAAGGACGACGAACTCGGCGCGGCCGTGGAAGCCCTGCGGAAGATCCTGAGCGACCAGGGCGTGGCTCTGGCGCGCGGGAACCCGTTCGATCCGCTGGCGCAGATGAACCTGGACGGCAGCGTCAGCGCGCCCGCGTTCACCTTCGGCGGCGACGCGATCGACCAGTTCGTCGCGCCCAAGTTCACGCTCAAGGACCTGAAGCTGAACGTCCCGATCCTGACCGGGCAGTTCGCCAACGGAGCGCTCTCGGTCAGCGCCTTCAGCGGCGACCTCTCGACCGCGACGGCCGAGTTCCCGCTCCACATCAAGCACAGCTACACGATCAAGCTGCTCAAGGCCGACCTCCCGCGGCTGCTCTTCGGCGCGCAGCCCGCGCCCAAGGCCGGGCACCGCGCCGAAGGCCAGGTCTCGCTGGAAGGCGTGATGCAGGGCAACGGCTTCGAACCCGCCGCGCGCCGCACCTGGCAGGGCGGCGTGGAACTGGGCTTCCAGAACCTCACGCTCTCACTCGCGCCCGAGGTCCAGAAGGGCGAACGCAAAGACCGCCGCCCGGCCTGGGCCAAGCTGCTCTCGCCCGACGCGGTCTCGCTGCTGGTCGTGCTCGGCAGCCGGCACACCGCGACGGCCAAGGACTTCATCGCCAACAGCCCCGCGCTTTCGGGCATCGTGGACCGCACCGAAGCTCTTTCGAAGGCGACGCTCTTCGGCGTGGACCTGTTCCTTTCGCGCCTGGGCCTGGAAGGCGAGCGCCTGGAGTTCGAGCCGTTCAAGGTGCTGGTCACCGTCACCAATGGCCTGGGGGAGATCAAGCCCGCGCCGCAGAGCAAGATGCTGGCGAAGGGCGGCGCCGCGGGCCTGGAACTGCGCGTGGCCGGCAAACTCCAGCTTTGGGACTACGGCATCGACGACACGCTGCACGTGGCCGTGCTCGCGCTGCCCGATCCGTGGAAGGACAAGCTGGCCCTGCCGCTCTGGCCGGCGGACAAGCGCGAACAGTTCCTGAGGGACCTCTCCGACGGCGGCCTGGCGCTGCGGATGAACGGCGCGCTGGAGAACCCGCAGTTCGAGTATCCCACCGAGAAGCTGAATCGCTACGCGATGGAAGCGGTCTTCGGGACGGAGAAGATCAAGGACGCCGCGGGCTTCGACGCCGCGGCCGCGTTCCTCAAGGCGAGCGAGTGGGGGCAGTCGGAGAAGAACACCGACGCCGCCGCGAGCCTGCTCGACCGCATGGGCATCGGGCTGCCCGGCACCGAGACGCACAAGCTCCAGGGCTGGAACCTGCTCGACCGCGCCACTGGACTGCCGCAGTACATCAAGGACAAGCTCAGCCCGCTCAACGAGACGATCACGCCCGAAGAATCGCTGCGCAAACTGCTCGCGCCGCCGCCCGCGCCCAATCCCAAGGACCCGCCAAAGAAGGAAGCTCCGGAGAAATAGCATGCCCGCTCCGCGCCTATGCCTGCATCTGGCGGCGCTGGCCGCGGCTTTGGCCGCCGCGTGCCCGGCGCAGGAACCGGTTCCGCCCGACGACGAAGGCAACAGCGTGGCCCTGCGGGTCAATGCGCACACCATCGGGACGCGCGAGGTCGAAGCGCTCTTTTACGACAGTTTCCTGATCATCCAGGAAAAGCTGCGCTCCGGCGACCTGAAGCCCGAACTCAAGCAGGCCGCGGTGCGCGAAGCCTGGCTCAACGCGCTGCAGACCTCGATTCAGGACCATCTGCTCGACGACCTGGGCGCCAAGTTCCGCAGCGACATCAAGGCGCGCATCGTCGCGTCCTACAGCCCCTCGACGCCCTCCTCGCGCATCGAGGATGCCTACAAGCGCTGGGAAGGCGACATGGTGGAACGCATGCGCAAGGAACTGGTCCGCGAGGCCGGCGGCGAGAAGGCCCTGCGCGACGCGCTCGCCAAGCGCGGCGAGACCTGGCAGCAGTGGGAGAAAGGGATCGTCCTCGAGATTTACCGGCGCGAGGTGCTCTTCTACACCCTGGGGCGCGTGCGCGACACGCTGACGGAGGCGCGCAAGTACTACGAGGAACATCCGGACCAGTTCGGACATCCCGACGGCTGGACGCTGCGGCGCATCCGGATTCCCAAGGCGAAGTTCACCACGCCGGAAGAAGCCGAACAGACCGCGCAGCTCGTCTATAAGAAGGTGACCGAAGGCGGCGTCGAGTTCGCCAAGGTGGCGGCGGCGCTTCAGTACGATCCGGCCGTGGACAAGTTCGGCGGAATGCTGACGGTGGACGGCAAGACGGGCCTGCCGAGCGGCAACTTTCCCGCCGAGGAACGCATCGCGAAGGACCTGAAGGACGGCGAGGTCTCCAAGCCCGTGGACGCGGGCGACGCGTACCTGATCGTGAAGCGCGAGGCCTACCGCAAAGCGCTGAAGATTCCCTGGGAAGAGGCCGCCGACCGCGCGCGCGGGCTCGCGTACTCCGAAAACCTGCGCAAGATGAAGCAGGAGTTCTTCGAGAAGCAGAAGAACGACGCCTATATCGAGATTCTGAAGAAGGACCCGCCGGCGCGCTGGACGCAGTAACCGCGGAGGCGAACGCGGCGGGCTTTGACGCAGGGCGCGCGCGGGACTATACCCGTACCTGCCCATCCTATGAAGGCCTCCGGCCCGGCACGAAAGGAGCACGCCATGGAACTGCGATTTCTCGGACGCGCGGGCGCGAAAGTCTCGCCCATCTGCCTCGGCAACATGAACTTCGGCAGCGCGGCCTGCGACGAGGCGCTCTCGCGCCGCATCATGGAACGCGCCGTCGAAGCCGGCATCAACTTCTTCGATACCGCCAACGTGTATCAGAAGCAGGTGAGCGAAGAGATTCTGGGGCGCTGGCTGGCCGAAGGCGGCCCCGCGCGCCGCGACCCGCTCGTGGTCGCCACGAAGGTCTACGGCAAGGTCGGCCCGACCGAGAACGACCGCGGGCTCTCGCGCCGCCACATCCTGAAGGCCTGCGAAGACTCGCTGCGCCGCCTGAAGACCGACCGCATCGACCTGTACCAGTGCCACCACTGGGACCACGCGCCCATCGAAGAAACCCTGCGCGCGATGGACGACCTCGTGCGCGCCGGCAAGGTGGTCTACTGGGGCACCTCCAACTTCAAGGCCTGGCACCTGACCGAGGCGACGCTGAAGGCGCAGGCGTCCAACGCGCCCGTCCCCGTCAGCGAACAGTGCCCGTACTCGATCGCCAACCGGCATGTCGAGACGGAACTCGCGCCGTTCTGCATGAAGTTCGGCGTGCGCATGCTCCCCTGGAGCCCGCTCAACGCGGGGCGCCTGAGCGGCGTGTACCGCAAGGGCAAGGCGATTGCCGATACGCCGCGCAACAAGAGCGAGGCCTTCCGCAAGGCGCTCGAGAAGAACATGGACCTGCTGGAAGGGCTGGCGCGCCTGGCGGACGAGATGAGCCGCCCGCTCAGCCACCTGGCCTACGCGTTCCTGTACCGCCAGCCGCACGTGGCGAGCGTGATCGTGGGGCCGCGCACCGTGGAGCACCTCGAAGAGGCCATCGCGGCGCTGGACCTCAAGATTTCGGACGACGCGGCCAAGAAGATCGACGAACTGGTCGCGCCCGGATCGGCCCCGGATTACATCGGATGGTAAGCGGCGCCGCGCCCACGCAGACGGAGCCCTCCAGTACGCAGGCGGCGGCCGGCAACGGCGCGCCGCTCCTCACGCCGTTGCAGCGCCGCGGGATTCGCGCCTCCATCTGGGGGCAGGTCTTCGGCTGCCTCGGCTACCTCTCGTTCAGCAACCAGACGATGTTCCTGTACCTGGCGAAGCAGGAATTCACCAGCGCCACGATCGTGATCCTGATCGCGCTGCCCGGCATCGTGCAGGCGCTCTCGCTGATCCCGTGTTCCTTTATCGCCGACCGCCGCGGCAAAAAGGCCATGGGCATGTGGGGCTGCGCAGTGATGGCGGGGGGCTTCACGGCCGTGACCTGCGCGGGGTTCGTCCAGCCGCCGTATTCCTGGGCGGCCATCGCGGCGGGCATCGTCGCGTACGGCCTGGGGCAGGCGATGTTCAGCGCAAGCTGGTTCGCGCTGCTCAGCCCGCTCGTGCCGGTCGAAATCCGCGGGCGCTACTTCGGGACCATGCGCCTTTCCTGGCAGATCGCGGGCATCGTCTTCGGCCTCGCGGCGAGCAGTTTCCTGGCCAAGGACTCGCCGATGCTGACGTACCAGATCATCTTCGGCATCGTCACGGCGGGGATGTTCGTGCGCGTGGCGCTGTACGGCTACATCCCCGAACTGGAAGCGGCCAAGCCCAGCGGGCGCGGGCTGCTGGCCTCGGTCGTCGAGATCGTCCGCGTGAACGGGTACGCCTCGTTCTGCTGCTACGTCTTTCTCATCACGCTCGTCACGTTCGGCGGGCCGAGCCTCTTCGCGCTGGTCGAGAAGGACTACCTGCACTTCGGCGACAACACCATCGGCTGGATGGGCAACCTGTACATGATCGGCTCGATGTTCGGCTTCGTGGCCGGCGGCTGGATGGTGGACCGCCTGGGCACCAAGCCGGTCTTTCTCATCTGCCACTTCACCTACGGGCTCGTGCTCTTTCTGTTCCTGATCCGGCACCTCTCGCCCGTGCCGGCCGAAATCTACCTGGGCGCGCTGAACGGCGTGTACGGGCTCGTCTGGGCGGCCTCGACGATCGCGGTCTCGACCGAGATGCTCGCGCTGATCCCGCCCGAGAACAAGTCGCTCTCCACGGGCCTCTGCCAGACGCTGCTGATGGCCGGGCAGGCGCTGGCGGGCGCGCTGAGCGCCGGGGCGATCAACCTCGGCCTCTTCCGGGTCGGCTGGAAATTCCTGGGCGGCGTCATGAGCGACTACGACGCGCAGTTGCTGCTCAACGCCACGCTGGTGGTGATCCTGGTCGTCGCGCTGGGCCTGGTGCCGTCGGTGGTGCGCAAAGCGGAATGGGTGCCCAAGGGCGACTGACCGCGGCCGATTACACAAAAAGGGGTGCCGATGTCCGAAAAGATCAACGTCGTCTTCGTCTTCGCGGACCAGTGGCGCTACCAGGCCACCGGCTACGCCGGCGACCCCAACGCCCGCACGCCGCACCTCGACCGGCTGGCCGCCGAAGGCGTCCGCTTTTCGCACGCGATCTCGGGCTTTCCGGTCTCGTGCCCGGCCCGCGCCAGCCTCCTGACGGGCCAGCAGCCGCTGACGCACGGCGTCTACCTGAACGACCTGCCCCTGGAACCCAAGGGCCTGACGCTGGGCGAAGTCTTCAAGAACGCGGGCTACCAAACCGGCTACATCGGCAAGTGGCACGTCAACGGGCGCGGGCGCTCGAACTACATCACGCCCGACCGGCGCCACGGCTTCGACTTCTGGCGCGCGCAGGAATGCACCCACCATTACAACAACAGCCCGTATTTTACCGAGACCGGCGAAGCGAAGGTCTGGGAAGGCTACGACGCCGAGGCGCAGACGCGCGAGGCCCAGCGATTCATCCGTGAGCGCGCCGACGGCGAACCGTTTTTCCTGGTGCTTTCGTGGGGGCCGCCGCACAACCCGTACGAGACCGCGCCGGAGCGCTTCCGCGCGATGTTCGACGCCGAACGCATCTCGCTGCGCCCCAACGTCCCGCCCGAACGAGCCGACGAGGCCCGCCGGCAACTCGCCGGCTACTACGCACACGGCGCGGCGCTGGACGAATACATCGGCGAACTGCGCGAAACCCTGCGCGAATGCGGCGTCGCCGAGCGCACCCTCTTCGTCTTCTGGTCCGACCACGGCGACATGCTGCATTCGCAGGCGCAGGTCCGCAAGCAGCGCCCCTGGGACGAATCGATCCGCGTGCCGCTGCTGATGGACTGCCCGAAGCTGTTCGGCTCGCCGCGCCTGGCCGACGCGCCCATCGACACCATCGACCTCGCGCCGACGCTGATCGACCTTGCCGGACTCGAGGCGCCTTCGACGATGCAGGGACGCAGCTACGCGCCGCATCTCCTAAAAGGAGCGCCGCCGCCCGCCGACGCGGTGCTGCTCTCCTGCGTATCGCCCTTCGGGGAATTCATCCGCAAGCACGGCGGCGTGGAATACCGCGGCGTCCGCACGAAGCGGCACACGTACGTGAAGAACCTCGAAGGCGCCTGGCTACTCTTCGACAACGAACGCGATCCGTACCAGATGAACAACCTGGCCCACACGCCCGAGGCCGCCGAATTGCAGGCGCAGCTCGAGCGGAAGCTCCAGGAACTGCTCGACCGTTTCGGCGACCGCTTCGAGCCCGGGCCGGTGTACGTCGCACGCGACGGCCACAAGACCGACGCGAACGGCACCGTCCCGTACAAGGACTAGGCCGGGCGCGGCAGGCCGAGGCGCTCGAACTGTTCCATCGGCGTGTGGTTTTCCAGCATCAGCCGGGTCATCAGGCCGAGCATGCGCTCTTCGACGGCCTTGTCCTGGATCGGGCGCTCCTGGCGGGGGTCCGCCTGGATGTCGTACAGCAGCGTGCCGAACTCCTGGGCCTTGTTCCACGCGCGCCCCGGCATGCGCAGCACCGGACAGCCCTTGGTGAACGGGAACGGCGGCGCGAGCTGCGCGTCCTTGAGTTCGTCGGGGCCGAAGCGCGAACGCATGTGGGTCGGCATCAGCGTGTGCTCGAAGAGCGGCGTATTCGACGCGTGGGCCGGCGCGCGCATGTACACGTAGCGCCCGTCGGTGACGTTCACGTGCCCGCCGAAAACGCCAAAGAGCGCCGCGTCCCGCAAGGGCGCGTCGGTGGCGACGGCCTCGCGCAGGGGGCGCCCCTGCATGTCCGGCGGGCGTTCGATGCCGAAGTATTCGAGCAGCGTCGGCGCCCAGTCGATGATCTGCACGAGCGAGTTCCGCCGCTCGCCTTTCTTCCCGCAGCGCGGGTCCCAGACGAAGAACGGCGTGTGCGCGATCTCCTGCCAAAAGGGCATGCGTATCTTCGCCCACCAGTCGTGCTCGCCGAGCAGGAAGCCGTGGTCGGTGCCGACGATCAGCATCGTGTCCTTCCACAGGTCCAGCTCGTCCATCGTTTCGAGCACCTTGCCGAGATACGCATCGCACATGCTGGTCAGCGCCGCGTACTCGTAGCGCAGATGCTGCGCCTGCTCGGGCGTCTCTTTGACCCTGTCGTAGTTCGGCCAGTCGAAGGGCGGGCCGTCGTACGTGTGCGGGTACAGGTCGCGGTACTTCTGCGGCGCGAAAAACGGCTCGTGCGGATCGAAGGTCTCGAGTTGCAGGAACCAGCGGTCCTGCGCGGCGTTCTTGCGCAGGAACTCCAGGCCCGCGGCGAAGGTCTTCGCCTGCGGGAAGTCTTCCTCCTTCTGGAGGTACATGCGGTTCACGCGGTCCTGCCGCCACGCCTGTCCCAGGTGCGGGACCTCCGGCGGGTTCTCCACGTGCGCCTTCCAGCGGTCGCCCTCCTGGCCGCGGATCAGTTCGTAGGAACTGTAGCGATTGTGGTAGGTCGCGCCGCCGCCGTCTTCCCAGTAGTGCTGATGGTCGGTGACCAGGTGCGTGTAGACGCCCTTGCTCGAAAGCGTCTCCGGCATCGAGTCGTCGTAGGGTTCGATCGGCCCCCAGCTCCGGTGCAGAAAGTTGTAGCGCCCGGTGTGAATCTCGCGGCGCGCGGGCATGCAGGGCATGCTGGCGACGTAACTGCTGTCGAAGGTGACGGTCCGTTCGGCCAGGCGCGAAAAGTTCGGCGCGTGCACGCCGGTGCCTCCGTAGGGCGGAAGCAGGCGCCGGTTCAGGGAATCGAACATCAGCAGGATGGCTTTCATCGGGGCTCCTGAAAGAGTTGCACGACCTTACGCACCTTGCGCGAATGACGCAAGAGCGCTTGGTTGACGGCGGGCGGCGATATTTCTAGACTGTTTAAGGCTTTTGACCGATCCCCTGTTGGTGGGATTGACCGGCTCGGCACCTGGAGACGAACGCATGTCCGGAGTTCAGCGGCGCAAGACGATCGGCGTGATGGTGGGGAACGTGCTGGTGGGTGGCGGCGCGCCGGTGCGCGTGCAGTCGATGACCAACACCGATACCGCCGACGCCGTATCCACCGCCAAACAGTGCATTCAGCTCGCCGAGGCCGGCAGCGAACTCGTCCGCATCACCGTCAATTTGCCCGAAGCCGCCGAGAAGGTCGAAGAGATCAAGAAGCGCATGCTCGGCGCCGGCATCACCGCGCCGCTGATCGGCGACTTCCACTACAACGGCCACAAACTGCTCACCGAGTTCCCCGGCTGCGCGAAGGCGCTCGACAAGTACCGCATCAACCCCGGCAACGTGGGCCGCGGCAAGAAGCGCGACGAACAGTTCAGCACCATCTGCCAGATCGCGGTGGACAACAACAAGCCCGTGCGCATCGGCGTCAACGCCGGGTCGCTGAACCAGGAACTCCTCGTCGCCAAGATGGACGAGAACACCTCCAAGAATCTGGGCAAGGAGCCCGAGGACATCCTGAACGAATGCATGATCCTCTCGGCGCTCCAGTCCACCGAACTGGCGCTCGAATGCGGACTGCGCCCCGACCAGATCATCATCTCCTGCAAGATCTCGAAGCCGACCGACCTGATCAAGCTCTACCGCGAACTCTGCACCAAGACCGAGCAGCCCCTGCACCTGGGCCTGACCGAGGCCGGCATGGGCGCGAAGGGGCAGATCTGGTCCGCGGCGAGCATGGGCATTCTGCTCCACGAAGGCATCGGCGACACCATCCGCGTCAGCCTGACCCCGCGCCCCGGCGGCGACCGCCGCGAGGAAGTCTACGCCGCGTGCGAACTGCTCCAGGCGCTCGGCATCCGCAGCTTCGCGCCCAGCGTCACCGCGTGCCCGGGCTGCGGGCGCACGACCAGCACGACCTTCCAGGAGCTGGCCGAGAACGTGCAGGGCTACCTGCGCGACAAGATGCCCGAATGGCGCGCGCAGTTCGATGGCGTCGAGGAATTGAAGCTGGCGGTGATGGGCTGCGTCGTCAACGGCCCGGGCGAGAGCAAGGCCGCCAACATCGGCATCAGCCTGCCGGGCAGCGGCGAAGCCCCCCACTGCCCCGTGTACGTGGACGGCAAGAACTTCGCGACGCTGAACGGCACGCCCGAGGAGATCGGCCAGAAGTTCATTCGCATTCTGGACGACTACGTCGCGACCAAGTACGCCAAGAAGGAATCCGTCGCGGCCAAGTAGCTTCAGCCGCGCATCAGGAAGGGAAATTCTCCCAGCACGTGCACGATCGCGATGCTGAAGTAGAGGTCGCGCGTGACCGCGTAGTCCGCCAGGAACCCGCCCCACAGGCCCACGACCAGCAGCAGGCCGCACAGCAGCGAGCCGCTTAAGGCCCAGCGCCAGGTCCGCGACTTCTTCGCCAGCGGCACCGCTTCCACGTCCAGCGGGCTGGCCTTCAGGGTCAGCAGCGGAACGGCCAGGATCCAAACGCCGTAGTGCAGCAGTTCCAGGAACGCGTGCGAAGCGACCAGAAAACTCGAAGAGACCTTCGGCAGCAGTCCCGCGCCCGATTGCAGCGCGATGCGCATGCTTAAGATGTCCGCGCCGCGCAGGTCCGGCGCGTCGCCCAGCCGCCACCACAGGAACGCCAGGGCCACGGGCACCAGGGCCAGCGCCGCGAGGTACGCGCGCAGGGCTTCCGGGCGGCGGCGTTTGATCTCGCGCGCGAAGAACGCGAGCGCCACCAGCGGATGCGCGTAGACGAGCCCCAGTGCCCACGCGCCGGGATACTGCCAGGCCGCCATGGCCAGCACGGCCGCGCTTGCCGCCAGGGCCGTTCGCTGCAAGGGCCGCGTCCAGACCTGCCACGCCAGCGCCGCCAGCCAACCCAGCAGCGCCACGTTCCACAGCGCCGCGCCGAACTGCCAGTCGGCGTAGTCCCAGCCGCGATGCCGCGCGAGGTACGGCAGGCCGATCATCGCGCCCGCGAGGACGACCGTCCCGCCCAGCGCCAGCGCGTAAAACCCGCGCAGCCGGCCCCACGCGGCGGGCATGCGCGCGAGCATGTAGCGGAATTCCATCCAGTTGTGCGGGCCGGCAAAGAGAAAGACGATGGCGATGTTCAGCGCCAGTGGCGCGCACCCCGCCAGCAGGCAGGCCGCGCCCAGCCATCCGAGCATCCCAACGCCCAGGCCCCAGGCGCGTGCGCGCCGGGGCCGGGCGGGGATTGCAGAACCGTCGAACGGCAGGACGGCGGCGGGGGCGTTCACGTCCGGGTTACTCCTTCGCGGGCGCCGCGGGCTCGAGCAGCTTGACGACTTTGGCGTACTCGACTTCCAGTTGGGCGTATTCGCGGCCCTTGTACCCGCCCTTGCCCTTGTACGCCTTGTCGCGTTCCAGCATGAAGGCCATGAACTTCTCGTAGGGCTGGGCGATCTTGCGCGCTCCGCCGGCGTCCTGCGCGGCCTGATGGCCGGCCAGGGCACGGCGGTAGACCTTCAGCACCACATCTTCCGCGCCCGGGCTGAGCTTCGCCTGGTCGTAGGCCTGCTCGGTCATCAGGTCCAGGATTTCGCCGGTCTTCTTCGCCAGGTCTTCCTTGGCGAGCCCCAGGGCGTTCTTTTTTTCGAGCAGATCGAGGAGGCACTGCATGGACCAGGGTTGGAGCTTCTTCTCCTTGAGCAGGCCGGTCAGGGTCTCGGCGCGTTCCTTCGGCGAGGCGGCGTAGAAGGAATAGGAGATGTCCGAGGAATCGTCGGGCTCGAGGTCCTTCAAGGTCAGCGTGTCGGTGTTGGTCTTGGGATCGTAGACCCAGTTCCGCTTCGCGCCGCCGAAAGTCAGGTTCTGCTTCGTCACCGACTCGTTGTAGTGCACGCGGATGACGGCCTTGCCGATCGAGCCCGCCCAGTCGCGCCCCGTGCGCAGCACGTACCCGCTGTTCATCTCACAGAGCTTGCCCTGCATCGCTTCGGAGAGTTCGCGCGTGTAGAGTTCGTGGCGGACCTCCGGCTTGACCCAGTACTTCACTTCCACCTTGCGCTCCTGGCCGGGCTCGAACTTCATCGTCCAGCACATCCAGTAGGTGAAGCGCTCGCGCCCGCGGAAGTCCTTCACGCCTTCCTTTTTCACCGCGGCCAGGTGCTTCTCGCCGTCGATGGTGACGCTGAAGTCCTGGAGCGGCATCTCGAAGTAGCTGGGAAAGCCGACTTCGAACTCCGTGGCCGAACCGCCGAGGTTCTTGAGCCCGAAGACGGCGGTGGTCTCGTTCTTCTCCGCCGAGACGCGCAGGTCCACTTCCTCCCAGACCATCGCGACCTCGGTCTTGGCGCGGGGCGAAGGGTTGTTCCCGCCGGTCATCAGCGGTTCGGGGGCCACATCGGCGCGGCCCACGGGCGCCGCCAGCATCAGGCAGCAGAGCAGCACGATCAGGTGTCTCATTTCACGGTCTCCTTGCGCGTAAACGCTTTCAGGTTTTGGGTGATTTCACCGTCGGTCATCGGCCCGCCGAATCCGGCGCAGAGCCCATGCTGGCGAATGCAGCGCAGCACTCGTCCGCCGATCCTGGCCTCGCGCACCGGCGCGTCCTCGCCCGAAGCCGGAGAAAGAAAGACGATCTGACGCCCCTGCCCCCGGCGGTAGATCAGTTGCACCGCGCGCGGGTTCACCGGCTTGCCTTCCAGGAATTCGTAGCCGCCGGGCAGGGTCTCCGGGATGCGGAAGGCGAACGCGAACTGCTTCGCGAAGCCTTCCAGCGCCGGGTTCGCGGGCAATTCCGGCGTGCCGCCGAAGGAAGGCGCGGGTTCGGGCGGCCCGCCCGGTGCGGGGGCATGCCCGCCCTGAGGCCCCCCGGCTGCGCCGATGGATCCGCCCCCGCCCTCCGTGCCGCCCTCCGTTCCGCCTTTCGTGCTTCCGCCGTCCGAAACGCCCCCGCCCTGCCCGACGCCGCCGGCGCGCCCCTGCCCAGGCTCCTCGAATCGAATCGAGCCTCCGGCGGGCGCCGGTTCGGCCGGCGGTACCTGCGCGATCCACGCCAGTTCCGAGAACGCTTTTTCCTGGCCGCCGCCGGCCTGGACCGCCGGCCTGTTCGTCGCCTGCCGGATCTCCGGCTGCCGCAGCAGGCGCACGGTCGCGCCGGCCAGGGCCAGGATCGCCACCGCGGCCG
>JAHCJK010000011.1 GCA_026184295.1 Planctomycetota bacterium
TCCGCCGCCGTGATGGAGCGAAACCCACGTTGCGCCGCCGACGGCGTTGATCATCGCGTTGAGATAAACCCAATCGGCGATGGCATCCGAGCCGTCTTTCATCGCTTCGGTTTCGCGGTTGGGCGAGGCGACCGAGCCGCAGTCGAGATGATCGCGTCCGATGACGATCGGTGCTTTGAGCGTGCCGTCGGCGACCATTTCGTTTAATTTGAGTCCGGCTTTGGCGCGTTCGCCGTAGCCGAGCCAGCAGACGCGCGCGGGCAGGCCCTGAAAGGCCACGCGTTCGCGCGCGAGCTTGATCCAGCGGCAGAGCGCTTTGTTTTTGGGAAAGAGTTCGAGCACCAGCGCGTCGGTGAGCGCGATGTCGCGCGCGTCGCCGCTCAGCGCGACCCAGCGGAAGGGCCCGCGCCCTTCGCAGAAGAGCGGTCGGATGTATTCGGGCACGAAGCCCGGAATGCGGAAGGCCTGCGCGTGCGTCAGCCCGCCGCTGGCCGCCACCTGCCCGCGGATGTTGTTGCCGTAGTCGAACGTCACCGCGCCGCGCTTCTGGAAGGCGAGCATCGCCTTCAGGTGCGCCGTCATGCTCGCGAAGGACCGCTTCCGGTAGCGCTCGGGCTGCTTCGCGCGCAGCTTCGCGGCCGCTTCCACGGTCAGGCCGGCGGGGATGTAACCGTTCAGTTCGTCGTGCGCGCCGGTCTGGTCGGTGACGACGTCGGGCTTGAAACCGCGCCGGAAGAGTTCCGGGAGCAGCGTGGCCGCGTTGCCGATCAGGCCGACGGAAAGCGCCATGCGGCGGCGGCGCGCGTCCTCGCACCAGGCCCGCGCTTCCTCGGGGGAGGAGGTCGCGCGCTGAAGGTAGCGGGTCTGCAGGCGTTTCTCGATGCGCGTGGGATCGGCTTCGACGCACAGCGCCGCGCCGCCGTTCATGGTCACGGCCAGCGGCTGCGCGCCGCCCATGCCCCCCAGGCCCGCGGTCAGGACGATGCGCCCGGCCAGCGAGCCGCGGAAGTGCTTCCTGGCAAGCGACGCTAGGGTCTCGTACGTGCCCTGGATAATGCCCTGCGAACCGATGTACGCCCACGAGCCCGCGGTCATCTGCCCGTACATCGTCAGGCCGGCGGCCTCGAGTTCGCGGAAGTGTTCCCAGGTGGCCCAGCGTCCGACCAGGTTCGAGTTCGCGATCAGCACGCGCGGCGCGCGAACGCTGGTGCGGAAGACGCCGACGGGTTTGCCGGACTGGACAAGCAGGGTCTCGTCGTCGCCGAGCGCGCGCAGGCTGCCGATGCACGCGTCGTAGCAGGCCCACGACCGCGCGGCGCGCCCGATGCCGCCGTAGACGACCAGGTCTTCCGGGCGTTCGGCGACGGCGGGATCGAGGTTGTTGTTGAGCATGCGCAGGGCGGCTTCCTGACGCCAGCCCTTGCACGACCGCTTCGGCCCCGTGGGCGCGCGGCCGAACTCCTTCCTATAGCGTCTGCTCACCGGCCCGATCGGCGCGCCCATGCGGCTGCTCCCGGTTCCCGGCGCATCCTACCGCGCGGGGGCCCGCAGCGGCAAGCCCGGCCGTTGCGCGAATGCGGAAAAGGGATACCCTTTTTCGAACTATGGAAACCAAAACGCCCGTACCGTGGCTGCGCACGCGGCTCGCGGTGCAAATGTTTTTACAGTTCGCAATCTGGGGTTCGTGGGTGCCGGTGCTCGGCAACCATCTCGCCAGCCTCAAGTTTACCGGCGAACAGATCGGCATGATGTACCTCACCGGCGCCCTGGCGGTGATGATCTCCCCGCTGATCGCGGGGCAGATCGCCGACCGGTACTTCGCGACCCAGAACTTCATGGGCGTCAGCTACCTGATCGCGGGCGCGCTCGCGTTCCACTGCGCCACGCTGCGCGAGTACCAGTCGCTCTGGTGGGCCGCGCTGGGCATGATGCTCTTCTTCGGGCCCACCCTGGCGCTGGCGAATGCGGTCTGCTTCCACCACATGGATGACCCCAGCCGCGATTTTCCGCGCGTGCGCACGCTCGGCACCATCGGCTGGATCGCCGCCGGCGGGCTGCTCAGCCTATGGATTCGCGAGGTCGATAAGCCGAGCCTGCTGGCAAGCCTGGACCTCAGCCGGCCCTATCCGTTCGGCGACGGCCTGAACCTGGCCGGCATCTTCTCGGTGCTGAACGGCCTCTACTGCTTCACCCTGCCGAACACGCCGCCCAAAAAGAACGCGGCCGAACCGTTCCCGGCCAAGCGCATCCTGGGGATGCTCGCCGATCCCTCGTACGCGGTCTTCTGCGTCGTGGCCTTCGGCCTGCTCTTCTTCGGCGCCTTTTACTACAACATGACGGGCATCTTCCTGGAGCACGGCCTGAAGGTGAAGAAGGAAAGCGTCCCGCTGATCCAGAGCATCGGGCAGATCATGGAGATTACGACGCTCGCGGTGCTGCCCTTCTTTCTCAAGCGCCTCGGCACGAAAAAGACCATGGCCATCGGCATCGCCGCGTGGTCGCTGCGCTTCGCCGTCTTCGCGCTGGGCGAACCGGTGGGATTGGTGGTGGCGTCGCAGGGCCTGCATGGCGTCTGCTTCGCCTTCGCCATCGTCTCCGCGATGCTGTACGTCGAACGCATCTCGCCGCCGGACATGCGCGCCAGTTCGCAGAGTTTCCTGGCCTGGATCACGTACGGATTCGGCATGGCCATGGGGTCCATCTTCGGCGGCAAGGTTATGCAGCATTACACCATCGCGGAAAACGTGCACGACTGGCGCGGCATCTGGTCGATCTCGGCCGGCGGCTGCCTGGCCATGCTGATCATCTTCCTGATCGCCTTCCGCGCGCGCGAAGTCAAGGCGCCCGAGCCCGCCCCGGCCGAAGCCGCGGGTTAGCGGGGACTTGGCGCGGGCGCGCCGGCGTTCTATACTGGGCGCGTCCCTTCGCGAGGTCCCGCATGCCGACCAAAGAAGACAAGATCGTCGCCGCGCGCATGGCGCTGATGGAACGCTTCAAGAAGCGCATGGCCGAGACGCCCGCGCTTTCGGACGGCGCGCCGATGGGCACCGGTTCGAAGAACCGCCACGGCATGCCGCAGCTCCCCCCGGGGCAGCACGAGACCAAAGGCTGGCCGGTGCTCGACCTCGGCTGGCAGCCTGAGATCAAGACCGCCGACTGGGAACTGGTCGTGGACGGCGCGGTCGAACATCCCATGAAGCTGCGCTGGGACGATTTTCTCGCGCTCGAACAGTCCGAAGACGTGAGCGACTTCCACTGCGTCACGACGTGGTCGCGCTTCGACGTGCCGTGGAAGGGCGTGCGCTTCGCCGACCTGGCGGCCGTCGTGGCGCCCAAGGCCGACGCGACCCACGTGCTCTGCCATGCCTACGACAGCTACACGACCAACCTGCCGCTTGAGGAAGCCCTGAAGCCCGACGTTCTGCTCGTGCACACCGCCGACGGCAAGCCGCTGCCGCGCGAGCACGGCGGCCCGGTGCGCATGATCACCCCGCAGCTTTACGCGTGGAAGGGCGCGAAGTGGATCCGCCGCATCGAGTTCCTGACGCGCGACAAGCCCGGCTACTGGGAAGTGCGCGGCTACAGCAACTCCGCCCACCCCTGGCGCGAAGACCGCTACGCCTGACGAACGATCCGCGCGACCGCGTCCATCCCGCTCCTGGAGCCCGCTTGAAGATTCAACTTACGAAAGGCCACCCGCGGCTCTTCTTGACGCCGCGCGAACTGCCGCGCTTCAAGGCCCGCGCGAAAGGTCCGTTGAAGGCCTACCGCAGGATGCTGCTCGAGAAGCTCGAACCGTTTACCGTCTCGCAGAAGGAACTGCGCGACCACGTGAGTTCGATGCCCGAATACGTCGCGCTGGCGCTCGGGCAGGCCTGGCGGCTGACGGGCGACGAACGCTACGCGCGCGCGGGGCACTGGCTGCTGCAGTCGCTGCATTTCACCGCCGAAGTCCATCCCTCCGGGTACGACACCTGGGGCCTGGCCGCCGAGGCCGCCGCGCTGCTTTACGACTGGATGCACGATTACTGGAAGCGCGCGTGCCTGGAAGAGACCGCCGCGCGCGCGGTGCTCTTCTGCGCGCGCAGGGCCCTCGAAGAGACGCTGCGCTTCTACATCGTGGACGACTGGCACAATTACAGCCTGGGCCTCCAGACCGGCGCGCTGGCCGGGGCGCTCGCCGTGGGGCTCGATCATCCGCGCCTGGAAGACGGCACGCTGCTGCGCAAGCTGCACGCGCTGCACTTTACCGGGCTGTGGTGCGACGAATTCTTCATCCAGGACGCGTACCATCCGCCGCCGACCGTGCGCTGCCTCGACGCCGCGCTCCGTTCGGGCGGGAACGCCGGCTTTGCCGCCCACGCCGAAGCCACCGGCGCGTACCACAGCGTGGACGGCTGGGAACTGGCGCGGATCGCGTCCTACTGGGACTCGGCCGCGCCGGGCGCGCACGGCGCGGGTCTGCTCTGGCCGGAACTCGACCGGCTGGGCGAGGCGCTGCTGCGCTTCACGCGGCCCGACGGGCGCAACCTGGTGCTCGGCGACGCCACGCCGTATGCCTCGATCCGCGCTACGCGCACCGCCAACATCATGCTGCACCTGCACGCGCGCAAACCCAACCCGGTCTTCGCCGCGTACGTGCGCGCGACGGGGCACATGGCCGAAGGCCCCTTCCCCACGCACCTGCTGCTGCGCGCGCAGAAGGACAGCACGCCCGTGGCCCGCGAACGCGAGACCTTCGGCAGCCGGCAGATGAAGGCCTGGCCCACCGCCGCGCTGCTCGATCCCGTGGCGGTCCTGCGGTCCTCCTGGGAACCCGACGCGACGCTGGTGGCCTTCCGCTGCGGGCGGCACGGCGGCTGGCACAACCATCTCGACCACAATTCGTTTACGATCTTCCGCGGCGGAGCCCTGGCGATCGACGCGGGCGCGATCGACTACCGTTCGCCGCACCGGCCCGAATACGCCATGCGCACCCTGGCGCACAACGTCATCCTGGTGCGCGACCCGGCCGAGAAGCGCTGGCTCGGCAAGCTGGCCGAACCCACCGGCAACGACGGCGGGCAGCGCCTGGTCACCGTCGGCTACGCGCCGCCGAACCCGGTCACGGGCGCGCCGCATCCGATCCTGAGCGAAGAACGGCGCGAGGCCTTCGCGGACGAGTTCGAGATGGGCCGCTACCTGGCGTTCGAGCCCGGCGCGAAGGCCGACTACCTGGCCGGCGACGCGACGCGCGCGTACACGTACCCGTGGTCGGGGCTCGGCGACAACCCATCGCGCCGCGTCGAAGAGGCCGTGCGGCAGCTCGTCTTCCTCAAGCCGGACCTCGTGGTCGTCTTCGACCGCGTCGAGGCCACGCGCGCGCACTTCGAAAAGACCTGGCTGCTGCATACGATGAACGCGCCGCTCGTCTGCGAGAAAAAGAAGCGCCGCAAGGCCGCGGCCGGCCTGCGCGCGCTGCCCGCGGACGCGGCGTACGAGTTCAAGCACGAAGAGGGCCGGCTGACGGTCTGGCCGCTGCTGCCGGCGGCGCGGAGCGTGCGGTCGGTCGGTGGGAAAGGCTACGAAAGCTGGGTCGATCATCCCGCGGACGGAAGCAAGGGATGCAATTACCCCTCGCCCGAACGGAGCCGCGAGGCCGGCGCGTGGCGTCTGGAAGTCCGTCCCGAACGCAAGGCCCTGCGCGACTGCTTCCTGACCGTGCTTCACGCCGGCCTGGCCAAGGACCGCCCCGCGCGCGAAGTCGTCCGCTGCGCCGCGCACCTGGAAGGGGACGTGGCCGCGCTGAGCATCTTCCGCTACGCACGCCGCGCCTGGATGCCGTGGGCGAGCGTGCGCTTTCGCACGCAGGGACCCGTGGAGGTGGAATACTGCTTCCAGGGCGAAGAGGCCCGCTATGCCTCGCCCGCTCCGGAACGCGTGCCGCAGGCGCGCGGATAAACGTATTTAAATCGCGCCAACAACCGGGACCGCTGCGGCGTATGTAAACCAGGAAGGCCGGCCCGGAGGCTTGAGGCGCATGCGGATCTTGCTGGTGGTGGCCGGTCTGCTGGCAAGCGCGCGCATGGCGGCCGCCGCCGAGGCGCCCGAACCGAAGCAACCTCCGCCGCAAAACGAAAAGGTCACGCTGGCCGCGTACCTGGGCGACAAGGACGCGGGGCTTTCCTTCACCATCGACGACGGCTTCGCGGGCGCGACGGAAGAGTTCGTGAAGGTCATCGAGCCCACCGGCTTTAAAGTTACCTGGTTCATCAACCCCGGCACGATCGACGGGCCGGTCAAGAACCGCACGCCCTGGGCGCGCTGGCGGGAACGCTTCGCCGCGGGCGACGAGATCGGCAACCACGGCATGACGCACGCGCTGATGACGGAGATGAAGCTCAAGGACGAGCAGGCCCACAAGGACGCGGACGGAAAACCCACCTACAAACTGCTCGACGAGGAGATCAACGGCGCCTGCGACCTCATCAAGAAGGAGATCGGAAAACCGCCCTTTTCGTACGCCGCCGCCAACGGATTGGTGGACGACGAGATCAAGAAGATGATCGCGGCAAGGCATCCGGCCTTCGCGTCCTCGCGGCGGCTGTACGGCGGCGATGCCTGGAGCCTGGCCAAGGCCAACGCCTGGCTGGACGGAACCATCAAGAAGAAGGACTGGATGGTCGCGATGCTGCACAGCTACACGAAGGGTTACGCGGCCTTCAAGCAGCCGGCGGACTTCGACGCGCATCTGGCGTACGTGACGTCCAAGGCCGGGGAAGTGTGGGTCGCGCCGTTCGGCACGATCGCGAAATACCGCCTGCTGCGCGAAGGCACCCAGGTGGTCGTGAAGCCGGTGGAGCACGGCGTCGAGATCGCTCTCGCGACGAAACTCGACACGGGCGTGTACGACCAGCCGCTGACGCTGGTGATTCACGAGCCCGGCGTGAAGGAAGCGAAAGCCGTGCGGGAGGGCGCGGAGAAACCGCTGCCCGTACTGGTAAGGAAGGATGCCGTGCTGGTGGATGCGCTGCCCGGCCCGGGCAAGATCACCGTCACCTGGTCGAAGTGAGCGCCTCCCGGGCCCAAGGCGAGCCCGGGAGGACGCCCGCCTGCGTTACTTGCCGCTCACGGTCCCGAAGTAGTGTTCGAAGAACGCTTCCGGATTCACGTCCACGGCGATGCGGTGCGGCTTGGGGTCGGCCTTGGGGTTCCAGTGCGTCTGGCCCTTCACGCGGCTGCTGAGCAATTCCACGTCCACCTGGCCGTCCTGGTACTCGCAGAGGTCGGGCTTGAAGATCACGGTCGCGGCGAGCGGGTCGTGGAAGGTCACCTGCTTGCGGTGCGAGGCCCAGACTTCGGTCATCGCGGCGACGACGCCCAGCGGTCCGCCGATCTCGCGGAAGCGCTTGATGCAGGCGTCGGCCTCCATGCGGCACTTGCAGGTCACTTCCAGTCCGATGGAGGTGTGTTCCGGCGCGGGGGCCTTGTAGGTCAGCGCGGTGGCGATCGGGTCGCAGAGCGCGTTCCATTCGAGCGGGCCGACGCCGGCGAGGCGGTTGGTGAAGACGCCGCACATCAGCACGAGCCGCTTGAGCAGCTTGGGGGCCTCGGGGTCGAGCGCGAAGAGCGCGCCGAGGTTGGTCATGGGGCCGATGGCGAGCAGCGTGATCTCGCCCGGGCGCTTGTGGATCTGTTCGCGCAGGAAGTTCACCGCCGTGTAGTTCTTGAATTCTTCGGGCGCGCGGTGATCGAACTTCGGCAGCACCGCCGCCTGCGCGCAGCCCGGCTGGACGATGCCGAGCATCATGCCCTGGTCGATGCCCGAATGGATGGGGATGTCGCGGCGCCCGCCGGCCCGGCAGACCGCGTCCGCCAGCGCGGCGCGCTCGCGCGGCATCCCGCTCACCGTCGTCACGCCCAGCAGATCGCACTTCGGCTGTTTGAGCAGGTACGCGAGGCAGACCGCATCGTCGATGTCGCTGCCGATGTCGGTATCGAGAATCACGGGAACTTGGTCGGACATTTTTAATCGCTCCTGGGCCGGGGCCCGAAAGGGAAAAGGTCGGACGGGGCCTTGTTCGCCCTCCCCGTCCGCTGCCGTCACACCGCCACTGCTTCCTTGTTCCAGCGCATCGCGTACTCGCCGATCTGGCGGTACATGTTGCCGTACGGCTGGCCGAACTCGTTCTCGCGCCCGCGGAACTTGGGCAGCGTCAGCTTCATGTTCTCGCAGCGCACCTGGCCGCGGTTTTCGCCGCGCACCTGGAATCCGGTGTCCACCCACACGTGGTCGGCGAGTTGGTAGGCGTCGTCGGCGCGGTACTGAAAGACCACGCCGCGCCGCGGTCCGCCCGACCGGTTGGGCGGCGAACCGTGCAGCGTGTACGCGTGGTGAAGGCTGATGCCGCCGGCCTTGGCCATCAGCGGCACCACCAGGTCCGGGTGGTCTTCCCAATGGTTCGATTCCATGCACATGCCGGCGAAGTACCCGTCCCGGATGTGGTTCAGCAGGCCGCGCTTGTGGCTGCCCTTCACGGCGTACATGCCGCCGTTCTCGGGCGTGGCGTCGTCGAGCATCACCATCACGGCGATCAGGTCGGTGTTGGTGTGCGGGAAGTACGCGAAGTCCTGGTGCCAGCCGAAGGCGCCCGCGCCCTTTTTGGGCGGCTTGGTGGCCAGCTTCGAATGCTGCAACTGGATGTCCGGGCCGATCAGCTTCGCCAGGCGTTCGACGATGCCGGCGTGCCGGGCGAGATCGCGAAAGGCCTCGTGCTTCGCGGTGATCTCCAGAAAGTGCACGCAGCGGTCTTCGGCGCCGCGGTCCTTCAGGCCGCGGATCACGGCCGGATCGTCGGCCGCTTCGCGCATCCGCTGCAGCTCCGCAGAGCTCAGCACGTCGTCGATGACCAGGTAGCCGTCTTCCCAGAACCGCGCTACTTCGTTCTCCGATAGCATGATCCTATGCTCCGCTCAGGGGTGGTTTGAATCTCGTGCCGCGCTTCAAGGGATATATACGCCACGAAACGCCGCCGACCTAGAGACGGATTGACGGAGTTATAGCACTATTTTATGATTAGCGCCGCGCACGATGGTGCAACGCGCCAGGAGGTCCCCGCATGGCCACGGCCGCCGCCGCCCGGTCCGCGCTCAAGCAGATGCCCGTGCTCCCGAGGCTCCGGTCGGCCATCCGGCACGCGGGCGACCGCCAGGTCGCGTTCCATTCGCACGAAGTCGTCGAGTTCGTCTACGTCACCGAAGGGCGGACGTGGATCGACGTCGCCGGCCTGGAATGCGCGGGCGAGGCCGGCGCGCTGTACGTCCTGCCCGGCAAGGTGCCGCACAACCAGCGCAGCGTCGGCCACTGGAAGACCCAATGCCTGCTCTTCGACCACGACGGCGGGTTGCTCGACGAGAGCCCGCGCGTCCTGGACCTCGCCCGCGACGGACTCTTCGCCCGCTGGATGAACGACCTGTGCGAGCTGAGCGCCGACCACCGCGACCTCAAGGATCCCGTCGCCGACGCGCTCCTGCTCGCGCTGCTCACGCGCCTCGCCCGGATCGAAGATCAGCGCCGCATGATGCAGGCGCTCCATCCCAGCCTGGCGCTCGCCATCGCGTACCTCCAGCAACACCTGAAGGAGGACGTGGTCGCCGAGGAACTCGCCCAGGCCACCCACACGAGCTACAGCCATCTCAGCGCGCTCTTTCGCGAACGCTTCGCCTGCGGCCCGCTCAAGCGCCACCAGCTCCTGCGGCTGGAAGTCGCGCGCAAGATGCTCCTGAATCCGTACCTGAGCGTGGACGAGGTCGCGCAGGAGATGGGGTACGAAGACACGAACTATTTCGTGCGCGTCTTCCGGAAGACCTACGGGTGCCCGCCGGGCAAATGGCGTAAGCAGCACGCGTTTACACCCTAAACCGATCAAATACTTAATGATGGGCTCGTTATGATTGTATAATTTAGCTTTATTTATAGTGTTCACGTGTGCGTGTAACACATGAAACAACCTAACGTTAAATTAATCGTCTAGGGGGTTGCTTAATAACACGCCCCTCTGTATTGTACGACGTGCACAACGAGGTGGGGATTCTTCATGACGGCGCAAACCAAGATCAGAACGATGAAGCCGGGCGCATCAGGCCTGAAGGTCGTGATCGTGGACGACCACGCCACGACGGTCAAGCTGGCCACGTTCATGTTCCGCGAAGACGGCTGGGACGTGTACGGGTTCACCTCGGCGCTTATGGCCCTGGAAGCGCTCAAGTCGTTCGAGCCCGACCTGATCATCTCCGACTTCCGCATGCCCGAAATGAGCGGCCCCGAGTTCCTGCTCGCGGCCTCGGGCCTGCACGACCTGACGCCGGGGCTGATCATGACCGCCTACGACGACGACTCCCGCATCGCGGCCGACCTGCGCAAGGCCGCCGTCCCCTGCGTCAGCAAGACCGACGGTCTGACCGAACTGCTCACGCAGGCGCGCAAGCTCGTCTCGGTGCGCCAGAGCGTGAAGAGCAAGACGATGACCGTCAGCGCCTCGGCCTGACCGGCCTTTTCCTTTTCACTCACCTCGCCTTACGGTTCGAGCTTCCATTCCCGCACGCCGTGGCGTTCGTCGAGCGTGTACGCCTTGCGCGCGTCGGCGCTCAGGCTGACCTCGGTCAGGGCGACGCCTTTCATGGATGCCGGCTGGAGCATGCGCGCGCGGCCGCCGGCGACGATCATCAGTTCGCCGCTGTCGGAGGCCGCCACCACCAGGCTGCCGTCGGGGGAGATGGCCACGGCGTTGATGCGGCTGCGCGGGAAGCCGATCGAGAGCGCGTTCGGGTTGTCGGGGCTGACGATCTGGACGTGCGTGGGCTTTTCGGAGACCACCATCGCCAGCATGCGCGCGCGCGAAGCGAAGGCGATGTGCGCGAGGCCCTTGTCGCCCAGGCCCAGCACCACGGGCGCCTCCTGCAGTTTGCGGATTTCGACCTTTTTCGCCGTGGCGATCACCAGCGCGCCGTCGGGGAAGAAGCCCAGGGCTTGCACCGGCTCGGCGCTCTCCACTCGCATCTGTTCCGATCCGCGGCAGAGCACCACGCCTTTGGCGGTCGCGGCGGCCAGGAGGATTTCGCGGCCCATGCGGCGCGCGGCCAGGGCCTGGATCGGCTCGTTCAGGCGCAGCGGCGTGTTCCACGGCCGGTCGGGCGAATCGCCCACATGAACGGTGCCCCGTTCGTCGGCCAGCGCGACCGTTTTCTCGTCCACCCAGGCGGCCGCGGAGATCTTGCCGAGCTTGTCGCGCGCGAAGAGCGCTTCCTCGTCCTTCGGCGGGCGGGCGCCGGCCTGCCAGATCCACGCGCCGCCGCGGCGGTCCCACAGCAGCGCCTGGCCCTGGCCGTTCAAGGTCAGGCCGCACAGCGGAGCGGCGTTGCCCTGCGCGGGAGGCGTGGCCCGATCGCCGTTCAGGCGAACCCACCAGGTCTCTTCGGCGGCAGCCTCGGCCGGAATCGGAGCGGGCAGCGGGTCTTTTTGGGGCGTCTCGGCGGGCTGGGGGGTCTTCGTCGCATGCGGGAGCGGCGAGGGCTTCGGGCGCTCGGGCGGTTCGGCGGGCGTGGGCGCGGCCTCCAGCGCGGCCTGAAGTTCCTCCACCTTCTTCTGTTCCTGTTCGAGTTCGATCTTGGCGACGTTCATCCGCGTGTACAAGTACAGGCTGAGGCCGAGCGTCACGAAGAAGAAGACGGCCGCGGTGCGCGTCGCGCGGACGAAGAGCGCCTGGCGCCGGTTCCAGGCCTCGCGGTTGGCCCGCAGGCGCTGTTCGACGGGATTGGCGAGCGCCGCGCCGCCCGCGCCGCTCAGGCGCAGGTCGCGCAGATGCGCTTCGGCCAGGCCCCAGTCGCGCCCGCGCACGGCCAGGTCGGCGTAGAGCGCCAGGGTCTCCTGCCGCACGCGCACGGCCCGCGGGTTGAAGCCCCACAGCGCCAGGGCCTGCTGGGTCTTGGCCAGGATTTCGCCGCAGCGCGCGTAAAAGGAGGACGTCAGCCGCAGGCCGTCGGAGTCCTTGGCCAGCGCGGTCAGTTCCTCGCGCGCGGTCCGGGCCAGCGCGTCGCTTTCGGTGCGGTCGCCCTGGCCGGCCTGGAAGGAACGCAGGTCGGTCTGGAGTTCCGCGACGCTGGCGTAGCGCTGCTCGGGTTCCAGCGCCATGGCCTTGCGCAGGATGCGCTCGAGGTCGCGGACCTCGCGCGGGAGCTTCTCGCGCGGCACCAGGTTCTCGAC
Source organism: Planctomycetota bacterium (assembly GCA_026184295.1). Classification (GTDB taxonomy): domain Bacteria; phylum Planctomycetota; class SZUA-567; order H5-PLA8; family H5-PLA8; genus JACQFI01. The sequence continues at coordinate 12,242 of JAHCJK010000011.1, forward strand.
CTTGCCGAAGGCGGCGTGTTCGAGCACCTCGAAGACCGTGCGCCCGGTGTGCGGCGGGTTGCCGGTGACGAGTTCGTACAGGATCGCGCCAAGGAGGTAGATGTCGGTCCAGGGGCCGATGCGGTCGAGCTGCGCGAGCGCCATCTCGGGGGCCATGTACGCGGGCGTCCCGGCGATGGTCGTGGCCTTCTCGCGGCTGATGGCGGGGCTTTCCTTGCCGGAGACGTCCAGCGCCAGGCCCCAGTCCATCACGGTCACTTCGCCGTAGTCGCCGATCATCACGTTTTCGGGCTTCAGGTCGCGGTGGACGATGCAGCGCGCGTGCGCGAAGGCCACGGCGTCGCAGACCTTCTGGAAGATGTCGAGATGCTTGCCGAGGTCGAAGCCGCTCTTGCCTTCGGACTCGGTCTTCAGCACCTTGTTCCAGGGACGCCCGCTGACGTGCTTCATGACCAGGAAGAGCCGGCCTTCCTTGTCGCGGCCGAACAGGTGTACGGGGACGATGTTCGGATGCGCCAGCGCCCCGGTCGTCAGGGCTTCGCGCAGAAAGGCCGCGCGCTGCTGGGGGCTCGCGCCGCCTTCGCGCATCGTCTTGACGGCCACGCTGCGGTCGAGCGAGACCTGGCGCGCGCTGTACACCACGCCCATCCCGCCCTTGCCGAGTTCCTTGGCGATCGCGAAGAAGTCCTGCCCGGCGACGCCTTCGCCGCTGTCCGGAGGCGGCGTGCCGGGAGGCAGGTCTACGGCGCGCGGCAGGGTCGCTCGTTCGCGCAGGCTCGTGTCGAGCACCGTCTGGCGGCTGGACGGCTGTTCGGGCACGGCATCCGAAGAAGGCGAAAGCATCGTCGCGGCGACGCGCCGCCCGCTGGCCGCGGCGTCCGACTGGAGGATGGTCCGGCCGAGGTTGTTCAGGTCGTCGTGGCTGGCGTTGGGCAAACGGTGAACGGTCAGCGCGGGATCGTCGCCCGCGTGCAGGGTGGCGCCCCAGATTTCCTGCATGGTCTGCATGGCCGACGCATTCTTTGCCATAGAATCGGTTCTCGATACGCTCTTCGTAATACGCGCCCATTACATTTCTTTCTTATTTACGCGAATAAAAGGCCCGATGCAAAACCCTTAAGACAACGCACGGGTGCTGCACCTGATCTTGAAAAAAGGCGTCTTGCTTAGGGAGGCGGACTGCGTCTAACCTCTGGTCTCTCGGAACCCGGATATGAACGGAACGTCCCCTTTGGCCAAGTTGATCTGCAACCAGTGCCAGACTCCGTTTACGGCGGCTGCGACCCCCGCCCCGGGCAAGGCCCCCCGCTGCCCCAAATGCGGCGCTTCGAGCAAGAACATACCTCCGGCCAAGCGCACCGGCCTGGCCCGGCGCACGCCGGCCGCGGGGTCCAAGGCCCCCTCGGCCAGCCGCCACGATCAGGAAACACTCGAAGTCGGAATGCCTCCTGCCGGTAACACGCCGGTGCGGGAGGCCACCGGCGGGACGCCGGTGCGCGATACGGCCGGAGGCACGCCGCCGCGCGGCAGCCCCGCGGCCGCCGCGCCGGGCCGGCTGGGGCCTTATGAGATTCTGGAAGAGATCGGCCGCGGCGGGATGGGCCTGGTCCTGAAAGGCCGCGACGCCAGCCTGCGCCGCGAAGTGGCCATCAAGATTCTGCGCCCCGAATCCCAGGGCGACGACCAGCGCCGGCTCCGCTTTACCGAAGAAGCCCAGGTCACCGGGCAGCTTGAACACCCCGGCATCGTGCCCGTCCATTACCTCGGGCAGGATGCCGAAGGGCGCGCGTTCTTCAGCATGAAGCTGGTCGAAGGCCGCTCGCTCGACCAGTTGCTGCAGCGCTGGCATGCCGCCGACCCCGAGACGCGCGAGGACTACCCGCTCCCGCGGCTGGTCTCGATCTTCGAGCGCGTCGTGGAGACCGTCGGCTTCGCGCATTCGAAGGGCATCCTGCACCGCGACCTGAAGCCCGGCAACGTGATGGTCGGCACCTACGGCGAAGTCTGGCTGATGGACTGGGGCCTGGCCAAGGCGATCCAGAAGAAAGACGACTCCGGCACCATCAAGAAGCGCAAGCCGGCCATTCAGTCGGTGCGCGACGACCTGGGCAAGGACCTGACGCTCGACGGACTGACCGTCGGCACGCCCGAGTACATGTCGCCCGAACAGGCCGCGGGCGAAGCCCTGGACGAGGGCGCGGACATCTTCGGCCTCGGCGGCATCCTGTACGCGATCCTGACCGGGCAGGCTCCGATCCGCGGCAAGTCGGTGGAAGACACCGTCAGCAACGCCGCCCACGGCAAGTTCGTGCCCATCCGCCGCACGGCCAGCGGCAAAATAGCCCCGGCCGCGCTCGTGGCCATCGCCGAAAAGTGCATCTCCAGGGACCGCCGCGACCGCTACAAGTCCGCGCGGAACCTCCTGCGCGACCTGCGCGCCTTCGCCGCGGGCGAAGCCGTGAGCGCCCTGCCCGACTCGGCGCTCGACCGGCTGGTCCGCTACGCGCGGCGGCACCGCAACGGCGTGGCCGTCGCGGGCGTGGCCTCCGGCGTGCTGCTGCTGACGCTCACCGTCGCCTCGATGATCATCGCCGGCAAGGAACGCGAGTCGCGCAACGCCCAGGACCTGGCCCAGTCGTCGAAGATGCGCGAGCAGGAAGCCGAAGCCAAGCGCATGGAGGCCGAGGCCAGGCAGCTTCAGGCCGAACTCCAGCAGCAGAAGCTCCAGGCCGCCAGCGCCGAGTCGGCCCAGCGCCGCATGAAGGCCTTCGCGCCGTACGCGCAGGCGATGGACCTGCTCATGCGCGGCCAGAAGCCCGAACGCAGCGCCGAACTGCTCCAGCAGGCCCTCGCCATCGACCCGGAATTCCCCGAGGCCCAGTTCGCGCTGGGCGAGGCCCTGCGCTTTGGCGGCTCGCCGCTGGAAGCCGCAAGGGCCTACGCCAGGGCCGACGAACTCTCGCGCAAGATCGCCGGACGGCCGAACCTGCAGGCGATCCTCGCCGCCGGTTTCGCCTACGACGGCGCGGGGTACTACAAGGAAGCCGAGGAGGCCTTCCACCGCGCGGAACTGAACGGCGCCAGCGACCCGCTCGCGATGGTGGGCAAGGTCTTCCGCCTTGCGCACGAACGCAGCCTGACCGAGGCCCGCCGGATCGCCGAAGAGGCGCTGCGGGCCGCGCCGCATCTGTGGGAATCGCACTTCGCCGTCGCGTACGTCCTTAAAGAGATGGCCGAAGACGGCATCGTGCCGCGCGGCACGGTGCTCGAGGTCTGCCTGCCGGAATTCCGCAAGGCCCTGGAACTCTCGCCGCGCCAGGCCGAAACCTGCGTCTGGATCGGCATCTGCCTCTCGTCCTTCGCCAAGGACCACGAGAACGCCCTGGCCATGTTCGACCGCGCCGTCTCCCTCGAACCCGGCAACGGCAACCGGTACCTCTCGCGCGCCCAGGCCCGCGGGCGCCTGGGCGACCTGAAGGGCGCGCAGGACGACCTGGACGCCGCCCGGCGCTTGAAGGCCTCGCCTACGCTCCTGCGCATGCAGGAAGTGCACGAGGCCTCCGCGCGCGGCGCGATCGCCGACGCGTACGCGATGCTGGGCGAGATCATCCGCACCAACTACGAATGGGCGCCGCTGGTGACCAACTACCTGTTCATGGGCCACAGCCTGAAGAAGGACGACGAGAACCGCGAACTGATCGAACGCTGGACGAAAGACCATCCGAACTACGTGTATACCTACGTGCTGAGCGCCGCGTTCGCGCTCGACAAGCGCGATCCGGCCTCGGCGCAAAAGTCGATCGAAGCCGGATACAAGCTGGCGCCCTACAACACGCAGCTCCGCAAGGTGAAATGCGAACTGCTCTATCAGCAGCGCCGCCTGGCCGAGATGCTGGTGCTGTGCGACGAGGGCCTGAAGGACAGCCCGGGCGACTTCAACCTCGCGTTCGGGCGCGTCCGCGCGCTCGCGGGCATGAAGCGCCTGGACGACGCCCTGGCCTGGCTGGAAGAACTCCAAAAGACCTTCCCCCAGTACAAGGACCAGCTCGACGCCGCGCGCGGCCAGCTTGAAGCGCTGCGCTCCGGCAAACCGTAACCGCTCTCCGCGCTTATCCTTGCGTTCGTCCTCCCCCGCGGCACCCCGGTCCGTAATGAGAATACATTCGCAATAGGACTTGACAGCTTCTTGATATTTGATACTGCATTATCATTTGCATTAGTCATGCTTCGAAAAGGAGACCGCCCATGCACCCCCGCCGCTTCGTCTTCGTGCTCGCCGCCTGCCTGGCCCTGGGGCGCGCCCACGCGGAGGAAGGTTCCAAGGAACTCCAGGCCCTGCAGGAACGGGTCGAGTCCCTCTCGCGCAAGCTCGAGTCGCAGGAGAAGCTGATCCAGTCGCAGGACCAGCGCCTGAAGGAACAGGAGAACCTGCTCACCGTCTACCGCCCCGGCGGCGGCAAGATCGCGCAGGGTCCGGCCGGCGAGGTGCTCGAGCGGCTGAAAAGGGCCGAGCAGCAGTCCGCGGAGGCGCTCAAGGCCGCCGCGCGCCGGAAGCCGAACGACTTCAACATGTCCATCGGCGCCGCCGTGGACACGGCCTTCCGCTACTTCGACGGCAACAACGCCAAGGCCGACCGCCCCGCCGGCAACGACTTCCAGCTCCGCGGCGCGGAAGTGGTCTTCTACGCCGACGTCGATCCGTACTTCAAATCGTACCTGGTGCTGAGCGCCGAGGCCGACGCGGCCGACAACGACGAGGCCGTACCCGGCGTCGAAGAAGCCGCGATCTACACGACCTCGCTCAGCCACGTGCAGGTGAAGGGCGGACGCTTTTTCGTGCCCTTCGGGCGGCTCTCGCCGGTTCACAACCACGATCTGCCCTTCGTGGACCGCCCGCTCTCGCTGGAAAACTACGTCGGCGGCGAAAGCGGCGGCGACGGCGTGCAGGTGCGCGCGCTGCTCCCGACCTCCCACTTTTTCCAGGTCACCGGCGGCGTCTTCAACAAGGTCGGCGGCGAATACCCGCTCCACCAGCCGCTCGAGGAGATCGACGCGACCAACAGCCGGCGCGGCGGCGCGGAACTGACCTACTTCCTGAAGCTGCTTACCAGCTTCGAACTCGGCGAATCGCATTCCTTCGAACTCGGCGCGAGCGCCATCGAAGTGCCCGACCAGGCCAAGCGCCGCAACCTCGTGAACCTGGAGTTCACCTACCGCTGGCATCCGGCGGGTTCTCCGTTGCGCGAACGCCTGGTCTGGGGGACCGAACTGATGCGCAACGAGGTCCGCGTGCCGTTCCTGCGCGACTTCACCGTCGATGCCGACGGAGACGGCGTTCCCGACGACGCGGACGGCGACGGCGTCGAGGACACCGAGACCCGGCTGCTGCGCCGCAACGTGACCGGCTGGGGCGGCTACAGCTACGTCGAGTACTTCCTCAGCCGCCACTGGTCGCTGGGCGGGCGCGCGGATTTCTTCCAGCCAGCCGATCCCACCGAGGACCGCACCAACACCCGCAACACCTACGAACAAACCTACTCGCTCTTCGCGACCTACCGCTTCAGCGAGTTCGGCCGCATCCGCGGCCAGCTCAACCGCCACGAATACCGGGACGGCGACTCCTCCAATGAGTTCCTCCTGCAATGGACGGTCTTCTGGGGCGCGCACACCCACAACTTCGACCAACGCTGAGAAAGGAATTCCACATGCGACGTATCCTGCCCTGCCTGCTGCTCCCCGCCGCGCTGCTCCTGGCCATGAGCGCCCGCGCCGAGGACGGCAAGAAGCTGAAGGTCATCGCTTCGATCCCCGACTTCGCCGACATGGCGCGCGAGATCGGCGGCGAGTTCGTGGAGGTCGAGAGCCTCGCCAAGGGCATCGAAGACCTGCACGCGGTGCCGGTTCGGCCGAGCTTCGCGGCCAAACTCGCCGGCGCCGACGTGTTGATCGAGATGGGCCTCGGCAACGAGCACGCGTGGCTCCCGGCGCTCGTCGAGGCCAGCCAAAACCCCAGGCTGAAGCCCGGCGGGAAGGGCAACATCGTCGCCACCGAAGGACTCACGCCGCTGGAAGTGCCCGCCGACCTGAGCCGCCGCGAGGGCGAACTGCACGCGGAAGGCAACCCGCACATGAATCTCGATCCCGCCGCCGGCAAGGCGATGGCGCGGAACATCGCCGAAGGCCTGATCGCCAACGCGCCCGGGCACAAGCAGGTCTTCGAAGCCAACCTCGCGAAGTACCTCGCCGCCATCGCCGCCAAGGAAAAGGAATGGCAGGCCGCCGCCGAGAAACTGAAGGGCGTGAAGTTCGTCTCGTACCACAATCACTGGGCGTACTGGGCGCGGTACTTCGGCATGGAGTACGCGGGCACGCTGGAAAACAAGCCGGGCATCCCGCCCTCGGGCAGCCACCTGGCCCAGTTGATGGAAGCGATGAAGCGTGACAGCGTGAAGCTGGTCGTGCGCGAGCCGCAGTTTTCGGAGAAGCTGCCCCGGGATGTCGCGGAAAAGACCGGCGGAACCGTCGTCAAACTGGCCGTCATGGTCGGCGGGCTGCCGGAGGCCAAGACCTGGATCGGGCTGATCGACGCGAATCTCAAGGCGCTGCTCGAAGCGGCGGCGCGCAAGTGAACGCGCTGTTCCAGATCCTCGATCCGGACTTCGTCCTGCGCAACGCGGTCCACGCGAGCCTGCTCGTAGGCCTGATCGTGCCGCTCGCGGGCATCCACCTGGTGCTGGGCCGGCGCGCGCTGCTGGCACTGGCGCTGCCCGAGGCCGGCGGAGCGGGCGTGGCGGCTTCCGCGTTCGCCTGCGCGCTGCTGGGCGCGGACCTTTCGCACGAACACGCGGGCGCGCTGCCGTTCTTCGTCGTCGGGCTGGCCGGCGCGCTTCTGGCGATGGCGCTCGCCCTCGGCCTGCTCTTCTGGCTCGACCGCCGCACGTCCGCGCCCGAAGCCGAGGCCGGCGCGGTCTTCGCGCTGGCCTTCGGGCTCACGCTCGCGCTCTCGGCCAGCAACCGCATCCCGGAACTCGGTCTGTTGGACCTGCTCAAGGGCGAAATCCTGGCCGTCTCCGGGCGCCTGCTCTTCGCGATGGCCGCGGGCATGGCCTGCGTGGCCGCGCCGCTGATCCTATTGCGGCATCGCTTTGAAATGGTGCTGTACGACGCGCGCATGGCTTACGCGTCGGGGTTGCCCGCGCGAGGCCTGGGTCTGCTCTCGCTGGGGCTCGTCTGCGTCACCATCGCGCTCGGCGGGCTCTGCGCGGGGCCGCTGACCATCTTCGCCTTTCTGGTGCTGCCGGCGGTCACGGTGCTGCCGTTCGCGCGGTGCATGCGCGGGCTCTACCTCGGCGCGCCGCTGCTCGGGCTGGCCTGCGCCTTCGGCGGCTTCTACGCCTCGTTCACGCTCGAATCGTGGAACCTGCCGGTCTCGGCGGCGCAGATCGTCCTGCTTGGCTTCGTATGGTTGTTCAGCCGCGGCGTGCTGAAAGTGCTCCCGCGGAAAGCGGCCGCCTAGGCGCAGCCGGCGCAGAGCCCGTACAGGACCAGGTCGTGGCCTTCGACGCGAAAGCCGCGCGGGGCCATGCGCTTGAGGTCCTTCGGGCAGCCTTCGATCTCGTAGACTTTGTTGCAGGTGCGGCAGCGGAAGTGATGGTGGTGGTGCTTGCCGGCCGGCTCGTAGCGCGGCGGTTCGCCCGGCAGATCGACGGCCTTGAGCACGCCCTCGGCGAGGAGGCTTTTGATCGTGCGGTACACGGTGGCGATGCCGATCCGTTTCACGCGCGCGCGCGCCAAGTCGAGCACTTCCTGGGGGGAGAGCGGCCGGGAGGCCTCTTCGATGGCCTCGCGGATCGCCTGTCGCTGGACCGTCTTTCGTTCCATGCGGGCGATTCTAGCCGGTGGGAAGGCGGATTTCAATTTTGATAAGGCATTATCATTATCTTGCATTTTTCGCGGTGACGCCCGACGATACCGGCGTCTAAGCTACCGGAAGCGCACTTTCGCCCACGGATGAGCCGCGTCCATGCCCGTGCTTGAGATTCAAGGCCTCACCAAGAGTTTTCTCTCGCCCGACGGCGAACGCACCACCATCGTCGACGTTCCGGGCTTTGCGATGGAGGCGGGCGAACAGATCGGTCTGGCCGGCGCGAGCGGCTCGGGCAAGACGACCTTCCTGAACCTGATCGCGGGCATCCTGCAGGCCGACGCGGGCACGATCGTCGTCGCGGGCCATGCGATGACGGGCCTGGACGAGGCCGGCCGCGACGCCGCGCGCGCCCTGGCCATCGGCTACGTCTTCCAAACCTTCAACCTGCTGCAAGGCTTCACGGCGTTGGAAAACGTCGAACTGGGCATGCTGTTCGGCCCCGGCGCGGACCGCGCCCGCGCGACGCAGCTTCTCGAACGCGTGGGCCTGAAGGACCGCCTGCATTACCGCCCGAAGCAGCTTTCCGTCGGGCAGCAGCAGCGCGTGGCCGTCGCGCGCGCGCTGGCCAACCGCCCCAAGCTCGTCCTCGCCGACGAACCCACCGGCAACCTGGACCGCCGCCACGCCCGCGAAGCCTTGGCATTGATCCGCGAGACCTGCCGCGAAGGCGGCGCGGCGCTGCTGCTCGTCAGCCACGATCCGGAAGTGCTCGCGCAGTTCGAGACCCGCCGCGACCTGGCCGAGATCAACCGGGCATCGGCGGCGCAGGCGGCCCCGCCGGAGGCCCGCGGCGCATGAGCGGCATCCTCCTGCTCGTCCGGCGCAGCCTGCGCCAGCACGCGCTCAGCACCGGCATCACGGTCGCGTCGGTCGCGCTGGCCTGCGGGCTGGTGATGGCGGTCTTCAGCATCAAGACGCAGACGCACGAGGCCTTTACCGGCGGGGACATCGGGTACGACGCGGTGCTGGGCGCACGCGGCAGCCAGCTTCAGCTCGTGCTGAACACCGTCTTCCACCTCGAGACCTCGCCCGGCAACCTGCCCTGGCAGACCTACCTCGATCTCAAAAAGGACAAGCAGGTCGAACTCGCGATTCCCTACATGCTGGGCGACAACTACCGCGGCTTCCGCATCGTCGGCACCACGGAGGAAATCTTCGATCCCTTCGAGTACCAGGAAGGGAAGAAGTTCGCCTTCCAGCCCGGCGGGCGCGCCTTCGATCCGGCGCTGGCCGAGGCCGTGATCGGCAGCTACGTGGCCGAAAAGACCGGCCTGACGGTGGGCGCGCACTTCAATCCGTACCACGGCGTCGATTACGACGAGAAGATGAAGCACGACGAGGACTACGTCGTCGTCGGCGTGCTCGAACCGACCAACACGCCCTCCGACCGCGTGCTCTGGATTCCCATCGAGGGGCTCTTCCGCATGGGCGGGCACACGCTGCGCGGGACGGGCAAGGAATTCAAGGCCGAAGCGGGCAAGGCGATCCCCGACGAGAACAAGGAAGTCAGCGCGGTGATGATCAAGTTCCGCTCCGAGTTCGCCGGCATGACGCTCGACCAGAAGATCAACAAGCAGGGCAACACCGCGACGCTCGCCTGGCCCATCGGCAAGGTGATGCTGGAACTCTTCGAAAAGATCGGCTGGATCGACCGCGTGCTCGCGCTGGTCGCGTACCTGGTGGTGCTCGTCGCGGCCGGTTCGATCCTGGCCAGCATCTACAACACGATGAACGAGCGCCGCCGGGAGTTCGCCATCCTGCGGGCGCTCGGCGCGCGCAAGGCCACGGTCTTTTCGGCCATCGTGGCCGAGGCCGCCGCGATCGCCGTGCTCGGCAGCCTCTTCGGCTTTCTCGTCTACGCCACGATCCTCTCCGGCGCGGCGGCGGTGATCCGCGCGCAGACCGGCGTGGTGCTCGACGTCTTCCGCAGCGGCGTCGTGGAACCCTTCGGCTTCGCGCTGCCGGTCACGGTGGCCGCGCCGCTGCTGATGGTGCTGATCGGCGCGCTCGCCGGCGTCGTGCCCGCGATCAAGGCCTACAGCACCGACGTCGCCTCGAACCTGACGCCCACGTCCTGAACCCGATGGAAGGAGACCGTACGATGTCCATTCGATCCGCCGGCATGCTCGTCCCGCTCTTTGTGTTGGCCGCGCTGGCCGGCTGCGGTTCGCCCAAGCCCAACACGTCCGCGACGCCGGAAAAGAAGACCGGCGCGCACGATCACGGCCATGACCACGGCCACGATCACGGCCACGGACACGAGCACAAGGCTCCGCACAACGGCGCGCTGGTGGTGCTGGGCGACGAGTTCGCGCACGTCGAGATCGTCCTCGACCCGGCCGACGGCAAGGTCACCGCGTACGTGCTCGACGGCGAGGCCGAGAAGTCCGTGCGTGTGAAGCAGGCCGAACTGGAACTCAAGATCGCCCTGGCGGGGGAACCGCTGACCCTGGCGCTGAAGGCCGTGGCCAGTTCGCTGACGGGCGAGACCGCCGGCGATACGTCCGAGTTCTCGGCGCAGCACGACGCGCTGAAGGGGCTCAAGAACTTCGACGCGGAAATCGTGGCCATCTCCGCGCGCGGGCAGGAATTCAAAGGCGTGAAATTCAATTTCCCCAAGGGGAACGAAGAGAAGCACTAGGCGGTTTTTCCGGGAAACCGGGGCGGATCGAGCGTCCTACTAGGGGTACGAAGGCCGTTTGGAAGTGACAGACGGCCGCCGCTTGCCTATAGTAGTCGTGTCGTACGGAGGCCGTCATGTCCGAACCCAGCGTCCAGCCCGCCGCCGCGCCTGCGCCGCCCGCCAAGCCTTTGGAAGCTACGCCCGCGCCGCGCCCGCTGTGGATGGAATTCCTGGTCTTCTTCGCGGTCGGCTTCGGCGCGATGGCTCTGTATTGGATGATGCAGAAGCCGCCGGGCGCGACGCCCCGGGCGCCCACCGTCGCCGCCAAAGGCAAGCCGCTGATCGAACTCGGCGCGAAGCCCGGCGCCCAGAAGACCGCGCCCGAGCCCGCTGCTCCCGACGCCGCGCAGGAAAAGTCGGCCGCTCTAGCCGATTCCGCCAAGACCGAACCGGCCAAGACCGTGGAAGCCGCGAAGACCGAAGCGAAATCCGGCGACGACGAGACCTACAGCTACACGACCTGGGAGACGCTGGCGGGGTACATGTACCAGCCGCCCGACCCCGAGGCCGTCGAGATTCCCGGGATGCCGAAGCCGAAACACGACATCCCCAAGAGCGTGCAGGACCTGACCGGCAAGCGGGTGCTCGTATCCGGGTTCATGGTTCCGCTGCGCACCAAACGGGGTGAAGTGACCGAGTTCGTGATCTGCAAGACCGTGCCGACCTGCTGCTTCGGCGACTCGATCCGCATGAACGAATGGATTCACGTCAAGATGCCCGCGGGCAAGAGCTGCCAGTACATCCCGAACCAGTCGGTCACCGTCTTCGGCACGATGGAAGTCGGCGAACTGCTCGACCAGGGCATCGTCATCAGCATCTACCGCATGAAGGCCGACCAGGTCGCCGCCCCGCCGGAACTCTAGCTTCGCCCTCTCAAAAGCGCAGTTGTCCTCCCTCGTGAATGCCCTAAAAACGCTTCTTCGTTGTCGCACGCACTCGGGAGCCGGGGATCGACATGCAAGACATTGTGGCGGAACTTTCGTGGCGCGGGCTGGTGCACCAGACCACCGACCCGGAGATCGGCAAGCACCTGCTGACCGGGCCGCACACGGTCTACTGCGGCTTCGATCCCACCGCGGACAGCCTCCACGTCGGCAACCTGCTCGGCATCGTCAGCCTTACGCGCTTCCAGAAGGCCGGGCACAAGGCCATCGCCATCGCGGGCGGCGGCACCGGCTTCGTCGGCGACCCCAGCGGCAAGAGCGCCGAACGCAGCCTGCTCACGGCCGAACAGTTGGACGCCAACTGCCGCGCGATCCAGAGCATCATCTCGCGCATCTTCGCCAACGCCGGCGCGGGCGACGCGCAGCTCATCAACAACGCCGACTGGCTCTGCAAGATCTCGCTGATCGAATTCCTGCGCGACGTGGGCAAGCACTTTACCGTCAACCACATGATGGAAAAGGAGTCCGTCCGCGCGCGCCTGGAAGACCGCGCGCACGGCATCAGCTTTACCGAATTCAGCTACATGCTGCTGCAAGCCTACGACTTCTTTTACCTGCACGAACACCACGGCTGCCGCGTGCAGATCGGCGGCAGCGACCAGTTCGGCAACATCACCGCCGGCTGCGAACTGATCCGCCGCACCTACTTCAAGCGCGAAGGCGGCGAGGAAGGCGCGCACAGCAAGCGCGCGCTGGGCCTGACCTGGCCGCTGATCACCCGGAGCGACGGCAAGAAGTTCGGCAAGACCGAGGACGGCGCGATCTGGCTCAGCGCGCACCGCACCAGCCCGTACGAGTTCTACCAGTACTGGATCAACACGCCCGACGCGGACACCGGCCGGTTCCTGCGCAATTTCACCGGGCTCTCGCGCGAAGAGATCGACGCGCTGGAGGCGAAGACCAAGGCCGAGCCGCAGAAGCGGGAAGCTCAGAAAGCGCTGGCGCAGTACATGACCACGCTCGTGCACGGCAAGGATGAGTGCGAGAAGGCCGAAAAAGCCGCGAGCGCGCTCTTCAGCGCCGGCTCCGGCGGCGGTGAACTCTCCCTGGAAGCCCTCGAACAGCTCGCGAAGGAAGCCCCCAGCGGCCCGCTGGCCAAGGCCAAGCTCGACGGCGAAGGCGCGTCGCTGCTGGACCTCATGGCCGAGAGCAAACTCTGGCCGAGCAAGGGCGAAGCCAAGCGCGCGATCACCGGCGGCGGCGCGTACCTGAACAACGCCAAGATCGGCGATCTGGGCAAGAAGGTGACCGCGGCCGACCTGCTCCACGGTCGATATCTGGTGCTGCGCAAGGGCAAGAAGGACTACTTCTTGTACCGCGCCGAGTAGCTCAAACTTTTTTTATTGAGGCAAAAGGTTCCCCGTGTTTTCCTGAATCCGGGGCAGACCCGTTGTTTCCACACGCACGGAGGATTCCATGCTCACACGAACCATGCTTGCCCTCACGGTTTTCGCGGCCGGAATGTTCCTGCTGGCCGGCTGCGGCAGCGCGCCCGAAAAGCCGTCGCCTTCCAAAGAGCTCGCGCCTGAGGCCCGGCCGCAACCGAATCCGCAGCCGCAACCCGGCGCACCCGGAAACGAAGGCGACGTGCGCGGCCTCCGCATCATCGCCGCGCCGCGCGAAGGCGAACCCGACGACTTCCGCGCGTTCAGCATGTTTCCCGGCACGACCGTGGCGCTGGCGGTGCCCTACCCCGCGGGCGGCATCGTCGAAGTGGACACGCAGTCCAGCAAGATCGCCGAATTCGCCGACGACACCGGCTTCGACCTCCTCAACGCGCCGCAGATCAGCAAGTGGGCCTCGAGCGGCTTCGACGGCTTGCCCGCGATCTCGCCCGACGGCAAGCGCGCGCTGGTCGAAGTCAAGGCGCACGCGATCCCGAAGACCGGCGCGAAGTCCCTTCGCGTGGCCGGCGAACTGACGATGCGCGTCGCGACGGAAAAGAAGACCTTTACCTCGGCGCTCGTGGCGGTGAAGGAAGGCGCGAAGATCGACGCGGGCCCGATCCCGTTCACCATCACGCGCCCGCAGAAGGCCAAGAACGGCCAGTGGACCTATTCGATTACGCTCAAGGCCGAGCGCAACGTGAACATTCTCTCGGAAGTCCGCTTCCTCGACGAGTCCGGCAAGCCCCTGGAGACGTGGCGCGGCGGCGGGATGCGCTCCGGCTGGGGCGACCACTGGAACGTCGAGATGGAATACCTTTTCAAGCAGCCGCTCACGAACGTGAAGGCCGAACTGACCTATTGGATGGACCTGAAGGACGTGAAGGTGCCGTTCCGCGCGCAGGCCGGCGTCGGCTTTTAGCTACGCGCCCGCCGCCGCGCGCTGCGGCGCGTCCTCTTCCTGGCGCGGCGCGGCGAACGGAATCGTCTTCGGGCTCTCGGTCTTGCGCAGTTCCATCGGCACGTCGTTGACCACGCGCGGCATGATCGCCGTCGCGGCCTCGCGCAGCGCCGGGCCGCCGGCGTAGCGCCGTTCGACGTTCAGCGCGTTGAGCTGCGCGGTGACGACGTAGGGGATCGTCCCCGACGCCGCCGCCAGGTCCTCGACGCTGATGCGTTCGCGCCCGTCGGGGCTCGACCCGATCAGCGTCACGTCCTCGCCGACCTCGGGCAGGCCCGCGGGCGTGTTCGCCAGCGAAGTCACGTCCACTACGATGTAATCCATCGAGATCGTTCCGACGACGGGCAGGCGCATGCCGCGCACGATCACTTCGCCGCGCCCGCTGATCGCGCGGCGGTAGCCGTCGCTGTAACCGACCGGCAGCGTCGCGAGCACCGATTCGCGCGCGCACTTGAAGGTCCGGTTGTAACCCACCGTCCAGCCCGCGGGGCGCTTGCCCAGATGCACGATCTTGGTGTGGAGGCTTAAAGACGCGCGCAGGTCGAGCGCGTCGCGGCCGGCCTGCCAGGCGCGCATGCCGTGCAGCAGCGTGCCGCAGCGGACCATGTCGAGCTGCGCGTCGGGATGGAAGACCGTCGCCGCGCTGTTGGCCGCGTGGCGCACGCGGAAGTAGACGCGCCGTTCTTCCAGATCGCGCAGCAGGCTGCGCAGCAGCGCGACCTGTTCGCGCGTCGGCTCCGGATCGTACTCTTCGGCCGACGAAAAGTGGGTGAAGACGCCTTCGAGTTCCAGGGTCTGCTCGGCCTTGACGCGGTCGGCGGCGGGCCAGAGTTCGTCGGGCGTGAAGCCGCTGCGGCCCATGCCCGTGTCCACCATCAGGTGAACCTTGGTCTTCTGCCCGCGGCGGTGGCCCTGGTGGGCGGCGCGCGTCTTTTCGGCGAGCTGTTCGATCTCGTCTTCGCTCGAGACGGCGAAGGTCAGGTCGGCTTCGATGCCGGGAAGGAATTCGTCGGGCATGCACGGCCCGAGGAGGTTGATGGGCGCCTCGACGCCCGCGTCGCGCAGTTCGATGCCTTCGGTGACGCGCACGACGCCCAGGCGCTGCGCGCCCGCGGCCAGCGCGGCCTTGCCGACCTGCTTCGCGCCGTGGCCGTAGGCGTTGGACTTCACCACCGCCATCAGCCCCGCGCCGTGCTTGAGCAGGCTCTTGATCGCGCGGACGTTGTGGGCGACGGCGTCGAGATCGACGCGCGCCCAGACGCGGGCCATGTTCGCAAGCGCTCCGTTGGAATCCGGCATCGACGACCCCCCCGAGTCGCACGCCACCCGAAGTGCCGCAGCCGCGGCTCGTGCATGGAATTCGGGTGGATCTTGTTCGAGGTATCGTAGACGCCGGGGATGCGGCTTTAGTCTTTTACGTAGCGGGAGTTAGATTTTTTCGGCCGACCTTGGCGTCCGTTCGCATAAGAAATCCCGAAAAAGGGCTCAAGTTAGCGGGATGTTGGGGCACGGAGTTTCGCATGCATGGTAGATTGCAGGCATGAAAGGGCGCGCTCGATCTTTGTGGCTCACGGTTTCCACGCTCACCATCCTTCTGCTGATGGTTCTGCTGAACGCGTGGAATCATGGGGGCACCGTGTATTCTCCCGGCGCGGTCGAAGCCTATGGTTTTCCCTTCATTTATTTCCGAACGCATCCCACGTGGACCGGTTCGGACTGGGACTTCGAGCACTTGCGAGTGACGTTTTTCTTCGTCAGCCTTTTTTGCAACATACTACTGGGGGTATTCATGCTTTGGGCATGGTTTCGCCTCTATGCCTGGATCGAACCGCGCGGGAAGGAAGCGTAGTCCGACTCATGCCTCCCTGCTTTTCCCTGCTCCTCGCATGCAGCGGCAAAGGCGCGCAGGCCGCCATCTCGCAACATATTGGGCTCTCGTTGGCCGGCGCGGGCATCGGGTTGGCGATCATCGGTTACTTGGCCATCGAACACTTCTTATACAAGAAGAAGGACTGGACCCTTGCGGCAGCCCTGGTCTTGATCGTGCTTCATCCGGCGTGGTGGATTTCCGCCATGCACGGCGATTGCGGTTACACGAAATTTTATGCATCCAGCGTCTTTGTGCTCCTGTTCATCGCCCTGGCCCTCCGGGCCTCTTTCCGCAAACGTCCGGACGAAGCGCCATAATCCCGGCAAGTTTTCTGCGCGGCTCCCGTTTTTCCCCTTGGTCGGCAAGTCGGGTCCTGGCGCACGCCAGCCCGGACGGAGCCTTGCCATGCCGGCCAAACCCCGCAGAGAAGACGCCTCGTTCGACCTCACCTCGATGATCGACGTGACCTTTCTCCTCATCATCTTTTTCATGTGCGTCACCGAGATGGCGCACATCGAATACGAGAACCTCACGCTCCCGGCCGCGCACCAGTCGGTCAAGGATTCGCCCGCGCCGCCCCGGCGGCAGGTGGTGAACGTGCGCTACGGGTACGGGAACGGACCCGAGCGCTCCGAGATCGTGGTGCGGCAGCGCGTCTTCGACGAAACGAACCGGCTCGCCGAGTTCCTGCGCGAACAGGACCGCCTCGCGCGCCGCCAGGGACAGGCCGACGGCATCGACGTGAAGATCCGCGCCGACGGACGCGCCGAATACCAGAAAGTTCAGCAGGTGCTGGTCGCCTGCATGAAGGCGGGGATCGCGCGCGTCTCCATCGGCGCCGCGCCCTCGCCGCGCTGAATCCAACCTCAACCGCTTACCCAAAGGAGAACGTCATGGCCGCCACGCTCGAAGAACGCTTCAAGGACCCGGAACTCTGCTTCACCTCGCTCATCGACATCGTCTTTCTGCTGCTCATCTTTTTCATGTGCGCCTCGCGCTTCAAGCAGGTGGAAGAGAAGCTCGAAGCATTTCTGCCCAATGACGGCAACCGTACGGACCGAACCCTGGTGCTCCCGCCGAGCGAACTCACCATCTTCGTCCGCGACGACGCGGTGATGCGCGAATCGGACAGCTTCAACATCAAGGCCCTGCGCAAGGCGACCTTCTACCTGGGCAGCCGCGAAGCGACCCCGGTGACCGACGTCAACCGCATGCTGCCGGTGCTGCAGCAGCTCGCCGAAACCCCGGGCCAGCGGGTGCTGATCGCGCTCTACGACGAACAGGCCGGGCAGGACCAGCGCGTGCCCTTCTTCAACGTGGTCCAGGTGGTGGACGCGTGCAAAGCGGCGGGGATCGCGAACATCGCCTTTCAGGCGCCCGCGCAGCCGCGCTGAACCCGCGTTCTCCTAAAGGAGCGCGCCGGGCCGGTCGAAACAGGAAGAGGGATGTCCGGCGCCGTCCGGGGATGGCGGCGCCCGCCCTTACCTCGTCCGCCCCGGTACCCAGCATGCGCCTCGCCTTCCCGATCCTCGTGCTTGCCGCCGCCCTGGCTTCGTCCGCGTGGGCCGAAGAATACGCCGGCGGACCGAACCCGCTGGAGCTTCTGCCGCCGCCCAGGACCGCCGACGGCCTGCCCGCCGCCGAAGTGGTGGACCTTGCGCCGCCCAAGGCCGTCACCCGCGAAACCGTGCGCGAGACCAAGGCGCCCGCGTCCGAGCGCGTGAAGGAACCCGGCCTGCCTCCCGCGGCGCCGCCGGCGAGCGGCGTGCCGGGCTACAAGGGCATGCTCTGCGGAGAACTGACTCAGGACATCGTCGTGGACGCCGAGCATTCGCCCGTGCTGGTGCGCGGCGTCTGCGTCGTGCCCGCGGGGCGCACGCTGACACTCAAGCCCGGCGCGGTGCTGGAACTCCAGCCCGACCCGCACGCCGACGCGCCCGAAAAGCCCGGGCAGCCCGATCCGACCAAGGCCGGGCAGCTCTGGATCGTCGGGAAGTTCGCCGCCGAAGGCCGCCCCGGCCGCGCGGCGCAGGTGCGCGGCACGAAGGCCGCCGCGGGCGCGCAGAACGGCATCTTCTTTTACGGGTCCGAGCCGAGCGACCTGACCTACCTGAACCTGACCGACGTCGCGGTGACGCAGTGCGGCCCGGGCGCGGTGCTCTGGTCGGCCTGCGCCTTCGAAGGCTCGAAGCATTACGCGCTGGCCTCGGGCGCGGTCGCGTTCCTCCAATGCAGCTTCCGGCGCTGCGGCGGGCTCTTTGCCGCGTACCCGAACGGCGTCTGGGCGCTGATGGCGATGCGCTGCGAATTCCAGAGCTGTCGCGAGGGCCTGGTGATCGGCTCCGACCCCGGCGACGAATGCATCGTCTTCCGCGCCAATGCGCTGCTGGACACCAGCGGCGCGAACCTGCGCGCCGAACCCGCGGGCGAACCGCGGCGCGACGCCAACGGCAAGCCCCGGCGCGCCGAACTGCTGATTGGCGAAAACTGGTACGGCAACGTCCCGCCCGAAGTCGTGGACGCGAAGATCGTGGACGTGCGCACCAATCCCCGCATCCCCATGCGCCTGAACACGCGCCCGCCCGCGGCGGCGCCTTACGAAAACCTGGGCGCGCACGCGCCGCCGGAAGCGCTGGCCAAGGCGCTTAAGGAACTCGAACCGGTCCGCGCGCGCTTCCTGGCCGCGTATGAAAAGAAGCGCGCCCCCAAGGCCGCGCCGGTCAAGCCGTAGCCTTTCCCCGCTCGGGCGGATAACGTCGCTCCGATGGCAATCCTGCAAGGCCTGCTGTGCCTGCTGCTGCTGCTCCCCGCGCTCGCGCTGGGCGCGCTGTGGGTACGCCGCGTGCTGGGCTCGGCCGACGCGCACACGGCGCTGACGCTCGGCGCGGTCGCCGGACTTTCCGCGCACATCACGGCCCTGAACGCGCTCGCCTACCTGATCCTGCCCGGCCACGCGGCGCTCGCGCTTGCGCCGACGGAAGGCCTCGCGGCCGTGCTCCTCTGGCGAGGACTCGCGGCGCAGGGACGACCGGTGTTCGATTGCGGACGCTGCGCGGCCGTCGCGCGCGGCGTCTGGCCCTGGGTGGGCCTGATCGCAGCGCTCTGGTCGTGGACGATCCTGCATACGGGCAGCAGCGACCAGCTCTTCCACGCGTCCGTCTGCGCGCCCATGGCGCGCTCGGGGCTCCCGGCCACGCACCCGTTCGACACGACGCAGGTGCTCAACTACCACTACGCGCTGAACATCCTCGGGGCCTCGCTGGGCGCGTGCACGGGCCTGAAGAGCTGGTGGGCGCTGGACGTGGCCCTCGCGCTGCTCGCGCCGATGATCCTGGCGGGCTGCGTCGAATTCCTGCGCGCCGCCGCGGCCGCCGACGGGCGCGAGGCCTCCCGCGCCGAACTGCTCTTCGGCACGCTGCTCTTCGCGCTGGGCGGGAACTTTCAGTGGATCGAATGGCTGCAAGGCAAGGCCGACGCGAATCCCGCGAACCGCTTCGGCTTCGGCTGCGACGGCATCGCGACGCTCTTTCCCGCGCCCGCGCAGGCCGGCGCGTGGGTCTGGCTCTTCGCGGTCTTCGCCTTCGTGCTGCGCTGGCGCGCGGGCGTGGACGCCAAGCGCGAAGCCTGGGCCGACGGTGCGGGCCCCGGGCGCGGCTGCTGGTCGGCCTCGATTCCTCTGGGCCTGATGCTGGGCGTGCTCTGCCTGACCGCGGAACACGCCGCCTTTGCCGTCGCGATCGCCCTCGTCGTCTTCACCGCGTGGGACCTGCGCGGAGGGCTGGAACGCGTGAGTTCACTGCTGATCGCGGGCGCGCTGGGCCTGGGGCTCGCGGTTGTGCAGGGCGGCACGATCACCGGACTGGCGCTGAAGCTCTCCGGCAGCGGCAATCTGAAGCCGGGTTGGACCGGCGACGCGTGGCCGTCATTCCCGAGCCAGCTCGGGCGCGTCACGCACGCCGACGCGGGCTACTGGAGTTTTATCTGGCGCGAGTACGGCGCAACGCTGTACCTGCTTCCGCTCCTGCTGGCATGGGGGCTCTCGCGGCGCGCGCCGACGGCGGTGCGCTGGCTGCTGGTCGCGACGGTGCCGTGCGCGTTCGTGACGCTGTACGTGCGCTTCCCGCTCAACGAATTCGATACCTACCGCTTTTACCAGCTCTATCTTTGCGCCGCGCTGCTCGCGGTGGGGCTCTTCTGTGCGCGTATCTGGGAAACGCGCCCGGCGCTGCCGTGGAAACTGGCCGCGCTGCTCGTCTGTGCGCCGCTGTGCGTGGAAGGCGCGCGCGCGACGGCGGTGTGGGCGCTGACGTTCTATCCGAATTCGCCGTGGGATTACCCCGCCGCGCAGCACGAAGCCTACGCCGAGGTCGAACGGCGCATCGCGGCGCTGGGGCCGAATCCCGACCCGACCGAGACGCGCGTGATCGCGCAGCTTCCGGGCCTGAACTTCGCCGGCATCCCCACCGAACCGGGCATCCTGGGGCGCGCGGTGCCCGCGGGCGACCCCGACACCGACGTGACGATCATGCGCGGCCGCGCGTGGTGGAACGCGCTGCAATGCCCTTCGCCTCCGAATCTGCGCACCGCGCGTGCGCGCTGGGTGCTGCTCAACGGCGAGGATCTAGCGCGCGCTCGGCCGATGTTGGAAGGCTGCCCCGATTTCGAATTCATCGGTGCGTACGGACCTGACGACCCCGGCGAACGCTACCGGCTGTATCGCTATAAAGGCGGTTGGGAGGCGCAGGACAACGAGTGGTGGCAGGTACGCAAGGTCGAGCCAGCGCCGACGCGTTGAACTTGCTTCACCCCTGGGCCTGCGCCACGGTCCCGCGCACCATCAACTCCGCGGGCTGGCGTTTCACCAGGCCCTTCGCGCCCGTCTTCCACAGGTCGTAAGCCGAGCGGCCCATCTGAATCTCGTTAAAGGCCACGCTGTCGACCTGGATCGGCGTCAGCGGGTCGGTCTTCAGCGCATCGCCGAACCCGACGACGCTCACGTCCTCGGGCACCTTCAGGTTCAGCGCCCAGGCTTCCTTCACCACGTCGAGCAGGTAGTAGTCCATGAAGCCGACCCAGCCGGTGATGCGCTGGTCCGCGGGGCGTTCCAGCCACGGGCGCACGAGTTCGCGCGTGTCCTTGAAGCCGGTCAGGATCACCGGCGTGTCTTCGGGCTTCAGTCCCGCGGCCTGCACGGCGGCGCGGTAGCCGGCCATGCGGAGTTCGTTGGGCTGGCCGACGCTTCCGCCGGGCCCGACGTAGCCGATGCGCCGGTGGCCGTGCTTGAGGAGGTGCTCGGTGGCGATGCGCAGGCCGTCGGAATCGCTGTACATCACGCTGCTCAGGCCTTCTTCGGGCGAAGCGAAGTCCATCGCCACCACGCGGCGGCCTTCCTTGAGGAAGCGCCAGAGCGGCCGGTAGTCGGGCACGCCGTCTTCGACAAAGATGAGCCCGAGCACGTTCGAACTCGCGAAGGCGTCCTCGGGCAGACAGTAGACGTTGCCGTCGCCGCGTTCGTACGGCGTCAGCAGCACCTCGATGCCGTCTTCGGCCGCGGCTTCGCGCAGGCCGAGATAGAAGTGGCTGGTGTAGCCCTTCAGCTTGGGATTCAGGACCGACTCCGGGCGGATGACCACGAACCGCAGGATCTGCATCGTCGGCGCGGCCTGCGCGCGCGGGGCGCGGTCCTTCACGTACGTGCCGCTGCCGGGGCGGCGTTCGACCAAGCCTTCGGCCGCGATGGTCGCGAGCACCTTATTTACGGTCAGGAGACTCAGGCCCGATTCCTTGGCGAGCGTGCGTTCGCTGGGCAGTTTTGCGCCGGTCTCCATGTCCTGGATCAGGTGGACGATGTGGTCGCGAAACTGTTCGCTGCGCAGCTGCCCGGGGAAGCGGACCGTAGGCAGTTGGACGGTCGGTGCGGTTCGCCGGGCTTTGGTTCGAGGCATGAACGTCTCCTGATATAACGATTAAATCACTCCTGCAACATACGCGGTGGACGGGATGTTACAACAACAATCGCGGGGTTTTCATAACCGGTTGAGGGGCTAGGTGTTCAAGCGGACGGGCGGCGAAAGTTGCGACGCAGCGGTGGCAAGATCGAGGTAAAAGACGGCGGTCTCGTCGTCCAGGCCCGCCTCGCGCGCGACCTCGGTGATCTTCACCTCCGCACGGCTGCGCCCGGCCAAGCCCAGGCGCGCGGAAAGGGCGTTGCCCAGCGCGGCAAGTTCCTCGGCGGTGACGACGCCTTCGTCCACGAGCTTACGGTAGGCGTCAAGGTCGAGCAGTTCGGCGTCGGGCTGATGCCCTCGCTGCTCAGGCGGAAGATTCGAACGATAGGCCAGCGCATCGGCCAGGCGTTCGAGCAGCGGGTGCGCCGACCAGTGCGGCGCTTTGAAGGCTCGGCGGGCTGCGCGCAGGTGCTCTTCGCACGCGGCAAGTTCGCGCCAGCCGCGACGCAGCGCGACAAAAAGGTAACCAGCCGAGAAGACCAGCAGCAGATCGTCCAGAATTTTAAAGCGTCCGGGCACGCGCAGCCCGATGAGCCCCACCAACACCAGCCCACCGGCCAGCAGGGCGTGCCGAGCGAGCCGGAACCAAGCCTCGTAGCGTTCTTCGGAGAGCCAGCCGATGCTGGCGGCGAGGCCTCGGCGGCCCTGTTCTTCGCGCGCGGGCGCGTCGCGGTCGGCGGCGTAGAGCACCAGCTCCCGCCCTTTGAGCGCCCGCGCGAACGACTCCGGCCGGTCCTCGGCGAGCACGAACCACGGCGGGCCGTTGAGCACCGGAAGAAACCAGCCGCGCGGGCCGGGCGGCGGCTTTTGGTCGATGGGCTCCGTCGAAAACGGAACGGCCTTCGCTTCCGGCGCGGAAGCGCCTTCCGTGTTCAGGTGCGCGGCCGGATCACTCTCCGCCTGGCTCATGGCCCACCGGCGCCGGCGCGCGCATCTCCAGCCCCAGCGCGCGCAGCAGCCGCTCCGAATCGAGCGGGTTGAAGTCGCTGCTGTTGACCTCGATCTCGCCCAGCTTCATGCCTTCCAGCGCCTGGCGCGCGAAGTAAAACTTCGCGCCGGGCCGTTCGTAGACCTTGGAGAGCATCTCGGTGCCCTTGGCCATAGCGGTGGCCTTGACCAGTTCCGCCTGCGCCAGTTTCTGGCGCCGGATCGACTGGGCCTTGGCGAGCACCTCCGTGCTTTGCAGCTTGGCGTCCTGGATGATCTGCCCGATCTTGCGGTCGGCGTCCGCGGTCAGGTTCTCGATCTCCTGGCGGCGGCTCTCTTCGATGCGCTTCACTTCCGCCTCCGCGTTGCGCTTGATCAGCTCGGTCTGCGTCTGCGCCGCGGCCATCTGCCCCTTGGCGGTCTCGAGGCTCTTGCGCTGCCCGGCCAGCTGCTTCTGCAGCAACTGCTTCTCGAACTTGGGATCGTAGACGATGTTGCGCAGCAGCAAGTGGCGCACTTCCACGCCCACGGGCTGGAGCTGCTCGTCCATGGCCTTCTGGGCTTCGTCGGATTTCTTGTTGCGCACGCTGGTATTGTAGAAGTCCTCGGTCTTCATCTGCGCCAGGATTTCGTTCGCGTATTTGTTCAGCGTGTTCTTCACGAGCTGTTCGATGTGTTCTTCGTCGCGGAAGTTCATCGCCACTTCGTTGCAGCGGCCCGGCGAGATGCGCCACATCACCGAGATATCCACGGTGGTGGTGTACTGGTCGCTTCCGCGCACCTGCAGCGTATCCTTAAGGTTGAACCAGGTGGGGTCCCACTTGCGCACGATATGGAACCCGGGCACCGCGAGAATGAACCCGGGGCCATAGTCGACCTTCTCGACGCCCTCGGAGGTCAGCTTGGTGCGCACGCCGACCTGGTTCGCCGCGATCTGTTCGGTGCAGGTCCACGAAAGGAAGATGCCCAGGATCGCGAGGAAGACCAGCGCCACGATGGCCTTGCCGGCCTTGGTGAGTTTGAATTCACTTTCCTCCATCGGTGCCTCCCTTCTTCGCGCGCGATGCGTCCGGCGCGGCCGCGCGGGGCGTGCGCACCGCGGGGCTGGTCTCGTAGCGCTCGACGCGTTCGGAGGGCGCGTACGGCACCGCGCGGATGGTGATGCCGTCGTAGAATTTCACCAGCGCTTCCTTCACCAGGCCTTCGCCGCCCTTCTCGTAGGCCGCGAAGAGTTTCGCCATCGCTTCGGCCTTGCGCGCGCCTTCGGCTTCCAGCGCGGCGGCCTCCTGCTCGGACGATTTCAGCGCGATGTCGCCTTCGCGCTCGGCCTGGTAGGCCTCCTGCTGCGCCTTGGTGACGATGCGCTTCGCCTCGCCTTCGGCGACGATCAGCTTCTTGGACAGGTCGCCGTCCAACTGCGCGAGCGCCGTCTGCTTGTCGCGCGTGGCCTCGGCCACCATGCGCTTGCCTTCCTCGACGGCGGCCTCCTGGTAGTCCTTCTGGTTGGTCAGGATCTGGTCGGCTTCCTTGCGGTCGCGGATGATGCGGTCGTATTCAGGGTCGAACTGGAAGTTCTGCGCCGTGATCGAGACGATCTCGATGCCCATCGGCAGCACGTCTTCGGCCAGGTTCTGCTGCGTGGCCTTCAGGCGCTGGGCGCGGTGGAGCGGTTCGGAGATTTCGAGCGTCGAGAGTTCGCCGAAGTGGCTGCGGATGGCCGAGCGCGTGAGCGCGCGCAGGATGTCGTCGATGTTTTCCTTGTCGCCGAGTTCGCGGTAGGCCTGCTCGGCGAAGGCCGCCTGAAGCTGGTAAACGATCTCGACGTCCATCTCGACGTTGCTGCCGTCGTTCGTCTTGATGTTCACCTGGTCGCCTTCGGGGTGTTCACTGTTGGTGTGCCCGTGCGTGAGGTACAGGACGCGCTGCGACTTGTCCACCTTGTAGACGCTGCTGAGCCCCAGCGGCAGGTGAAAGACCATCCCGCCGAATTCCTGGCGCGTCACGCTTCCCGTCACGTTGTTGACGATGATCGCGACCTCGGTGTTGCTCACCATCGTGGCGCACGAACCCATGGCCGAGAGCGCCATGTAGACCACGAGCCCGATGCCGATTACGTACATCACCAGTCGCGCACCATACCGTTTGGCAAAATCGCCAGATGCCATCGCGGAACCTCGCTTTCGTTTAAAGGGCTTCCGTTTCACGACGTACTAATGCCAAGGGGGCTTAAAAGCTTTTGAAAAAACGGCGTATTATCCCGCCGGGCGGCCGTCAGCGCTTCGCGGGGCGCCGTTTGGTTTCCGCGTCCACCCATTTCGCGTACGGGCGGTAGGCCGCCGCCACGTTCAAGACCAGCACCTCGGGCACGTCGTAGGGATGCAGCGCGGGAATCCGTGCGAGCAGCTTCCGCACGTTGCGCGCGGGCGCCTTAAGCACCATCAGCGTCTCGCGGGCCGTGTCGATCTTGCCGTCCCACCAGAAAAGGCTCGTCGCGCCGGGCAGCAGGTTCGCGCAGGCGATCAGGCGTTCCTTCAGGAGCGCGCGGGCCAGGCCTTCGGCCTTCTCCTTCGGCGCGGTGACGAGCAGGACGCGCAGCATGGCGGGCTCCTTGCGGTGAACGGCGACGCATGACCGATAGCTTAGATGGCGCTTCTTTGCAAGGAACCATCGGCGCCGGAAATGTCCGTGCCTCGCCCGTTCCCAAGCGTATACTGCGCGCGGAAACGACATGCCGAAACGAACCGACCTCGCACAGCCCGCGCTCTCCGCCGACGCCGATTTTCCTGGCGGCAACGGCGTCGAATTCGACCGCGTGGGCCCCGCGCATCTCCGCTTCAAGATGGTCAAGCACGCCTCGCCCTTCTGCCTGTGGTGGTGCTTCCGCGCGCAGGTGCCCGCGGGCCGGCGCGTCACCTTCGAACTCGTCAATACGCCGGACTCGCTGGGCCGCCCGCCCGTCTGGCGCGTGGTGCGTCCGTTCTTCTCGTACGATCAGATCGCCTGGACCCGGCTCGCCCCCAAGGATTGCGTCTTCAACGAAGAGACGCAGACCTTCTTCTTCTCCGGCGTCTTCAAAAAGCCCGTGGTCTACTTCGCGCAGGCGGTGCCGTACCACTTCGCCGAACTGGAGCGCCTGCGAACGCAGCTGCGCCGCAGCCCGCTCTTTCACGAACGCATCGCCGGTTCCTCCGGCGAAGGCCGGCCCTACCCGCTCTGGCACCTCGCGCCGAAAAATGCCCCGCGCGGCAAGCCGCTGCTGGGCGTCTTCGTCTGCGGGCGGCACCACGCGGGCGAGACCCACGGTTCCTGGGCGCTGGACGGGATGCTGCGCGAGATCGCTTTCGGTTCGAGCCCCGAGGCGCGCTGGCTGCGCGCGAACGCCAGCGTGCTCGCCGCGCCTTTCGTCGATCTCGACGGCGTCTGGCACGCGATGTACGGGAAGGACCGCACGCCGATCGACTTCAACCGCGACTGGTCCGCGGACCCGCTGCGCCCCGAAGTCCGCACGCTCCAGCACGAGATTCACGCCTGGGCGCAGACGGTCCGCTACGCCGCGCACCTCGACTTCCACTGCCCCGGCCTGACCAACACGCACCACATCCATTCCAGCGTGCCGGGGCTTTCGACGCGGCGGCTGAAGGACGCGGAGAAGGATTTCGCGAAGGAATTCTCGCGGCTGGCTTCGCGCGCCTCGCCCTTTACCGAAAAGGACCTGGTCTTTCCCGGCTACCAGGGCCCGACGGGCGAAGTCACCTGCTCGAGCTACCAGCGCCACGTCTACGGCGTTCTCTCGCTTACGCCCGAGGTCTCGTACCATCCCGTGCACGGCGGAAAGCTGATCGAACAGTCCGCGCTGCTGCCGTACGGCGCGGCGCACGCGAAGGCCCTCGGCCGGGTGCTGAAGCGCCACGAGGCCGATGTCCGTTCGCACGCGCGCCCGTTTTACGACGCCGGCGAAGCGCCGCCCGTCGCGCCCGCGGTGGACGATCCCGCCAGCGTATACCGCTGGTGGAGCAATCTGGGCGGAAAGCCGGAACGATATTCGGTGCGCGCGCTGCGCGGGTCCGCGCCGGATGAATCGGGCGAAGCGCTGGTGATCGAAGGCGATCCGAAGCAGTCGGCGTTCGTGCTCACGCCGTCCATCGGCCCCGGCGTGACGCGCGCGGAACTGACCTTTCGCGCCCGGGCCGAAGGCGCGGGCGCTCCCAAAAAGGGCGCGCCGCCGCTGGGCCTGCTGGTGCATGTCTTCTTTTACGACCGCATGGGCCGCCGCTTCGGACGCCTGAACGGCAGCGCCGAATACGACCTGCCGCTGCAAGGGGTCAAAGGCTGGGTGCGCTTCACCGCCTCGGTCGAACCGCCTGCGGGCGCCGTGCACGCGCGGCTCGGCATCCGCAGCGAACTGCCCAAGGGCCGCGTGCTGCTCGCGCCGTAGCCGGCTTACTCTTCCTTGCCCGTGCCTTTAAACTGGCCTTCCTTGGCGGCAAAGAGCACGTTGAAGGTCGTCAGGCTTCCGTAGCAGCGCGTGATGTAGCCTTCGAACTCCACCTTTTCCTCGGCCGAAAGCCCCGCGTGCGCGTTGACCTTCTGTTCCAGCACGCGCAGCTTGTCGCGGATGCCGATGATCTTCTTGAAGAACGCCTCGATGGGCACGTCCTTCGGCTGCACCCCTTCCTTGCCGGGGATCATCTTGATCGTCCCGCCGGTCCAGCGCGAGGCCATCTCGGCGTCGATCTCGATCCAGCCGTAATCCCCCAGCACTTCGCGGACCGCGCGCTTGATGCGGTCGGTCTCGGGATCGCCGGCGCCGTCCACGGCCTTCATCGCTTCGAAGGTGAACGCGACGCGCTTCACTTCGCCGGCCTTGAACATCACGACGTAGTCGCCGCCCTGGTAATCGACGACCTTGCCCAGCCCGAACATGGGATGGTTCACGGCCGCGCCGATGCCGATGGTGGGTTTCGCCTGGTCTGACATGAGCCGCCCTCGCTTGCCTTCGGATTGCCCGACTCTGGCCTACACGCCCAGTTCCCGCAAGAGCGCTTCGGCGCGCCGGCCGTCACCGGCCATGCGAATCTGTTTGACCGGCCAGCAGAGCCGCCAGGTCATCAGGATCGCGCCCTTCCAGGTCAGCCGGTACTGCTGCGCCGTTTCGTCCAGGCGCAGGTAGCCTTGGCCGGACAGGAACGCGTGCTCGCGCGAAATGCTTTCCTGAAGCACCCGCGCGTCGGGTTCCCACGCCGAGAGCGGCATCCTCGTTCCCGCATGCGCGCGCCGGGCCAGCGCCTGGTGCGCCCGGTACAGCCGCTGCGAATCCGTGATGTTCCGGAAAAAATACTTCTCCCGCCCGGGCACCGGCGGCGTGGCCACCGATTCCGAACTGTTGTTGGTCGTGACGCTCCGCTCGGGCGTCAGCAGCGAGATGAACTCGGTGTGCATGCTGCGGTGCTTGCATTCGCCGCTGGCGAAGACCAGGTAAAAGGCGTCCAGCATGGCGTAGTCGCAGTGTTCGCGGTGTTCAAGGATTGTGAAGTAGACCTTCACGTTCTTCACGTAGTGGGACATCTCCATGCAGGCCAGCGGGGTGAAGCCGAGTTCAAGCAGCGGCGGGATGCCTGCTTCGAAGAAGGCTTTCGCGTCGCCGGGAAGGTCGGGGGCGGTCCCGTCGAGTGGGCGAAACGTCGCGCGGACGGCCTGCGCTTGCGTAGCCTTGACCAGGATCGGCCCGAGCACATACGGCAGCAGGACGCTGCCCAGCACCAGGCCAGCCAGAACATACACGGCAGTCATAAATCCCTGCGTCGTCAGCGCGTGTTGGCGCGGATGTGGACGATATCGCCGTCCTTGACGATGTATTCCTTGCCTTCGAGGCGGAATTTTCCGGCGGCCTTCAGTTCCTTCTCGCTGCCCGCCGCGAGCAATTCTTCGTAGCCGAAGACCTCGGCGCGCACAAAACCCTTGGCCAGATCGGTGTGAATCTTGCCCGCCGCCGCCTGCGCATTGTCGCCGCGGTGAATCGTCCAGGCGCGGCATTCGTCCTCGCCGACGGTGAAGAAGGGGATCGCGTCCAGCGCCGCGTAGGCCTGCCGCGCCAGGCGCGCCGAGGCCGGCTCGCTGATGCCGAGGCTGGCGAGGAATTCCGAGCGTTCGGCCTCGGGCAGCTGCCCGATTTCCATCTCGATCTTGGCGCAGAGCGAGATCGCGTTCGGCACCTTCTTCTCGAGCTCCGCGGCCTTGCCGCCTTCGCCCAAGTCGCCTTCGGCGACGTTGAAGACCACGACCTGCTTCTTGTTCGTCAGGAACTGGAAGGCCGCGATGTGGCGCTTCTCGTCGTCGCTGATGGGCGCATAGGTGCTGACGGGCTTGCCGTCTTCGAGAATCTTGAGCACCTTCTCAAGCGTGGCGAGTTCCTTCTTGTCCTGCTCCTGCGTCTTGGTCGGCTTGGTGGCCTGCACGCGCAGCTTTTCGACACGGCTGGTGCACTGCGCCAGGTCGGCGAAGAGCAGTTCGTTGTCGGTCTCGCCCAGGTCGCGCATCGGATCGATGCTCTCGAGCACGTGCGGCACCTCGCTGCTCTCGTACGCGCGCACGACATGGACGATGCCGTCCACTTCGCGCAGCTTGCCGAGGATTTCGCCCTTCACTTCCTTCCCGCCGCCCGCCGCTCCGGTGCCGCTGATGAGCCCCGTAAAGTCCACGCAGTCCACCGCCGCGAGCACGAAACTCTTCGGCTTGTACATGTCGCGCAGCTTGAACATGCGCGGATCGGGCACCTTCATCACCCCCACCGTGCTGCCCGGCGAACCCGAATACTGTCCAACAGGCTGCACGCCGCCCGTGACCGCGTTAAAGAGGGACGTCTTGCCACAGGCCGGAAATCCGATGATGCCAAGCTTCAAAGCACACGCTCCTTCACGGACGTTTTTCGAGGGGGGTTAGGAACCCGGTTCTTGCAGGGCGAGAGTCTATTCGGTGCCCCGGAAGTTCGCACGTCCTGATTCCTTCTCACCAAGGAGCCTCGAATGCGGCCAGCCCGGCGCCGCTGTTTCGCGCCAGCCCTTGAGCGCCGGCCCTTGTGCATCGGCCTCTCGCCTTTCGAACATTTGCCGCGATAGCCGCGGAGCGGCGTCATTTTGTGGCCCAGGACGTAAGTCCTGGGAGTGAGTGCGCGCAATCGGCGGAGTCCCGTAGGGACGACAGAAGCGGGACCCTTAATTCGCGAATTACACGCGGACCCGCGCGTGTTTCGACTCGCCGGCGACGAAGGCCGCGTAGCCTTCCTGCCGGGCAAAGTTCTTCCGGATCGAGGACGAACGGACTCTGTCGTCCCTACGGGACTACACAACCGTTGCGCATTCACTTCCAGGACTTACGTCCTGGGCCACATTCCGACGCCGCTCCGCGGCTGTCTTCGGGCGGGCTTGTTGGTCATAGGCGAATCGGTGGATGGCATTTGCG
This sequence comes from Planctomycetota bacterium, assembly GCA_026184295.1. GTDB lineage: Bacteria > Planctomycetota > SZUA-567 > H5-PLA8 > H5-PLA8 > JACQFI01. The sequence goes on from JAHCJK010000011.1 coordinate 42,405, forward strand.
CACGCATTACCACTTTCAGGGGACAGGAGGGCTGACTTCTTGGGTTCCGCTCTAGGCCTTGGGCGCGCGTCATCGCGGATTGCAGCCAGCGTAGCGAGCCGCTGAATCGACGAACGGCCGCCCGTTGTGTAGCCAACCAGGGCGAGCGAAGAGAACAGCCATCCCCCGAAGTGCGTGAAGCGCCGTTCTCCGTGTCCTCTGTGCGCTCTGTGGTGAATGCAGGCCTCACACCGGAGGAACCGCGATGCCGAGGTGCTCCGCGAGGGCGCGGATGTCGGGGTAGAGCGGCGCGCGCAGGGCCATCGGTTCCTTGCGCGCGGGGTGGATGATCTCGAGCTGTTCGGCGTGCAGGCAGACGCGCGGTTCGAAATCGCCGAACTTCGCGGAGGTCCGTTCGCCTCCGTACAACGGATCGCCGACCAGCGGGTGCCCCAGCGCCGCGGCGTGGATGCGGATCTGGTGGCTGCGCCCGGTCCGCGGGAACGCGCGCAGCAGGCTGAACGCCCCGCACGGGCTGCGCCCCAGGCATTCGTAGGCCGTCTGCGCTTCGCGCGCGTCGAGGCCGTTCACCGCGCCGCGCACGCGGCAGGCCGGATCGATGCCCAGCGGCGCGTCGATCTCGGTGCGCTCGAACGTGGCCGCGTTATGCACCAGGCACAAGTACGTCTTCTTCACCACGCGGTTCTCGAACTGCCGTGTCAGTTCCTGGTTCGAGGGATGGTCGAGCGGGAAGACGATCACGCCGCTGGTCTCTTCGTCCAGGCGGTGGCAGGTGCGCACGCGAAAACTCGGGTCAGCCTCGATCCGTTCGCGGTAGTAATGCAGCAGCCCGTGGTACATCGTGCCCGTTTTGTGCCCGCGCGCGGGATGGATGATGATCCCGGGCGGCTTGTTGATCGCGATCAGGCTCTCGTCTTCGTGGATCACGTCGAAGACGATCTCCTCGGCCTCGTACTTCGTTCCTTCCGGCAGCAGAATCGTGATCTGTTCGCCCAGCGTCACGTGCCAGCTCGACTTGACCGTGTGCCCGTTGATCAGCACGCGCCCGTCCTTGATCAGCTTCTGCAAAAAGCTGCGCGAGTACCCCGGAAAGCGTTCGAGCAGATACTTGTCGAGGCGCTTGGGCTTGCCCGGATGGCGTTCGCCGACGGCGAATTCGTAGCGGTCCGGGCGGCCGGTCTTCGCGCGCGGAAAGTCGTACTTCGTCTTCATGCCCTTGGGGCGATACCAGGGCGGCGTCTGCGCATTCAGGCCCGGAGCATCCGCCGGGGGCGGCAAGCTGTTCATGCGCGCGAGTATAGCAGAAAGGCGGCGGCCTTCAGCCCGGATTGGAATCGGCTGCGCGCGGCAGGCCGTAGCGCTTTTCGCGCGTGAGCAGCGCGGTGAGGGCGAGTTCGTGGTCCTTCTCTTCGCGAACCTGGCGCGTCTGGTCGGGCTCCGCGCCCTTCAGCACCGCTTCGATCAGCCCCGTGCGCGCGGCCTGCGCCGCGCCCTCGGCCACGTCCTTGACCAGCAGGCGGAAGTTCGCGCGCCCCGTCGCCAGCCGGCGTTCGCCCAGGTAATCGTAGCGGAAGGCGTGGCGGCGGATGCGCAGCCGCAGCAAGGGTTCGAGCGCCAGGAGTTCGAGCCAGACTTCCGGATCTTTGGATGGCGCGGCCGGCGGCGCCGAACCCACCGGCACCGTGCCGGGCGAGGCGATCTCTTCGAGCGTACGGTGCGCCGCCAGCGTGGTGAGCAGCCGCGGCCCGCCGACGGCCGCAAGGCCCATGGAGGCCGCCAGCAGTCCGATCTCGCCCAACGTTTCCAGCGTGGACGTCTGGCTCTGTTCGTCGAGCATCGCGGTGGCGAGCGCCTCGGCGCGGCTCTCGTCGATCTTGGCGTCGGGCAGGATCACGCGGCCGCCCGTGGGCTTCACGAACGCCAGGTGCAGGATGCGCAGCACCGGCCACGGCAGCAGACTCGCCTGCCCCGACGCGTCGGCCTGGATCGAAAGCCCCTCGGCGTTCAGATCCGCGCGCAGGATGCTGAAGGCCTTCGGCGCGACGACGACCTCCGAGAGGGCCAGCGCTTCCGCCGCGAATCCCCCGGCGCTCAGTTCGCCCGCGACCTTTTCGGCTTCGGCCTGGGTAAGCGGAATCAGGATCAGCCCGTGGCCGAAGCGGCAGACGCGCGTGGCGTCGGCGCGCCCCAGCGTGGGGCTGGCGCGGTCGGCGATCTGCGCCGCGCGCATCCAGTCCTTGGGCGCGCCGTCTTTCAGGAGCACCACGTGAGCCGTGTTCATGGTCTCTCTATACCGAAGAATCCGTGCAATCTGTCGGGAATTCCGGCGAAAGGCGGGGGGCTCAGCGGGTGCGCAGCTTGGACTGGCGCATGCCGGCCTGGATGCACAGTTCCTTCAGCTTGCGCCGGTCGTCCGTGGTCATCTCGAGAATCTGCAGGCCGTAGTGCCACTTCCATTCTTCGCGCGAAGGGCGTTCGTTGTTCTTGATGAACCGCAGCGCGCAGAGGCCCTTCACTTCCGTCTGGGTGTCGCTGATGCTGAAGCGCACGCAGAGCCCGCGGCGCATCAGGTCGTCCGGGCCGCCCAGGCCGGTGGCCGGGCCCTGGATCAGGAATCCGCCTTCGCTCAGGTCGATCGTCAGGCCCTGGTGGATCGTCTCTTCGGACGAGCGCCCCAGGCGGTTGCAGAACTGGTAGTGGATCGGCAGCGCGGCCTCGTACCGCATGTGCTTGCGGTCCTTGCGCTTTTCCTTCGGCTGCAGGCGGTCCACCAGTTGCAGGACGGTGTCCTCCTGCGCCAGGAAGACCTCGATCTTCTTCCCGCACGACCGTTCCATCTCTTCGATCACGCCGCGCGGAATCGGGTTCGCCGCCGCGACGCAGAGCATGCGCAGCGATTCGTCGAACGGCACGAACTCGTGCTGCAGCATCATCCCGTGCGAAAAGAGCATCCCGAGCGGCTCGGGGATTTCGGCGTCGGTGATGTCCGTCATCGGCAGGCCCGACTGCAGCGCCAGGGCGCGGCAGAGTTCCGCCGGGGAGACCAGGCCTTCGCGCAGCAGGTAACGGCCGAGCCGTTCGCCCGAAATCTTCGCGCGCTGCACCGAATCCTGTACCTGCGCGTCGGTAAGTTTGCCCATCTTCACCAGCACTTCGCCGATGCGCCGGCCGCGGAACGGATCGCCCGCGGCGGAGGATTCCGGTGCCGCGGGCTTGGCCGGGGCGCCGGGCGCCGGGGGCGCGGGCGGCACGGCGGGCGCCGGTCCCGAGACCGCGGCCGGCTCCTGCACTTCTTTCAACGACGCGATCCGCGAGGACGTCAGCGGCGTCGGCGCCGCCGCGGGCATGCCGATCACCGGCGCCGCCGCGGGCATGCCGATCACCGGCGCCGCCGGTCCCTCGGACGGCACGGCCTCGAAACTCTTCGAACGGCTGGCGGCCTTGCGCACCGCCGCCGGCATCGCGAAATTCGAACCGGGTCCGGGACCGGGCGCGGGCGCTTCGCCCACCGCCGGGGCGTGCGTGTTCGAGATCGCCGCCGAGGACGCCGACGAGCCCGAGGGCGGCGGCGGCACCGCCGGGACGGCCGGGTTGGAGCCCGAAGGCGAGGGCGCGCGCGCGCCGCCGGGCAGCGTCCGCCCGCCGACGAGGTACTGCGCGGCTTCGCCCTGCTGCCCCGGTGCGAACGCCACGCGCACCTTGGCCGTGGCGAAGGAGAGCATCGCCTGGCTGAGCAGCAGCATCTGGTCGGCATCGAGGTTGCGGAAGCGCAGGCCCAGGTCGATGCCCCCGTCGGCGCTCGGCGTGATCACCCGCACTTCGGCGTCGATGGGGAAATGCTGCAGGAATGGCGGGCACGAAATCTCGATGCTCAAGCTGCGCCCGGGGCCCAGAATTTTGATCCACGCTTCCGACGTCTGCGTATCCAGCGTGTTGACCGGCGCGATGCAGCGGCAGCCGCCTTCGCTCAGGTCCTGCAGCGCGCACGCCACCGAGGGCACGCCGCTGCTGCGGAGGAGCACGATCCCCTTTTCAATCTTGAGGCGCACGCTGGTGCGCAGTTGATCGTCTTTGCTCATCGATCGCGAGGCTGCTCCCAAGGCACGCATAGCGGTTTGGCTATTCATAAACATACCCTTGGAAGCGCCCTTGCACAACTCGCGTCCACGGTCATGGTCCGACCTTACAACGAGTGCTCGGGCCGGTAGTTGGGCGCCAAATCGAGGGCTTATGTCCAGACGCGCCGGCCCGCGCAGCGTACGCTCACGTGCATTATCGGGACCGGCGCCCAAGGGTGGGACTGCCCCCCGGACGGAATACTGCATGAATAACCGTTACGGTTTTGCGGGTGTAACCGGCGCCTTGGCCTGCTCCGCGGCCGCGTTTACGAATTTATCGAGCTGCTCTTCGAGATACTTTTTCTTGCTGTGCCCTTCCAGGCCCTCGGCCAGGGCCTTCTTGCCCCATTCGACGGCGCGCGCGAACTCCTTCTTCTGGAAATAGACTTCGGCGACGGTGTCGAGGATGTCCCTGTTCTTCTCGCCCGAAACCTTCGCGGCCTGCAGCGCCAGGCGTTCGGCCTTGGCCAGGTCGCGCAGCTTGGGCGGCGCGGTGACGGCCAGAAACCAGGCGTAGTGGTTCATGCACGCGGCATGGGTGGGATCGAGTTTGATCGCCGCTTCGTACTGCGAGGCCGCCGTCTTCACGTCGCCGTTCTTTTCGATCTCGCGCGCGTCGTCGTACATCTTCTTCGAAGCCTCGCGGTCGGCCTCGGAGACCGCCGGCTGGCGCTCCAGGATCTTCGGCGGCGGCTCTTCTTCGGCGCATAAGCGGCCGGAAGCGGCCGCGAACACCGCGAGGCCCGCCATCAAGACCGGCAGAAAGGTTCGTGCTTTTTCGTATCCCATGGTCTCCCCCGCTCCGTGCCGGCTACCGTCCGCGGACCATCATGCTATCGCCCGTAGCAAAAAACCAGGATGAGCGGGACAGTAAGCACCATCGCCAAGAGCCATCCGGCGGCCAGACACTTCAGGCGCGCACTGGCGTCGGTCAGCCTGCGATGCTTCGCGACGCTCAAACCCCATAGCGACATCGCGCAGACGCCGGCAAAGGTTGTCAGGGAAACGATGATCGCGCCTCCGACATCCATCCCGTTTTCCAGCCTTCCGTTCTGCTTCAGCAGATAAAAATTCAGACACGCCGGGGCCGTGCTCGCGATCAGGATGCCCCAGACTTCCTGCAACGTGGCGCTCACCCGGTACAGAGCCGTATGCACAAACACAACTAGGAGGTACACGGGCGCCACGACAAGCATGGTCAAGGCCAGCCCTGCGGCGATCCACATCAGAAAAACCATTCCGGTCATCCGATACACGGGGATGAGGGGCAAGGCCACGACCATCATCGCAATCAGGGCCAGGCCTGTTCTGCGCAACCAACGAGTCGTGCGGCTGGAAGCGGGCGCCGGCGGGACTGCGTTGGGCGGATCGCTTGGCTTCATACGCGGAACTCATACCTTAGATACTTATCGTTTATATGAACAATCCAATTGCGGCCAAGAGAAGCATGAACATCGGCACGATGATCAGAAAAGCAAGGCCCCAGCCCGCCGCCAGGCATTTAATGCGCGGATTCGGCTCGGTCAGACCCTTCTTCTTGGCCTGACCCAGGCCCCACAGCGAACCCGCGCAGACCAGCGCGAAGGCCAAGCCCGCCAAAATCAGCCCGGTCACCTGCTGACCCGAATCCTGAAAGCGTTGATAGGTTTGCAGCATGTACAAGAGCGCCCCCGCGGCGGAACTGGCCACGATTAGGATAAGCAGGACTTCCTGCAGGTACGCCTGCACGCGAAAAAGCGCCGTATGCACGAACATGCCCAGCAGAATAAAGGGCATCGCGCCTAGCGATAGGAACATGATCGCCTGACACAGATAACCCAGCGCAGCGATTCTCGTGGCCATGGCCAAGATGATCACGGCAAGGCTGACCGGAATGCCCAGCACGGCCGCGCAGCCCGCGTTGCGCAGGTAACGGCCGATGCGTTCGGCCTTTTCTTCGCGCGATTTCGCCGCGGATCCGGGGCCAGATTCGTGAAGTACGGCCAATCGTCGCGCCCTCAGACCCGATAAGGGATACTTACGCTTCGCGCGCGACGACTTTCGCCACATCCACCACGTACATCTGCCGCGGGCCTTCGTGGATGGAATCGATGGCCACCAGCTTCCCGTCGCGGCTGAAGCGCGGGTGCAGGTCGCTGCGGATCTCGCCGCCGATCTCCTTGCGCGCATAAAACTTCCCGAGGTTGAAGCGCGTGCCGTCGGCGACGCGGTAGAGCATCAGGTGGCGGAACTGTTCCTTGTCGGGATACGTGTCGGTCAGCATCCACTTCTTGTCGGGCGAGTACGTGCAGTGGCCGTCCTGGTCGAAGACGTGTTCGCCCAGGATCGCGGGCTCTTCGTCCACGCGGTCCTTGTTCAGGTAATAGTGGTCGCCGCGGCCGCTGCGCCGCGCCCACGAAAGCAGCGTCGCGTCGTCGTACCAGCAATTGTGGCTCACGTGGTCGTGGTCGTTGATCACGAAGACGTCGCGCCCTTCGCGGTGCATGCTGATCCAGCGCGTGTGGTGCCCGCCCGCCGCGGGCTGGCCCGCGCGGCGCCAGCGGTGGATAAAGTTCACGCGCTCGCTGTTGGGGCTGAAGCGCAGATCGTAGATGCGGTGATGCACGCCGGCCATCGTCGGCAGGGGTTTGATGGCGGCGCACTGCGCCAGCGAGAGCGCCAGCTTGTGTTCGCCCGTGCGCAGGTCCATCAGCCACACGCCGTCGCCGTCGGGCGCGCACTGATCGGCCCAGTCGTCGGCCACGCCCTGGTAGCCGTAGCCCGGGCGTTCGCGGGCGATGCGCGCGTAGTTGATCGAGACCGCCCAATGCCCGTCGGGGCTCACGTGCGCCACCGCCCGCGGCAGCGTGCGCGTCTTGCCCGAAAAGACATCGCGGATGACGCTCACCCAGCGGCCGTTCTCGCGCGCGTTGTAGACGATCTCGCGGTCCGGCGCCGTGGGCAGCCACATCATGTTGCAGCCCATCTGCCAGTTCCACGCGTACGTTTCGGCGAGCGGCATCAGGCGGTCGTCGTCGTGCGTATCGACCAGGCAGACGGTGGCCTGGTCTTCCGCCGTGGGCGGCCGGTCGATGAACTCCGTCTCCAGCGCGAGCATGTAGCGCCCCGTGGCGTCCCACGGATTGCGGTCGTAATACCCGAAGAAGTGGTGCTTCGGCCCGCGCGTGACCGCGCGCACCGCGCAGGGGGCTTCGACGATCTTGTTCGTATCGAGCATCTTTCTTTTCTCACCACGGAGGCACGGATACACGGAGCACGCTTACGATGGTAGCAAATGCGGTTGGGCGGACCAAGGGCGATTGTAGGGCGTAGGACCTTGCAGCGAATCTGTAAAGAAACGTAAGGCGGAACACGCAGGCCACCTTGCACCGAGAAGCACGATAGACCGGCATGGCATTATGCGAGCGCTTTTCGTTAGCCTTTACGCCTTACGTGCCGTTCATGGCGTCCTGGCGCGAACCAAGTGGTTGAGTTCCCTGCTGCCTCGCGAAGCTGCCCGGCTGAACCCCTGGTTACAGGCTCCAGTAGACGACGTTCGCGCCCACGGCGGCGCTGTCCAGCGCGGACTTCACGTCCACCAGCACGCCGCCGGGCTTGAGCAGGCCGGCGACGGCGGGGGCTCCCTTTTCAAGATAGGCACGGTGCGGGACGGCCAGGACCAGCGCGTCGAGGTTCGTCAGGTCGGCCCAGTCGCTCAGGGCCAAGCCGTATTCGTGGCGCGCGTCTTCCGGCGCGGCGAGCGGTTCATGGATCAGCGGTTCGACGCCGGCGGCGCGGAGTTCGGCCACGATGTCGGGGACGCGGCTGTTGCGCAGGTCGTGCACGTTTTCTTTAAAGGTGAGGCCCAGGATGGCGACGCGCGCCTGCGCGGGGGCCACGCCGCGCGCGCCGAGCAGTTCCAGCGTTTTGCGCGCGACGAAGGCGCCCATGCGGTCGTTGATGCGCCGGCCGGCCAGGATCACCTGCGGCTGGTAGCCGACTTCCTCGGCCTTGGCGGTCAGGTAGTACGGATCGACGCCGATGCAGTGCCCGCCGACGAGCCCCGGGGAGAACTTGAGGAAGTTCCACTTGGTGCCGGCGGCGGCGAGGACGTCGCGCGTGGCGATGCCGAGGCGGTCGAAGATCACGGCCAGTTCGTTCATCAGCGCGATGTTCAGGTCGCGCTGGGTGTTCTCGATCACCTTGGCGGCCTCGGCGACCTTGATCGAGGGCGCGCGGTAAACGCCCGCGGCCACCACGGCCCCGTAGACGGCGGCGACGCGGTCGAGCGTGGCCGCGTCTTCGCCCGCGACGACCTTGACCACGTGTTCCAGGGTGTGTTCCTTGTCGCCGGGGTTGATGCGTTCGGGCGAATACCCCAGCGTGAAATCCTTCCCGCGCGCCAGCCCCGAGGCTTTTTCCAGAATCGGCCCGCAGAATTCTTCGGTGACGCCCGGGTAGACGGTGGATTCGAAGACGACCGCCGCGCCCTTCGCCAGCGCGGCGCCGATGGTCTCGCTGGCCAGGCGCAGCGGTTCGAGGTCCGGGCGCTTGTTCGCGTCCACCGGCGTGGGCACGCAGACGATGATGAAGGTGCGGTCCTTCAGGACGGCGGGATCGGCGCTCAGCGCCAGGGTCGTCTCGGCCAGGGCGGAACCGTTGCCTTCGCCCGTGGGGTCCTGCCCGGCGCGCAGGCGCGCGACCTTGTCCGGATTGCAGTCGAAGCCGACGGAACCGGGGAACTTCTTCGCAAGCGCGAGCGCCAGCGGGAGCCCGACGTAGCCCAGACCCACGACCGCGATGCGTTCCATCCGCTTGGTTTCGCTCCGACCTGAAGGTTATTACGCGCCCGGCCCCGTCTGGGTTTGGTACCACGCCAGCGTTTTGGCCAAGCCGCTCCGGAAATCCACCGCCGGGCGGTAGCCCAACAGGTTACCGGCAAGGGAGAGTTCCGCCAGCGAGTGCCGCACGTCGCCGGGGCGCGCCGGCCCGTAGGACGGAACCAGCGCGCGGCCGGTCAGCGCGTTCAGTTCGCGCACGATCTCGTTCAGCGAATGGCGTTCGCCCGCGGCGATGTTGACGGCCTCGCCTTCCAGGCGCGGGGCCTGGAGCGCCAGCAGGTTGGCGCGGACCACGTTTTCGACGTAAGTGAAATCGCGGCTCTGTTCGCCGTCGCCGAAGACGTGCAGCGGCGCGCCGTCGCGGAAGGCGCGGCAGAACTTGGCCAGCACCGCGCTGTATTCCGAATCCGCGCGCTGCCGCGGCCCGAAGACGTTGAAGTAGCGCAGGCTGACGGCCTGGAGCCCGTAGGCGCGCGCGAAGGCGCGGACATAGTGTTCGCCGGCCAGCTTGGTGGCCGCGTAGGGCGAAAGCGGATTCGGGCGGCGCGCCTCGTCCTGGGGGAGCGGCTCGGCGCCGCCGTACACCGACGAGGAACTGGCGTAGACGAAGCGCGCGGCCCCGGCGGCGCGGGCGGATTCGAGCATCAAGAGCGTCAGGTGCGCGCCGTTCAGGTGGCTGTCGCGGGGCCGGTCGAGCGAGCGCTTGACGCTGCCGAGCGCGGCCAGATGCAGGACGGCCTCGATGCCGTCCAGCGCGCGGGCGCGAAAGGCGTCGTCGAGCAGGTCGCCGCGGAGGAATTCCACGCGTCCGGCCAGGTGCGCGAGGTTCTTTTCGTCCCCGTTGGAGAGGTTGTCGGCGACGCGGACCTGCGCGCCGAGCTTAGGATCGGCCAGCAGCCCGTCCGCCAGGTGGCTGCCGATAAAGCCCGCTCCGCCGGTCACGAGCACGCGCATGCGCCAAGCCTCACAGACCGCATCCATTACACCGCACGGAAAAGGCACGCGCCAGCGGAACTACTCCGCGCGCAGAAACGCCACGATCTCCGCGGCCACGCGGTCCACCTGTTCGGGCGTGAGTTCCGGGTAGACCGGCAGCGCGAGGGTCTCGCGCGCGGCGGCCTCGGAACGCGGCATCGAACCCTTGACCGTCGCGATGCTCGCGAAGCATTCCTGCAGGTGCAGCGGCACGGGGTAGTAGATCTCGGTGCCGATGCCTTGGGCCTTCAGGTGCGCCATCAGGGCTTCGCGGCGTTCGGCCGGGACGCGGATCACGTACTGGTTGTAGATGTGGCGGGCCGGAGCGCCCGGGGCCGTGGGATAGCGGAGCGGCAGGCCGCCGGCGTTCAGCGCGTGAGCGCCGTCGCGGGCGCCGGCTTCGGCGAAGGCGCGGTCGTAGCGCGCGGCGTTGGCCTGGCGCGCGGCGGTCCAGGCGTCCAGGTGCTTCAGCTTCACGCGCAGGACGGCGGCCTGGAGCGCGTCGAGGCGCGCGTTCAGGCCCACGAGTTCGTGGTAGTACTTCGGTTCCATCCCGTGCACGCGCAGCATCTTCATGCGCGCGGCCAGCGCGGCGTCGTTCGTCACCACCATGCCCGCGTCGCCGAAGGCCCCCAGGTTCTTGGTCGGGAAAAAGCTCAGGCAGCCGATGCGCCCGACGGTGCCGGCGCGGCGCCCCTGGGCGTCGTCGCTGCCGATGGCCTGGGCGGCGTCTTCGACGATGGGCACGCCGAGTTCGGCGGCGAGGGCCTCGAGTTCGGCCATGGGCGCGCACTGGCCGTACAGATGCACGGGCAACAGAGCCTTCAGGCGCGTGCAGCGCTTCGCGGCGGCGCGGGCGGAGGCAGGATCGAGGTTGAACGCGGCGGCGTCGATGTCGGCGAAGACGGGTTTCGCGCCCAGCCGCGCGATGGAGCCCGCCGTGGCGAAGAAGCTGTACGCGGGGCAGATCACTTCGTCGCCGGGCCCGACGCCCAGGGCCATCAGCGCCAGCAGCAGCGCGTCGGTGCCGGACGAACAGCCCACCGCGTGCGCGGCCCGGCAGTAGGCCGCGGCTTCCTGCTCGAAACCTTCGACCTCGGGCCCGAGGATGAAATGCCCGCTCTCCACCACGCGCGCGATGGCCGCGTCGATCTCGGCCTTGAGCGCGCGGTACTGGGGCTTCAGGTCCAGCAGGGGAACCGGGGGCGGCTGCGCCACGCGTTACGCTCCTTTAAAAGGAACGCACAGGATACGGTTTGGCGCGCGCGCGCGAAAGTGAAGACGACCGGCGCATGGTTTTGCAAATCGGCGCGCGGCGGGTATGCCGTTAGGCATGCCAACCAAAAACAAAGCCACGCAAGACGTGCTCAAGCACGACCGCAACATGCGCCCGCACGTGGGCCACTGCCAGGACCTGGCCTGGCACGACCCGCTCACCGCCGGCCGCAAGACGCCGCTCGGCCTGGCCGGACTCGCCTGGTTCGAGAAGGAACGGCGCTACCGCCGCATGCCCTCGAAGCCGAAGCTTCCGCTGCCGCAGGCCGTGGACAACCTGGCCAACAGCACCGCCGGCGCGCAGGCGCGCTTCCAGACCGATTCGACGCGCGTGGCCGTGCGCGTGGAACTGACCGGCGTGAACAACATGGGGCACATGGCCATCACCGGATCGAGCGGCTTCGACTGCTACGTCGGGCCCGCGGGCACCGGGCGCGGCCTGCGCTACTACGGCACGACGCGCTTCGACCACAGCAAGCCGACGTACGAAGTCCTGCTCTTCGAACACTCCGAAGCCGTGATGCGGAATTTCACCCTCTACTTCCCGCTCTACACGGGCGTGAAGCGCCTCGAGATCGGGCTTGAACCGGGCGCGAAGGTGCTGCCCGCGGCCGCGTGGGACCTGCCCGATCCGGTGATCGTGTACGGCACGTCCATCACGCAGGGCGGCTGCGCCAGCCGCACCGGCATGGTCTACACGAACATCCTCAGCCGCTGGCTGAACGTCGAGATCTGCAACCTGGGGTTCAGCGGCAGCGGGCGCGGCGAGCCGGAGGTCGCGCAAGCAATCGCCACCGCGCCGAAGATGCGCATGTTCGTGATGGACAACGAGGCCAACGTGCAGGGCCTGGACGGCATGCGCAAGACGCTCAAGCCGTTCCTTCAGATCATCCGCAAGGCGCGGCCGAAGATTCCGATCCTGCTGGTCTCGAAGATTCGCTACGGCAAGGAGACGCAGCAGGAGCAGGCGCTGCGCGGGCGGCAGGCGTGCCTCGCGTACCAGTGGCAGCTTGTCCAGGAACTGCGCAAGGCCGGCGACCAGAACCTGCATTTCCTCGACGGCACCGACCTGCTGGGGCGCGACTACGAGGAATGCACGGTGGACGGCGTGCACGCGACGGACCTGGGCTTTTACCGCATGGCCGAAGGCATGCTGCCGACGTACCGCCGGCTGCTCTTCGGCGCCTGAACGCCGCCCCACACCCCGACAAGGAGCTTCGCGTGCAGGTCGATTACGAGAAGGTCTTCCGCATCGAACGCTACGATCCGCAGGGCGTTTACCCCGAGGCCGCCAAGGCGGAGCTGGACTGGCGCGACCTGCACGCCGCGCCGATCCGGCTGAGCGGCTTTCCCTGGTTCGAGCAGGAACGCATCTACCGCCGCCTGCCGCTCAAGCCCGCGGAACCGCTGCCCGAGGCCGTGCACTGGCTCTCCTTCTGCACTGCCGGCGGGCAGGCGAGCTTCCGCACGAACAGCACGCGATTGGCGATTCGCGTAAAACTGACCGGCCACCCCGACAGTTGGAACATCACCCCCGTCGGGCAGTGCGGCTTCGACGCGTACCTGGGCGAACGGGGAACCGCGGGCCCGGCGCGCGCGCGCTACGCGGGCAGCGCGCAGGTCGCGATGGGCAAGGACACGTACTGTTCGTGGCTGTACGAGGGCCTCCCGGCCGAGCCGCGCACGGTGACGCTCAACTTTCCGCTGTACAAGGGCGTGGAACGCGCCGAGATCGGGCTCGACCCGGGCGCGCAGGTCTCGGCGCCGCCGCCGTGGGCGAAGCCCGGCCCGGTGATCGTGTACGGCACCTCGATCACGCAGGGCGCGAGCGCCTCGCGGCCGGGCATGGCCTTCACCAACATCCTCAGCCGCCGCCTGAACCTGGACTTCGTCAACCTGGGCTTTTCGGGCAGCGGGCTGTGCGAGCCCGAGGTCGCGCGCACGATCGCCGCGATGCCGCTTTCGCACGAACCCGCCGCGATCTTCCTCGACTGCGACTCGAACATCCGCAGCACCCCGCTGCTGAAGGAACGCCACCCGGCCTTCCTGAAGATTCTGCGCGCGCGCTGGCCCGCGGTCCCGCTGCTGGTCGCCAGCAAACCGCCGTTCATGACCGAGACGCACCATCCGGAGATCGAGGCCTACCGGCTCGAAAGGCGCGACTTCCTGAAGGGCCTCGTGGAGGACCTGCGCGCGGCGGGCGACGCGCGCGTGCGCTTCCAGGACGGCGGCGACTTTTACGGCGACGACTGGGACGAATGCACGGTGGACCGCCGCCACAGCACGGACCTGGGCTTTTACCGCATGGCCGCGGTGCTGGAACCGCTCCTGCGTTCGATGATCTTCGGCTGATCCCAACGAAAAGGGCCCGCTTGCGCGGGCCCTCTCGCACGTCGTTGGCGCTTCCTTTTACTTGGGCAGGAAGTCCTCGGCGATCTTCTTGTTCTCGGCTTCCTTCGGATCGAACTCGGCCTTGGACGAGTACGCGCGGGCCGCTTCGTCGGGGCGGTTGAGCGAGAGGTAACCGCGCCCGATCTGTTCGATGATCGGCGCCTTGTCGTTGCTCTGGCTGCACCAGCGTTCCATCACCTTCAGCGCGCCTTCCTTGTCCCCGCCCATCGACATCGCGTTGACCAGCGAGATGTAGGTCAGGTCCATGCCCGAGCGGCGGAAGGGCTTGAGCCCCGTCAGCATGCGGCGGTAGCTGGCGGCGGCGGCGGTGAAATCGCCCGAGAGCTGCTGGGCCATGCCCAGCACCAGGCAGGTGCGGCGGGGTTCGACGGCCAGGTCGCCGCTGGCGGCCGGGGCCAGTTCCAGGGCGCGCCCGGCCATCTCGATGGCCGTCTTGTACTGCTTTTCGACCAGGGCCAGTTCGGCCAGGAACTGGTAGGCGGCCGCGAGGCGCTGCGCGGGAATCTTGCGCAGATCGTAGGTCGCCGAACGGTAGGTCAGGATCGCGCGCATCACCTCGCTGTCCCCGCCTTCCTTGCACTGGCGGGTATCCTGGCCGTACAGCAGCGCCGCGAGGAGCTGCTGCGCGACCTGGTGCGAACCGAACTGAAGGACCTGGGCGTCGCCGGAGAGCTTGATCGCCGAGGGCTGGCGCGGGTTCATCAGGGCTTCGACGAGCTGCAGTTCGGGGGAGATGTTCTGGCGTCCGGCGGTCATTCCGCCGCTGCCTCCTCCTCCGCGCACGCCTCCGTCGGTCTTCTTCCATTCGGGCTTGGCGCTGGAAGGCTGGGCCTCGACGCGCGTCCAGATGCCGTCGTCCTGCGAGAGGCCGAAGGCTTCGAGGAACTTCGGATGGTGGCCGTGCGACTTTTCCACGCCCGCGAGCCAGAGCGCGGGGAGCACCGTCTCGGGCTCAAAGGGCAGGCCGCGCTTTTCGGCGATCAGGCGCGTCAGGCCCATGCGCCGTTCGGTGCAGTCCTGCGGGGAGAGCGGCGCGACGCGGCCGGGCTGGCGCGCGGGGACATTCGCTCCGTCCACGCCCACGTCCACGAAGACCCCGTCGATCTCGAGCGGCCCGCGGACGATCTGCACGTTGCCGTTGAAGACGCGGATTTCGCGGGTCACGCGCGCGTCCTGTTCCGAACCTTCCGTGATGGTGCGGCCGGCCGCCTGCGAACGCCCGCCGACGAAGCGCGAAGCCAGGCCGTACTTGCGGACGTTCTCCTGCGTGCGGCGGTCGATGCGGAAGCGCTGGAAGGTCTCTTCGCTGTCCAGCACGAGGAAGGCGGTGCCGTGGCTGAGAATCTGCGCGTCCACGGCGGCCCGGTCGGCGGCGGCGCTGTTGCCGTTGCTTTCGTACTGTTCGATGCGCGCGCGGGCGCAGAGCTTTTCCACGGGCGCGTTGGCGGTTTCGACGTCGGGCAGGTTCACCTTCCAGGTGCGTTCGTAGGGCTTCCCGTCGAGCACGCCCGTCAGCGTCACGGTGGCTTCGCCGCCGCGATCGTAGGCGCCGTACAGGGTCGTGCTGGCATTGCCGGCCAGGCCGCCCATGATGCCCGGGGCGAGGTCGCTCAGGACCGTGCCGTCGGGGAGTTCGACCTTCACCCGCGCGTGGCGGATGATCGGCAGGCCGGCGTTGTGCGCCAGGCCTTCGCCCAGGACGGCCGGGCGGATGTCCGGGGTCATCTTAAGCACCGGGCTGCCGGCAAGCATGGAGAGGTCCTTCAGGCGCTCGAAGGTCGTGCGGCCCTGCGGCGCGGCCACGCCTTCGCCCGGGTAGACGGCCAGGAGCTGCCCGCCCAGCGTATCCAGCGCCTTCGAAGCGGCCTTCTGCACGGCCTCGGGTTCGCGCGCGCCGAAGGTGGCCTCGGTGTCGCCGATGTAGATCACGCTCACGGGGTTCTTGGCGCTGGCGGCGAAGGTCTTTTCCGCCATGGCGAAGGCCCCGGCGATGTCCGTCGCGCCCATCGGAGCGTGCGCGCGCAGGAACTGGATGGCCTTGTCCACCTGTTCCGCGGCGGGCTCCGACCAGGCTTCGCGGAAGGTGCGGGCCTTGACGTCGAAGGAGACGACGGCGAAGCGGTCGGCCGGGCGCAGGTTCTTGAGCGCGGCCTCGAGCAATTCCAGCGAGCCGGCGAATTCCGTGCCGGTGCGGCTGGCCGAGGTGTCGAGCATAAAGAGGACGTCCATCGCTTCCGGCATGTCGGGACGGCCGGACTGCGGGGTCAGGGTCAGCGCGAAGGTGCCGGTCTTGCCGGCCACGCGGTGCGCCTGGATCTGGCATTCCATGTCCGCGGCCTTGCGCCCGCCGGGCAGGTCGAGGGTCAGCATCCAGGACTCGGTGGGCGTGGCCGCGCCGGCGAATTCGGCGGTCAGCATCACGCGGACGGCGGCGTCGTTGCCCTGCTTCATTTCCAGCGTCGAGAAGACTTCCGAGCCGGCCGGCAGCCCGGGCAGCGTGGCGCTCAGCGTCACGTTCTTGGCCGGGGGCAGCGCCTTGGGTCCATTGCCCTGGCCGCAGAGCGGATAGGTGAACTGGACGATGCGGCGCCCGTCGGAAGTGATGGTCTGGGGAAGCGGCGTGAGGTAGCTGACGACGATCGTCTTGGTGCCCTTGGCGGGAATGGGGAAGATGGTCGCGCGGAAGGAGCTGTTGTCCACCCATTCAAGCAGGCCCGGATCGATGCTGCGGCCGTAGACGAGATCCTGGTAGATGCTGCGGGCCCGGTTGCGGTCCACGAGGCTGGCTTCCATCAGGTCGCTCTCGCTCATGATCGTCATGGCGAAGCGGTCCACGGTCGCGCCGGGCGGCAGGGCGAAGTTGAAGACGCCTTCCAGCGTGTCGCCGGTCTCGTTGGCGAAGACATGGGTCACCGTCGTGCGCGCGCAGGCGCCTTCGATGGCGACGTTTACCGAAAGATCGCGCAGGCCCAGGACCTCGCGGGCCTTGTCGCCGCGGGTGCTCAGCACGCCGATGGGCGCTTCGCCGTTGGCCATAAAGGCCGAGCTGTTCAGCGCGTTCCGCCGGCCGGTGTTGGCCACCAGGACGCGCCCGGTCAGTCCCAGTTCGCGCTGGTCGAGCAGGATGTTCGGGGAATTGACCGGAACAGGGGGCTCCACGACGGGGGCCTCGTCCTGCGCGGCCGCGGAGCCGAAGGCCGTCAGGCCGACGCACAGCCCGGCGCATACGTGTTTCCATACTCGCTGTACCATGGTCGCTCTCCTCTTTAGGAAATGGGTCTTCGTTCGTGTGAAGGTTCAGACGGAGGCGCTTCGGCGGGCGAGACCGGGAATTCGGGAAACTTTCCGGGGCCGGAGATTTATCCGGAATCCCTAGTCAGGTCTGGCGTTACGTGAAAACTCTGGTACGTATCCGCGCTATGCCTACGCAGATTCAAGTGCTGAGCTGGAAGAATATCCCCACGCAGGTGAAGGCCGCGGACGAGGCCGGCGGGGAACACAGTGTGCCGCTGGACGATCGCTTTCAGCAGGCGGTGGACGCGCTGGCGATGGACGAAGGCCTGGCCGGCACCGACGAGTACCTCGATCATTGGAACTGGAGCGAGCCCGCCGGCTGTGAAGGCGCGCCGCAGGCCGCCGCCGAAGCGCTCGCGAAGGAACTCGCCGACGGCCCGACCTTCGGCCATGCGATGACGAAGACGATGCTGTGGCAGGAGTGGAATTCGGGCCTCGGCGAATGCATCGAGGCCGAGGCGCAGGCGCAGGCGATCTGCATGCAGACGAAGGATTTCTAGCGCGCGTACCACGCATTCGCGGCGAAGCAGAACCCGATCTTC
>JAHCJK010000110.1 GCA_026184295.1 Planctomycetota bacterium
CCGGGGATTCTTGTTCTGGGGCTTCCTGAACCGCTAGGATGCCAGTTCCAACGGACAGCTTCAAGCACTTTGCAGCTCTACGGTTTTCGCCCATCCGGCCCCGCCGCGTAGTACCGTTCCAAGGCCTGCGCCACGTCGGGAAAGCGGTCCTGCGCCGCGCCCACCAGATCTTCGGCGCGGCCGGGTGGCGGCAGCGCGAGTTCGCGCGCAGCCGGAGGCCGGTCCCCGGCGCTTTCCGGCGTGCCGCCGGCCGGTTCCGCGCGCTGCGAACCTCCGTCCTCGGCGGCGGCTTCCTTGTCCTTCCCCACCTGACGGCGGAGCGTGTCGAGCAATTCACGCACGTCCGGGGTCAATTCGCGGTCGGTCAGCGAGCCCTTCTTCCGTTCGATCTCGTCGAGCCAATGCTTCTTCATCGCTTCGGGAACGTTGGGCAGCGTGGCGAGCTGCGCCTGGTACATCTCGGTCGGCGAGATCGGCTGGACCTGAAAGGGCGTGTCGTGTTCGGCCGAGTCGAGCGCCGGGGCCTCGCCCGGGTTCGCGGGGCCGTTGGGCGCGGCGGTTCCGGCGGCGGCGTTGTCGGAAGCCTTGGCGCGCATCGGTTCGACGCGTTCGGGCATCAGCAGCGCGCAGCCGAGCGCCAGCACGCCGAGCAGCAGCGCGCGCGCCCATTCGGGAAGGCGCAGAGGAAGATGCCGCCCGGCGCTGAGCCCGTCGGCCTGGCGCAGCGTCTCGAGGCGCTGCGCCTCCACGAAGGCGTCGGCCAGGGCGTCGCCGCTCTTGGCGCGCGTGCGCAGGTCCACGTACGTCGAAAGGTGTTCGTGCAGGCGGGCGCTCTGGTCGAGCCGCAGGGCCACGCGCAGCAGCGACGGCTTCTCGCGGCTGAATCCCACCGCCGCCGCCACGGCCAGCAGCAGCGGCGGGAGCGTCATCGCGACGGCGAACGCGGCGTTCGCGCCCACCGGGTAGAGCCGCGCCAGCGCGGTGAGCACCGCCGCCAGGGCCAGCCCGATGCCCAGGCCCAGGCACGCCGCGCGCAACGCCGCCGTCAGGCGCACCCGCAGGATGCCGGCCTTAAGGAGGCGGTCGAGTTCCACTTCGGTCAGCATGGCAAGGGCCCCCAATCTCCCCCCTGGGAATGGCAAGTTTAAGGCCAAATCCGGGCTCCCGTCACGTGTGGCGTTGATCGCATAAGCTAATTTGAAACAATACCTTGTATCCGCGTCGGTTCTCCGATGCACGGGGCTGACGAATGGCGTGTACAAGTCTTGTACAAACACAGGCGAAGGGGCGTCTAGCGCCGGGCTTCCGAGGTATCGGTCGGGGCCGGATCGGCGGGCTTTTCGGCCGGCGCGGCCTTACCTTTAAGGACGGCTTCGCCGATGGCCAGTTCGCCGGAAAGATACCGGGACCAAAGGGCCTCGGCACGGTCCGGATTGTCCACCGGTTTCTCGGCGTCGGCGGAGCGGTAGTCCTGGGGCACCTCCCCGATAGGCGCGTCGATGAAAAGCGTCTCGCCGTTGCGCACCAGTTCGAGCTTCAACGTATCGCCGGGGGCCATGCCTTTCCAGATGCGCATCACGTCTTCCATGGTCATCTGTTCGGTGATCGGGGTGCGTTCGACCCGCACGATCACATCGCCGACTTTCAGCCCGGCCTTTTCGGCGCCCGTTTCGGGGATGACCTGGTTCACCATGACGCCGCACGGTTCCGCGTGCAATTCCCAGGCGATGCCGAGGAAGCCGCGCTCGAGCTTGTACTGCGGAAGGTGCTTCACGACCTTCCCGAGAAAGACGGCGTGCGCGGCCTCGTAGAGGCCCTTCTGCGCGTCGGGGTCGTCGTGCTTGCGGCCGGCCTGGAGCATTTCCTTCAGGTAGACCGGCGGGGCCGAGGCCAGCGACTGCTGGGCGCGCTGCCGGACGCTGTAGTTCTCGTCGGTCAATTCGGCGATCAGGCGGTGCAGGCGCGCGCGGTCCCAGGCTTCCTCCGGGGCGAGTTTTGGGGGCTCCTCGGCCGGCTTGGGTTCCGGCGCGGGTTGGACGTCGGCGGCGCCGGCCCACCACGCCGGTCCGGCCAGCAGGAACCCAAGCGCCAGGCAGGTCCGCACGTTCATCCCCATCCTCCGCACGCGGGTAACCACCTATTAGACGCAGCGAGCCCGCGGGTTCAGACGAATTCGGCGCATAAAAAAAGCAGGCCCGAAGGCCTGCCTGGCAAGACGCACGTTGCGAAAGGCTTACTCGGCGCTGACGTTCTCGCCTTCGACCTTGAGCTTGGGGACGTTGCCTTCCTTGATTTCCAGGGTCTTGGCGGTCACCAGCGGATCGACCTTCGCGAAGTCGATGGTGTACAGCCCCGCGTCGCCCTTGGCCTGCACGGACAGGATCGCGAACTTGGTGGGCGAGACCTGCGCCACCTGCGGGGTCGTGTCCTGCGCGACGGAGCAGAGGCGGTGCCATTCCCAGCGTTCCATGCCGCGGACCTTGATGCGCTGGACGTAGTAGATCTCCTGCCACGGCGCGGCGCGCTTGAGCTGGTAGATCATGAAGTTGAAGTCGGGGTGCCCGCGTTCGTAGTCGTCCCAGGCCTCGACCAGGTTGTCGATCTTCTGCGGGACCACCTTATACGGCAGGACGCGGAAGGTCTCTTCGTTGGTCTCGACCACCTTATCCGGCTTGCCGCTGTCGCCGATCATGCGCAGCACCGCCTTGATGGTGTAGGTGCCGGGCTCGATGATGCGGTAGAACTTGCCCGCAGGAAGCACGAAGGCCTCGCTGGTCTCCCCGGCGGCCAGGTACTTGTTGGGTTCCACGTCCATGCGTCCGGTGTGTTCGACGGGCATGTCGCGCATCACGCGCTTGGGCTTGGCGTCGGCCGCGCCCGGATCGGGCTGGCGGAAGATGATCATCTCCACCAGGTCGTGCGGGCCGAGTTCCGGGATCGCGTACGCATACCCGAAGCTCTTCGGGTTCACCGGCGTCTGTTCGAGGGTGGCCGACTTGGTCTTGTCCTCGACGAATTTCTTGTAGAAGCGGTCGAGTTCCGCCTTGTATTCGTCGGGTCCCTTGTACTCGATCTTTTCGGTCTCGAGCTTCTTGCGTTCGTCTTCGGTGATGTACGAGGGGCGCGTGACGGTAAGGGTCTCCTTGCCGCGGTTTTCCTTGGGCGACTTGTTGGTCAGCGTCAGGCTCACGACCAGATCGTTGATCGGGTCGGTGGTCCCGCGCATGTACAGGTCGCCGTTGGGAAGCGTGATCTTGGCCTCGATCAGGTCCTTGCCCGAATCGTCCAAGGCCCACACCGTCGTGCCGGCCAGGAGCGCCAAAGCGCCAAGGGAGAGCGAATACGCGCGCATGTGCGAGCCCTCTTTCAAGCCCAACCTCGTGAACCAAACGTATTGTCGCGAAAGCAGATAGACCATAGCCCCAGGAGGCCTCCCCGTCAAGCGTTGTGAAACGCCTTCGGGCGCACTATCTTCATACCCGAAACGTCTTTCCGACGAAAGTCCGTGCAGCCTTCTCTAAAAAAGAATAGAATAAGGAGCGCCTCAACGTGGTCTAACCACGGGTACCCTGTATTTCGAGCGCGCACGGGCGGCCTGAAGGGGCCTGGACGGGGATCGCCCCGTCGAAACGGTAACGGTTTGTGAGGAGTATGCCGACCATGCCCAGCCTGAAACGCCTGCTGCCCGCGCTTTTGATCCTGCCGTGCCTCGCGGCGTGCGGATCGAAGGGCACCGGGACCGCGTACAAGCCCAAGGAAGACACCGAGAAGGACGAGAAGCCCGCCAAGGACAAGCGCAAGAAGCCGCCCGAGGAGGCCGCCGCCGATCCGAAGGAAGAGGAACCGGTCGTCCGCCCGCCGGAGCCCGTCGCCAACGGCCAGGTGCTCCAGTTCAGCCGCAACATCGGCAAGGTGACCGTCTACGAGGCCAGTTTCGAACGCGAGCAGACCGGCAAGAACCGCGCGACCGAGAGCGGAACCTTTTACCTCACCTACTATCCCAGCGACCGCGACAAGGGCAGCGGCCTGGACCTGGTCGCGATCCGGCGCACCTGGCTGGACCGCAAGCGCCTGGAGGTCACCGAGCAGGGCAAGAAGGTGGACAAGATTCTGCCCCTCAACGAGGAACTGATCGACCTGGGGCCGAACTTCAAGGAGACCGCCGGGCGCCTGCGCTGCTACGGCTTCGACGCGCAGAACAACATCGCCCAGTTCTTCGAAGACGAGTTGACCATGCAGGACGGCACGATTCTGCGCGGGCACGTCGTCAAGGACGACGAAAACACGACGACCATCGAGACCAACGAAGGGCAGCGCGAGGTGGCCAAGCTGCGCGTCAAGAGCCGGCAGCGCATCTACACGCCGCACCTGCTGATCTACGATTCGCCGCACTACTTCTTCCCGATCCTGTCGAGCAAGCCGGTGGCGGCGGGGAGCACCTGGGGCTATACCGTGCAGATGGTGATCCCGCTCAACCAGGGCGGCGGCGGCGTGATGCCGACGCAGTTCCCGGTCAAGCTGACCGCCAAGCTGCGCGCGCTGCAGGGAGGGGTGGCGACGATCGATTACACGGCGCGGGGCGAATTCGACTCGGACAAGCCGCCCTTCAGCGAACGCTTCGGCGAGCAGTTCCGCCAGCGCAACCGCATGATCCACGCGATCGATCTCTCCGGGACGATCACCCTGGACGTGAAGAGCGGCACGCTGCTTGAGAAGGTCGAGGATATGAAGGTCCACATGGAGGCGACCGCGATCGTGCCCGTCGCCCCCAACCAGGCGCCGCAGCAGAACCATACCGAAGCGGACATCACCGGGCGTTTCCGCATGAAGTGGCTGCCGCCGGGCACGAAGCTGAAGAGCGGGGTCGAAGTTCCTCCGAACGAGTGATATACATCTCAAGGGACGTCGGCGCGGCATGAGGGCATAGCGTTTGGCTCACGAGGCGGAGGCGTTGCTCCTGCGGGCCGGGGTGCGCGCGGGACTCATCGACGCCGACAAGGGCACCGCGGCGCTGGTCGTGTACGCCCAGATGAAGAAGCTGGGCGCGACCCTCTCCTTTGGCGAGTTCCTTGTCGATCGCGGCCTGCTCAGCCGCCTGGGCCTGGAAGGGCTCGAGCGCAGCATGAGCGCCGGGAGCGGCGCGGGCCCGCGCACGATCTCGCGCCTGGGCGAATTCGAACTCCTCGAGATTCTGGGCGAGGGCGAGAGCGGCACGGTCTTCCGCGCGCGCCAGGCCAGCCTGGAACGCGAGGTCGCGATCAAGGTGCTCGCGCCCTCGCTGGCCAAGGACCCCGAGGCGCTGGAGCGCTTCCTGGCCGAGGCGCGCGTCACGGCCAAGCTGCACCATCCCAACATCGTCCGCTTCATCCGCGTGGCCATGTCCGAGGGGCTGTACTACCTCGCGATGGAACTCGTGGACGGCGGCTCGGTGCGCAGCCTCCTTAAAAAGAACCCCGACGGCCTGCCCGAGATTCAGGCGCTCATGTTCGGGAAGCAGATCGCCTCGGCCCTGGCCGCCGCGCATGCCGCCGGGCTGGTGCACCGCGACGTCAAGCCCGCCAATATCCTGCTCACGCGAAGCGGTACCGCGAAGCTGGCCGATCTCGGCATCGCCGTCCGCGCCAACCTGGGCGGCCCGCTCATCACCGGGGACAAGTCCGAATTCTGGGGCACGCCCGCGTACCTGGCGCCCGAAGTGATCGAAGGCTACGGCGCCAACGACCCGCGCAGCGACCTGTACAGCCTCGGCGCGACGCTCTTCGAGATGGTCACCGGCCGCCCGCCCTTCGTCGCCGACACGCCGCAGGAAGTGCTGCGTCTGCAGGTGATGGGCACGCCGCCGGACCTGCGTTCGCTCAACCCTTCGGTCTCGCCCGAACTCGCCAACCTGGCCAAGCGCCTGCTGAACAAGGACCCGCAGCAGCGCTTCCCCAACGCGCAGTCGCTGGTGGACGCGGTCGAACTGATCGAAGGCATGCGCGGCACCGCGGCCTCTTCGAAGCCGCACCCCGTCGTCGCGCAAAAGCCCCCGCCGCGCGCCGTCCGCAAGACCAAGCGCTACCGCCGGCCGAGACGGCATTCGTAGCCTTCCGTCCGGCCGGATGAATTCAGGCGCGCGTACGGAATTCCACGGTGCTCTTGTCCTTGATCCAGTAATCCACCTGCGCCAGGTAGAGCCGGACGCCCGGTTCGAACGTGTCCGGCAGATTCTGGGCGACGCAGCGACGTTCGTTGTTTTCCCCGCAGGGGAAAAAGGTGAAAGCCCAGGGTTGCGCGCAGCGCGCGCTACCCTGGGTATGCAGCGCCCCAAGGACCTGCCCTGCGAGGGCAGCACTGCGGCCGTGGTTCGCTCGGTGCTTCCCCCTCAGGGAAGCGACGCGCCCGTCAGCCTTCCCAGGGTAGCGCGCTTGGCGCGCAACCCTGGGCTATCTCCTGTTTCCCCTTCGGGGAAAGTACGACGAGGCCCGGCAAGGCCGCGCCATCGGAGCGTGGCTACCTAAAATTGTAATTAGTGCAGGCGTGCGTCGCGAATAAGAGGCCTCGAACGCGCCTTCACTCCGCCAGCCGTTCCATCAGCGCGGCCTCGATCACGGCCAGTTCTTCGGCGGAACGCGGGTCGGGCGTGAAGAGGCCGCCGAAGTCCAGGGCCTTGTGCTTCGTCGGCGCGTCCGAAAGGAAGCGCTTGAGCAGCGCGCGCACGAAGATGCTGCGCGAAAGCTTCACGTGGCCGCCGGCCTTCTCGCTCAGTTCGCGCAGGCATGCGTCGAACGCGAGGTAGAGTTCGCGGTCCATGATCACGGTCACCTGCTCGTAGTCTTCGCCGCGCACGCGCCGCTTGAGCTGCTTCTTCTGGCGCGCCTCGATCAGGCGCTGGTCCACGTTCCCGTAGCCGGCGCTCTGCGCGAGCCCGCGGGCCGATGCGCCGCGGCGCGCACGCCGGGCCTGGCGCGGCGAATCCGGGGCCGGCCGGGGTTCGCCCGGGGCCTTCAGGTCGGTGACGACTTCTTCCAGCGCCTTGGCCAGCGCGTCGGAGGTCCGGCGCGCCTCGCCGTCGCGGTTGGGAAAGCGCGCGGCCTCCCCCGCCCCGAGCGCCTTGGTCTCGGGCCCGTCGATCAGTTCGTCGGCGCCGACGGCCGCGGAATCGTCGGCCGACGGCGTCACCGGCTTCAGCCCCGCGGGCAGCGTCTCGGGCACGGCTTCGGCGCGCACGCGCGCGCCTTCGCTCAGCGCCGCGGGTTCCGTTTTCGGTTGGGCCTTTGCTTCGGCCTTCGCGTCGAACGTTGCTTCGAACTTCGGCTCGGGCTTCGCTTCGGCGTTGGTTTCAGCTTTGCCTTCAGCTTTGCCAACGGCATTGGCCTCGGGCTTCTTCTCGAGCCCCGTTGCGGTTGGCGCGCTGGGCGCGGCCGTCGCGGCGGTCGTCTTCGCGGCCAGCAGGCGCGCGGCGCGGGACGTGCCGGGGTCGCTGACCACCGTGGCGCTGCCCTTGTTCGGCGCGGGCGCGGGTTCGGCCGCGGCGGGGCTGCCCAGGGAGCGGTAGAGGCTGAAGAGCCCCGCGCCGCCGCGCGGGCGGCCGCCGGCGACGTCCACGTTGGCCGGGGACGGGTGCTGTTTCGGTTCGGCGTTCGCGTCGGGCATCAGTTTCCTCCCACCAGTCGCGCCGTCGTGCGCGCGCTCGTCACTCCCCCGCCCTCGGGCTGATACAGCACCTCGCGCCCGTTGAAGCGCAGCACGAAGCATTCGTCGGCGAAGCGTCCCGCGTCACCGCGCCCCGGTCCCGGCGGCGGCGTGACGCGCACGCCGATCTCGCGGCGCTCGTCGTTCAGGCGCGCCTCGAACGGCCGGCGCTGCATCCCGGCGTACGGCCGCCAGATCCAGTCCACGCGCGTGCGCAGTCCGGCGGCGCCGGGCATCTCGGGGAAAAATCGTTCGATCTCTTCCAGCGTCTTCGACCCGCGCGGCGCGCGGAACGCCCGCAGGCTGGTGACTTCCTCGCCCGTCGGCAGCCGGTCGGAAGCGACGAAGACGTACACGTTCCCGAAAAAGGACGGGAAGAACCCGACGGCCTCCACCCATCCCAGGCGGTCCTTGCCGCGGAAGACCTGGTCGTGCATCCCCAGGTCGTCCCACCAGCGCACGGTGTTGATGCAGTCCGGCGCCGTGCCGCCCAGGCCCGTGTCGTAGTTCCAGACGCTCAGCAGCCCGTCCGACGCGTGCAGAATCTCGTTGCGCCGCGGCAGCTCCGCGCTGGGCGACGCCGAGACGGTGCTCAGCGCCAGCGGCACCGGCGCGGGAATCAGGCAGAAGAGCGCCGCGAGCAGCGCCGCGCCGCAGACCCACGGCAGGGCGCGGCGGAGGCGCGGGTAGTTCCGGACGCGCTGGCTCAGCGTCGCGAAACAGCTCTCGGTCGGCGTCGGCTTGATGCGTTCGCGGATGTTGATGGTATCCATGTTGGTCAGCCGGCCAGCGCGGCGGGCGCGTGCGCGGCGGTATCCTCCCCTTCCCTGTGGGCTTCGTGCGAAACCGGTTCGGCGGGCGCCGGGCGCAGTTCCGGCGTCAGGCCGTCGGCGTGCGGGTCCTCCTCGGTCGAGGGCGCGGGCGCCTGCTGCGGCAGGTTCATGCGCGCCAGCACTTCCGCGGCCACCGCGTCGTAATCTTCCGCGCCCGCCGAATTCGGCGCGTGCGCGAAGATCGAACGGAAATGCCCGGGCGCTTCCTTGATGCGCACGTTCATGCGGATCACCTGGCTCAGCACCTTTTCGCCGAAGACTTCGCGCAGGCTCGTCTCCACTTCCTTGTCGAGACACTGGCGGCGGTCCACCATCGTCATCAGGATGCCGATCAGGTCGGGCGCGATGGCCAGGTCCGCGCGCGCTTCGTCGATGGTCGTAAAGAGCGCTTCCAAACCTTTCGCCGAAAGGAACGAGGGCGTCACCGGCACCACCAGGCCGTCGGCGGCGCTGAGCGCGTTCGTGAACATCAGGGAGAGCGCCGGGGGCGCGTCGAGCACGCAGAGGTCGTAGGCGGGGCGCACCGGGGCCAGCAGGCGCGAGAGCACGCGCACGGCGGTGAGCGGGTTCTTGATGCGCAGTTCCAGGGTGGCCAGTTCGGGGCCGCCGAGCACCACTTCCACGCCTTCGGTGTTGGTGGTGCGGATCGCTTCGACGAGCGGGCGGTCTTCGAGAATCGCTTTCGAGAGCGTCGCCGGCGCCTGGCTCGGGTCGAGCCCGAAGCTGTGCGCGGCGGACGACTGCGGGTCGAGATCGACGAGCAGGGTCCAGTAGCCGCGCCGCGCGAAGCCGGCGGCGAGGTTCACGGCGGTGGTGGTCTTGCCGGTTCCGCCCTTCTGGTTGATGACGGCAATGGTTTTCACGCGAAGCTCCTCCGCCCTGTCACGGCCGAACGTTGGTGGATTCAAGAGGAAGGATTCAGGGGCCGGCGGAATTCAGAACCTGCGCCTGAATCCTGCATCCTGCCCCCTGGGTTTAGTCCGGTGCAGGGGCTGAAGAAGCGCGGGGGGGGGTTACGCTTCTGCCAGCCCCTGCCCTATCCAAACCGGACTGATAAGGTCATCGTCCGCCCCGCGGCGGGCCTTGACGGAATTCCGCGACAAAATTTCCCGCCACGCAGGATGCCGCGCCGCGGCCGCACGCTTCGCATCTTCAAGGAACGCAGCGTCCCGCGCCGCGCCGTCCTGCCGCGCAGCGTTCCACGAAACGGGGCCCCGCGTCGCGCCCTCCCCTTCCCCGCGCTCCCGCGTCGCCGGGTCCCGCGATCCGGCACGCCGCGCCGCGTAGCTCCGCGTGGCGGGCCGCTGCGTCACGGGATGCTGCCTCGCGTGGTCACGGGACGTTCCGCCGCGGGCCGCCGCCTCACGGTACGTTCCGTCCCGCCGCGCAGCATCACGGGATGCTGCTCCGCAAGCCCGCGCCGCCGCAGGAGAAATTTCCAGGTCCCTGCGTTCCATGACGTAGCATCACGGGATGCTCGCGCGCGCCACATCTTTATAGATAACACTGGGTTGCGACTCGTCACGAAAGCCCGCGCGAACCTCGCCCCGCGCGCCGTCCTTTCTTAATTTGAAGCGGAAAGCGCCCCCGAATGCCGATATACCTTCGTGGCACAAACGCGCCCGCGTGGGGCGAACGGGAAGGGAAGGGGCGATGGCGGACGGTACTCCCGGTGCGACGACCCCGCCTTCGCCGGCGTCGCCCGCCCCGGTTCCCGCGCCCCGAACCGGCCTCAAAGCCGTCCTCTTTCACCCCATCGCCAAGCTGATTTTCAAGATCGGGTTCGCCGGCGGGCTGCTGACCTGGCTCGTGACCAGCGGCAAACTGGACTTCAAATCGCTGACCAAACCCGGCAACGACTGGAGCTGGATCGCGCTCGCCGCCGCCATCATGCTGCCGCCGAACCTGATCGCCGCCTTCCGCTTCAAGATCTTGCTCGACGGCCTGGAGATGCCCTGCACCTTCTGGCGCGCGATCACCTGGACGATGATCGGGAACTTCTTCAACGTCGCGATGCCCAGCGCCACCGGCGGCGACGTGGTCAAAGCCGTCTACGTCGCCAACGCCTATGCGCGCGAAAAACGCGCCATGGCCGTCCTCGTGATCCTGCTCGACCGCATCCTGGGTCTCTTCGGGCTCTTCTTTCTGGCGCTGGTGGTCTGCGTCGGCGGAGGCCACCGGGTCAGCGACAACCCGCACCTGGCGCAGACGACCTCGATCCTGACCATCCTCTGCTGCGGCGTGGTGGTGGGCTTCTACCTGCTGGCTTCGCAGCGGCTGGAACAGAGCGCCCTGCGCAAACGCTTCGTGGGCATGTTGCCATTCGGCGCGAAGATCGAGAAGCTCTACATGGGCTTCGCCGGCCTGCGCCGCCGCCCGGGCCTGATGGCCGTGACCCTGATCCTCTCGATGTTCAACCACGCCTTCCTGACCGCCTCGATGCTGGTCCTGGCCAAAGGCCTGCAGATGGACTTCGTGGACGAGAACCTCGTCGGCGGCATGATCGTGATCCCGCTCACGATCTTCTTTAAAGTCTTCGGCTTCGCCGGCGGCTTCGGGGTGGGGGAGTCGGCCTCGGAGTTCCTCTTCACGCACATCCTCGGCGCCGAAAAGTCCGTCGGCGCGAGCCTGATGTTCGCCTTCAACATCCTCGGCTTCGGGCTGAGCATGTTCGGCCTCCCGTTCTACCTCCTCGCCGGCCGCGCCCAACCCAGCGGCGAAATCGCCACGTCGGAACTGGCCGAAACGAAGCCGTAAAGCAGTGGACAGGGATCAGGATTCAGGGGTCAGGGAACGGCCGCGGCGCGCGAAAATCCAAACGGCAAAGAACCAAGAACCAAACAAACAGAAAACGGCAAACCGCAAAACAACAAGGCCGCGCTCCGAGCGGTGGGGCCGCGTCCGTCGGCCGTATGTGGGACAGGCGTCCCGCCTGTCCGCACCGAAGGAAGCAACAGCGGTGCTTGTAGATTCAAGCCGTTCGTAGGTGCCATGCTGCGGAGCGATAGCGCAGCGGCGTGCGGGCCGTCGTTGCCGAATGTGGGACAGGCGTCCCGCCTGTCCGCACCGAAGGAAGCAACAGCGGTGCTTGTAGATTCGAGCCGTTCGTGGGTGCCACACCACGAAGTGGTGTGCCCGCTCGCGCGAAACTCCAAACAGCAAAGAACCAAGAACCAAACAAACGACAAGGGGTCAGGGAACAGGGGCCAGTGGACAGGGAACGGCCGCGGCGCGCGAGCGCGCGCCGTTGAGCAGTGTATGTGGGACAGGCGTCCCGCCTGTCCGCATCGAAGGAAGCAGGAGCGGTGCTTGTAGATTCGAGCCGTTGTAGGTGCCATGCCTCGGAGCGATAGCGCAGCGGCGTGCGGGCCGTCGCTGCCGTATGTGGGACAGGCGTCCCGCCTGTCCGCACCGAAGGAAGCAGGAGCGGTGCTTACAATAGATTCGAAGGCCGTTGTAGGTGCCATGCCTCGGAGCGATAGCGCAGCGGCGTGCGGGCCGTCGTTGCCGTATGTGGGACAGGCGTCCCGCCTGTCCGCATCGAAGGAAGCAACAGCGGTGCTTGTAGATTCATCCGGGCCGTTGGGTGCCACACCACGAAGTGGTGTGCCGTCCGCCCCGCGGCAACGCTGAAACCTCGAGCGCCCACCCTATTCCCCCGGTACTCGCCCCGGTCGCTATGGAACGTGGATCCGTACGATGAACACACACCCGCGCCCGTGGTTCCAACTGCATCTGAGCACGGCAGTGGTCTTGATGCTGGTGGCCGGCTGCTATTTCGCGGTCGATCTGTACCCCAGACGGACCCCGATTCGGATGGGACTCCGCGATCATTTCGAACCAGGAATTTTGGTTGGCTGGCCTGCCCTGCATTATGCGAAACTGGAGAACGGCGAAGCGTTGTGCATTGCTCCCCTTGGGTTGAGCATTTTGGTAAACGGCGCCTTCTTGGTGTTTTCTGGCCACAGGCTTTGCAACCTCCTGCGAATTCTTCATCCGCACCGCAGAAAACCCGCAATCCATGAGCGCAAAGCCGCTGCTGGCGCTCCTGCTCTTCGCGAGCAGTCTCCGCGCCGCCGAGACGCCGGCGCCGTATCCGCTTTGGGACCACGAGGAAACCGTCGAGCAATACGCGCAGCGCGCGGGGCTGGCGCCCACCAAAACGCTGGACCTGGGTGGCGGCGTGACGATGGATCTCGTGCTGATCCCGGCGGGGCGCTTTTCTGATGGGGACGCCGGAACCTACTCGTCGTCCGCTTGGAATTTCACGTCTTTTCCGCCGTTCATCTGTTTGAACATGGCGAGGTACTGGCTGAGGGGGAAGATGCCGATTTCGCGGCGGAAGGCTTCGACGCGGGCGCGGTCTTCGAGCGGGAGGACGACGGGGGCGCCGGTGGCGTCCTGGCCGATCTGCGAGCCGTACTTCTGCTTTTCGCCCATGTAGAGCTTCAGGCGGTCGTAGAGCAGCGCGTAGTTCTGGCCGTCGAGCCGCCCGGCTTTGACGTCCTTCTCGATCGGGCCGATCGCGGCCATCATCAGCGGCAGGTCGCCGCTGTGCTGCACGATCAGGAAGGCCGCGTCGCTTGCCTGGGCGCCGAAGCGCGTGGCGTCGATCCAGCCGATCTCGCCGATCAGCTTCTTCAGGTACGCGGTGTTCTCGGCGTCCACCTTGCCCATCTCGCCCCGGCGCGCGGGGTCCGTGCGCACGGCCTGGTCTTCCTTCTGGCGCGCCTGGAAGTCCTCCTGCAGGGCCTTCACGCGGGCGAGCGGCACCTTGCCGGCCTCGCCGAGCGGCCACGGCTTGAGTTCCAGGGCGTCGGGCGGCTTCGCTTCGCGCGTGAAAACTTCGGCCTGGTCGTTCTTCAGCGTCAGCACGCCGCCGTCGATCTCGAAGGTGGCGGCCGAGGTCTGCCCGTGGGCCTTGAAGAGGACCTTGCCGGGCTCGTACTTCACGCGGAAGAACTGCAGGCGGCCCTGCGTGAGCACGCGCGCGCGCTGGGGTTCGAAAAGGAGGTAATAGCCGTCGGTCTCTTTGCTCTTCCAGCAGCCGGCCAGGTCCTTCGCGGACGCCGGCATCGCGTGCGCGGCGGGTTCCGGCTTCGGCGCCTCGGCCCAGACCACCGACGCGACGCAACAAAACACGGCCAAAAACTTACACATAGCAATCTCCTCGGCGGCTTCGGCTACTGATTAGACGTATGCCGAAGCGCGGAGGTGACGCGGGAGTCCGATTTTGTGCGCGTGCCGTAACTCGTGGTGGGTGCTTGGGGTGCGGAGGGTCGCGGGGAACGGCACACCACTTTGTGGTGTGGCACCTACGAACGGCTTGAATCTACAAGCACCACTCCTGCTTCCTTCGGTGCGGACAGGCGGGACGCCTGTCCCACATACGGACACGGTCCGCACGCCGCTGCGCTGTCGCTCCGCAGCATGGCACCTACGGACGGCCCGAATCTACAAGCACCGCTCCTGCTTCCTTCGTTGCGGACAGGCGGGACGCCTGTCCCACATACGGACACGGACGCACGCCGCTTCGCTGTCGCTCCGCAGCATGGCACCTACGAACGGCTCGAATCTACAAGCACCACTCCTGCTTCCTTCGGTGCGGACAGGCGGGACGCCTGTCCCACATCACCACAACGGCGCGCGCTCGCGCGCCGCATCCCCACCGCGCGGAGCGCGGCCTAGTTGTTTGCCGTTTGGAGTTTCCGCGCGAGCGGGCACACCACTTCGTGGTGTGGCACCCAACGAACGGCTCGAATCTACAAGCACCACGCCTGCATCCTTCGGTGCGGACAGGCGGGACGCCTGTCCCACATACACTTCAACGGCGCGCGGTCGCGCGCCGCGTCCGTTCCCTGTCCTCTGACCCCTGTTCCCTGACCCCTTGTCGTTTGTTTGGTTCTTGGTTCTTTGCCGTTTGGAGTTTCGCGCGCAGCGCGGCCGTTATTTTTCGATCCCATACAGATACCCATACAACGCCATCTTCCCGCGCATCGTCTGCTGCGGGGTGAACTCGTTCGCGGCGTAGACGTAGCGCGTGTCGAAGTAGCCTTCGCCGTGCGGCCAGGTCTTGGGGAAGTCGGCGGGGTAGCACTTCTCCCACAGCTTCGTCGGCCGGCCCATCGTCATCCCGCCGCCCCAGTCGAACAGGTTCATGTAGGGCGTGTGGCCGGGGTGCATGCCGGGGGAACCGTCGTTGCGCCCGGAGGTATACGCGCCGAGCACGCTGCGCTTGTGCTCGAACGCCGTCGTCGCGGTCGTCATCTCGATCATGTTCAGCGGGTTCCGGCCGAGCCCGTAGTCGGCTTCCCAGGTGAGCGCCTGGAGGAAGAAGGCTTTTTCCTTTTCGTCCGACGCGATCGCGTGGGCCAGGATCGAAAGCTGCACGTTCTGCGAGGTCCGGAACCAGCCGGTGTCCTTGCGCGAGGCCCGCCGCGAGGGCCGGTCCTTGCACTGGTCGGCCTCGGTGACGTGCGCCGAATGCAGCACCGACTTTTTCATGTGAGCCACGAGGTCGGGGTAGTTCGTCTTCTGCGGCGACGTGAGATACGCGGCGGTCGCGTAGATCTGATCGTGGTGCTTGGTGTCGGCCAGGATCGTCTCGGGGCCCGTGCAGAGGCTCTCCGCTTTGAGCGCGTCCTCGAAGGCCTTCTCGCCGGTCAGATTGAAGAGGTACGCTGCGGCCGTCATTTTGAAGTCGCGTCCGCGCATCACGCTGTCGCCGACGCCCTGGGCCTGGTCGAGCATCGGATCGGGCTGGCCGTTCGCAAAATCGTACGCTTCACGCGCCGAAGCCGTGTACTGCGCCTTCAGCTTCTCGTTGCCCGCGACGCGGAAGGCCTCGGCGAGCATCGCGGCGTTGGCCGCGTTGGCCCACGCGGCCACGGCCGTCGGGCCGGCCTGGAAAAGAACGTTGTCCTTGTCCGGATTCGTCAGCCCGTGGGAATACGCTTTGCCGTCGCGCAGCCGCAGCCAGAAATCGACCTCGTTGCGCGCCTCGTCGAGAATATCCGGGATGCCGTTGCCGCTTTCGGCAATGCCCAGATCGTCCTCGCCGATCTTCCCGCCGGTCAGGATGTACGGAAGAAGCATGTCGTAGATGATGCTGACGTGCCCCAGGTGGCGGTCCCAGTCCAGCGCGTCGGAATGGCCGCCAAAGGCGTTCGGGTTCGTGGGTGCGCCCTCCTTCGAGAAGCGCTTCCACGCGTCGGGCTTGTCCCAGGCGTCGCCGCCGGTGAAGCTCTTCCATTCCTTGTGATACGGCTGCATCGTCGTGAGCACCACCTTGCAGTTGGCCGGATCCTTGCCGGGAATAAAGCGCGGCTGCCGGGGCACGGGCGTGATCTTCTCGTTCTTCTCTTCGCCGATGCGCATGTAGTAGAAGCCCAGCACCGAAATCTTGAACGGTTCGCGGTAGACGTCCGCGCGTATCTCGAAATCCTGGCTGCACCCCACGCCGTCCACCACCAGGCGGTACACGGCCGGCCGCACATCTTTTGCCGCGTCGGCGTCGGCGAACCAGACGTTCGACTTGGTCAGATCGAACCCGCCCACGTCCGGCCCCGCCGCGCGCCCGAAGCGCACCGCGCCGGCCTCGACCGGCTTCTTCCCTTTGACGTCGTAAAGATAGACCTTCTGGCCTTCGAACGCTTTGTAGTCGCGCGGCCCGCCGTCGCCCATCCACAGGTACAGGTCCGCGGCCTTGGCCGGATTGCGGAGCGTGTAGCCGGCCAGGTTGACGTGGATCGCCTCGCTGCGCGACGCGTACACGTCGAAGACGAACTCCGCCGACGGCTTGTCGGTCTTCACGTCGCCCGCGATCTTCAGCGTGTAGCGCTTGCCCTGCTGCAGCGGCTTCGGCAGCTTCAGGTAGATGAAGTGCTCGAAGGTGTACTCGTAATGGAAATCATTGTTCACCCAGCCCTGTTCCGCGTGCCCGTTCATCTTGGTCTTTCGGTGGCAGGCCAACGGCTGCGCGCCGGCCGCGCCGTACTCCGCATCCTCCGCGGAACTCAGCGTCCAATGCTCGGGCTTCACCGCCGCGGCCGTGTCCAGTGCCGGCGTGTAGCGCGTCACGATGTCCTGATCGTCGCGGTGCCCGCCGTGGCCGCCGTACGCGCCGGGCCCCTGGCCGTCGTCCTTGGCTTTCACTTCCCCGTCGAGCACATGCACGACCAGGAGTTCCCGGTCGGCGACCTGGACCTCCTTCACCAGCGCCGCGTGCGCCGCCGCAGGCAGCAGGCCGGCCAGCACGAGCAGAGGAACCAGCGTTTTCATAAGCGTTCTCCGAAGAGGGCACCCGCGCGCACCGCGGGCCCGCACCCGAGTCTATCCAACCGCCCTAGTACGTACACCCGCGCGCCTCCCCGTAAACCGAAATCGTGCCGCAACAAGAGAATAGGTTTAAGCCATGGTTTAAACGGCAGGGGTCAGGGATCAGGATTCAGGGGTCAGGGAACAGCCGCGGCGCGCGAGCGCGCGCCGTTGAGATGAATGTGGGACAGGCGTCCCGCCTGTCCGGCCGAAGGAGGGAAGCGCGGTGCTTGTAGATTCATCCGGGCCGTTGGGTGCCATGCTGCGAAGCGAATGCGAAGCGGCGTGCGGGCGTGTAGATTTGAGCCGTCCGTTGGGTGCCACACCACGAAGTGGTGTGCCCGTTCGCGCGGAAACCCCAAACAAACAACAAGGGGGCAGGGAGCGGGGGGCAGAGGGCAGGACCGCCAGGTCTGCACACCTGGGACCTTGGGAACCGCGGGCCTCGGGTGTGCAGGTCTGGAGACCTGCACCACAAGAAAGCGTCCGGTGAACGCGAGGCCCGGCACACCACTTCGTGGTGTGGCACCCACGAACTTCTCGAATCTACAGCACCGCCGTCCCCTCCATGTCCCGGCCATGAGAGACGCCTGTCCCACATAAATGAAGTGCCGTATCCGTTCTCCGCGTCCTCCGCGCCTCCGCGGTGAAAATAAATACCCACGCCCGAACGGCTCGAATCCACAAGCACCGCCGTCTCCTCCATGTCCCACATAAATGAAGTGCCGTATCCGTTCTCCGCGTCCTCCGCGCCTCCGCGGTGAAAAAAATCCCCGCAGCTCCGACGATTGCTAATGAGCCCGTAATCGCCCGCCCGGAATCACCTTCGATACACCGTGCTTTTTTGCTAAATTATTAGCACAAATCCGCCCGCAAGCGGCGGTGTAAATAACCGTTGAAGAGGGTGGTTCAGGAGGGGGCAGGTTATGCGCAAAATCGCCGGGTTCCTCGCATGTTTGCTCGTCACCTGCGCCTGTTCGACGCGCGCGGCGACCTTTTATTCGGACCCCGAAAAAGGCCAGGCCTCCAACGACGGCAGCGCCGCCGCTCCGTGGGGCGCGCTGGAAAGCGTCATCAAGAACGGGCAGCTCGCGAAGCTCAAGGGCGGCGACATGCTGCTGCTGCGTTCCGGCTTCCACGGCGAAGCGCGCTTCGAAGGCGTCAACGAAGCGATGGTCACGATCGCGTCCGAGCCCGGCCAGTCGCCCAGGCTCGCGCGGCTGGAAATCGAGAAGGGCAAGAACTGGACCGTGAAGGGCCTCGCGATCAGCGCCTCGTTCGCGAAGGACCGCTACAAGGGCAACATGGTCACGATCGGCGAACGCGGCGAGAGCAGCGAGCTGGTCGTCGAAGACTGCTTCGTCTTCACCGAAGAAGACAGTTCCAAGTGGGGCAAGGACGAATGGATGAAGGCCAACAGCGGCATCCTGATGGGCCGCCACGGCAAGAACCTGACCCTGCGCAACAATTACGTGCTCAACACGCGCTTCGGCATCTGCATGACCAGCTTCGATTCGCTCTGCGAAGGCTGCGTCGTCGCGAACTTTTCCGCCGACGGCATTCGCATGACCCGCGACGGCGAGACCGCCCAGTACAACGTGGTCAAGAACGCCTTCGTCAGCATGGGCGACGGCGACGAAAACCACGACGACGCGATCCAGTGCTTCCTCTTCAACAAGGGCACCGGGATGATGCGCAACCTGACCGTGCGCGGGAATATTTTGCTCAACCCCGAAGGCGAGACCAAGCACCCGCACTTCAACACCATGCAGGCCATCGGCTTCTTCGACGGGCCGCTCGTCGATTTCCTCGTCGAAGACAACGTCGTCAACACGATCCACTGGCACGGCGTGGCGCTGTACGACGCGCAGAACAGCAAGGTCCTGAACAACACCTGCTGGACGAGCTTCGACGAAAAGCCCAAGCCCTGGGTGATGCTCGGCAGCAAGCTCGGCCAGTCCAAGGGCAACACGGTGAAGGGCAACCACGCCTTCACGTTCAACTTCAAGGCCGACGGCTCCGTCACCGCCGAAGGCAACGAGAAGATCACCGAGGAGTATTACAAGCAGCGACTGAAGGAAGCCGAGGAGACCATCGCCGCGAAGTTCGGGCGTTATCACCCCGTCGCGAAGTACGGCCGCCTGGGCATGGAAAAGGGCGAGAACGCCCCCGCGGGCAAAGCCATGGCCGCCGCCGAAAAGCCCGCGGGCAAGTCCGCCGCCGAACCTGCCGCGGCCGGCACGCCCGAAGCGCCCTCGAGCGCCGCCTCCGCGCCGGACGCTCCCGCCGTGGCTGTCGCCGACGACGCGCTCAAGGTCTGGAAGGAACGCCTTTCGTCGCGCGTGGCGGAAGCCACGCAAAGCGGCGCGCGGCCGGAAGCCTTCGTGAAGGTCTTCGGCAAGCAGGCCGAACGGTTGAAGCTCGCCGCGGCCGACGCGAACGAACTGAAAGTGGTCGTGCAGGGCAACACGATGCCCTTCGCCTGGAACAAGCTCGACCGCGAAGACTGCTACAACGTGATGCGTTCCGTCGCCGACGAATCCAAGCCCGGCGACCTGGCCCAGCAGGCCGTCTGGGCGATGGCCACCGGCCGCCGCGACGCCGCCGAAGAGTTCCTCGCCAAGGCCCGCCAGGCCGGCGCCGAAAACAAACTCGTCGCCGAAGCCGCGACGCTGATGGCCGCAAAATAGGGGGCAGGATTCAGGATTCAGAGGTCAGGGAACGGCCACGGCGCGCGAGCGCGCGCCGTTGAGGTGAATGTGGGACAGGCGTCCCGCCTGTCCGCACCGAAGGAAGCAGGAGC
>JAHCJK010000111.1 GCA_026184295.1 Planctomycetota bacterium
TGAATTCCGGCTCGGGGAACGCATGCGGTTCGCACAGAATCAGCAGTTCGCCGCGCGCCTCTTTCGCGCCCAGGTTGTACAGGTGCTGCTCGTCCGGCGCGGTCGGGTCCATGACCAAGCGGTCCTGCGGGCGCATGTGCTCGCGTACGTAGGCCTCCAGTTTGGGCAAGGTCCCATTGCTCAGGTAGACGACCTCGAAACCCGGCGAACGCTGCGTGCGGACCTTGTTCCAGTTCTCGATGGCCTCTTCGAGGTGCTCGCGGTGGTCCAGAATCGGGACCACGGCCGAGATGAACGGATATTTAAGGTTCTCCGGATCGAATCCGGCCGGCGCGGCGGCGGAGGAGGCTTTCAAGGCCT
The DNA here is from genome assembly GCA_026184295.1 of Planctomycetota bacterium. Taxonomy (GTDB): domain Bacteria; phylum Planctomycetota; class SZUA-567; order H5-PLA8; family H5-PLA8; genus JACQFI01. Next base: position 361 of record JAHCJK010000111.1, read on the forward strand.
CCCAGGGATCGGCGCTTTCGTCCACCGGGCACGCGACGGATTCCTTTTTCAGCGCGCTTACGCCGCACGCCACCATCGCAGCCACGCCAGGCAGCGCCTCGCGCGCTTCGTTGCGATGCGGCGCGCCGGTGCGCAGCGATTCTTCCAGGGCCGTATGGAACGCCTGCGTGGAGGCGTACACGCCCGCCATGCTACTGGGCGTCGTGGTCCAGGCTTCTTCGCCCAGTTTGCGCATGCGGAAGTAGCTGCCCACCTGCGCCTCGGCCTCGCCCGTTTCGCCGGTGACCTGCACGCGCATCTGCAGCCAGTCGTCGATAAAGGCCTCGGAACGCTCGTACATCAGGCCGGCGTGGATCTCGGCGCTCAAGCCCCCTTCGAATTCGAGTTCCTGCGTCATCCACATCGGCGCGGGATGCGTACGATCCTTGAAGTACCCGTAGGCGCTGGTGGAATGCTTTTCGAGGTACGCGGGGTGATCGCAGGCTTCGGCGCGCACGCGAAGCAGCCGGCGCGGGCCCGTCAGCCAGGCCAGCACGTCGAAGAGATGCGGGCCCTGATTCAGCAGATTGCCGAAACAGACGCCGCGGAAGCGGCGAGGCGCGCCCAGGTGGCCGGCTTCGAACGCCTGCTGGAGCGGCACGAATTCGGGCGCGTAACGGAGCTGGTGCGAGAGGAACATCCGCACGCCGGCGCGTTCGGCGGCTTCCACCATCGCGCGCGCTTCGTCCAGGCGGCTCGCGAAAGGCTTTTCCACGACCAGCCCTTTGAGCCCGCGCGCGCGCAGGGCCTCCAGGACCAGGTCCTTTCGCCCTCTCAGCGGCGTGGCGAGGATCAGGACCTCAGGCGCATCCTTGGCGCAGAGCGCCGCCAGGCTTTCGTACGCGGGCGCCTTGAAGGTCCGCGCGGCCTGCTCGCGCAGGTCCGGATTGAAATCCGCAAACCCGGCGACCTCCAGCCCCGCCACCGAATGCACGGAATGCGCGTGCTCCAGGCCGCGCGGGCCGGCTCCGACGATTCCAACACGCAGCATGAGGCGTTCGCGGCTCCTCTCGAATGGCTCGTGGACGATCTTAGCGCGGGCAATCGTCCGGCGGAAGCGCGGACGCGGGAAGACTTACGTCTTGGGCCCCGACGGCGCGGGACCTTCGCGGATCAGCCCGGCCTCTTCGTGGATGTTCAGGAGCGAGAGATTGGTCGCGCGCAGCAGGTTCACGCAGCCTTTCACCAGCCCGCCGACGCCGATGAACCCCAGCGCCACGCCGACGCAGGCGGTAGCGAAGAGCCACCACGAGCCCAGGGGCGCCTCCAGGCCGACGCCCAGCAGCGTGACCAGCGTGGACGACGCGAACGCCGCCAGCGCCACGTAAATGCTGTAAAGCGCCCCCATGATCAGCGTCGCCTGGCGTTCGACGCGGCTGACCAGGTTCAGGTGGCGGGCCGCCTCGCGCGCCGAGACCGAGCCCGCCTCGGACTTCAGGTACAGTTCGCGCATCTGGTCGCGGGTGCGCAGCATGCGGTTGGTGGTGCTGAGCGCGAGCACGCTCGAGGCGTTGGTAAGCAGCGCGGGCGCGGCGATAAAGGTCAGCGCCGCAAACGGGCTGTGGGCAAGTTCGGTCGGTTCCATGCGTCATCCGTGCGCTTCAGGCGCTAGCAAGCTAGTACGCGGGACGCGAAGGTCAATCGGGAAGCCGCCGGAACTTCAGGCGTAGAATTTCAGGGCGTAGGCCAGCACCGCCGCGCGGTGCGGAGCGGCCTCCGGGGAGCGCGCCAGGAACTTGTCCACGCGCGCTTCGGCGTGTGCGCGCCATTCGGCATCCGTGGGCGGCGCCTTTTCGAATTCGCGTCTGGGCAGCGGGAAGGTCTTGCCGAACATCGTATATTCGTAAATCGCAGTCGCTTGCGTCATGGATCGAGCGCCAGGTCCTTAACGGTCGGTCCGGCAGCAGAGAATGTTATGGTGGGCGATACTGGATTCGAACCAGTGACCCCCAGCTTGTCGAGCTGGTGCTCTAGCCAGCTGAGCTAATCGCCCTGGCGTGAGGGTGACCATCAAAACAAACTCCCGCGCGAAGTCAAGTCGCGAACGCGCGCGGCCTTAAAGTGCGAATGAAATCGCGCGCCGGGGCCGATACAAGAGCCTGCGGGGGCGGCGGTTTCGTGCCGCGCCCGACTGGGCCCGGGAACCCTGGATGTCCGACCAGCCTTCCTCCAACACGCCCGCCCAACCGGCCGCCGCGTCTTCGGCTTCCGCGCCGCCGGACGCGCTCGGGCCGTTCGATGCCCACGCGCCGTTCAGCGGCCGCCCGCTCTGGCTCGAACGCCTCGGCGTCGGACTCCTGCGGACGGCGGTCGCGGGCGCGCGCGCGCTGCCTCCGGAATTCACCCGCGCCGCGGCGCGCCTGGCCGGGCGAGCGGTCTACTATGGGCTCGGGCCCGATTTCATGGACGTCCGCCGGCATCTTCGCATCGCTTTCCGCGAGGAACTCGACGACCGCCGACGCCGGGAGATCGCGCGCGACTACTGGATGCATCTCTGCGAGACCCTCGCCGAGTCCGCGCGGCTGGCCACGTGGACGCGCGAGACCGTTTCGCAGCACGTGGACCTGGCCGACGAACGCAAGCTGGCCGACCTGCGCGCAAGCGGGCGCGGCGCGATCGTCGCGTCGGGGCACCTGGGTTCGTGGGAGGTCGGGCCGTACGCGTTCGCGCTGCTGGGCTATCCCATCAAGCTGCTCCACAATCCGGGAACGGTCGCGCCCTTTCTGGAATTCGTGAACGAAGAGCGCCAGCGCTCGGGCATGGAAGTGCTCTCGAAGCAGATTCACCCCTGGCGCCTGAAGAAACTGCTCGACAAGGGCACGTGGCTTTGCATGGCCTGCGACATCAACAACACGCGCCGCGGCGACCAGGTGCCGTTCTTCGGGACGCTGGCTTCGAGCTACGTCAGCCACGCGGCGCTGCAGGAGATTGCCAAGTGCCCGATCGTCGTGACGAGCACCTCGCGGGAGCCCGGCGGGCGGCACCGCTTCCACTGCTGGCGCATCTTCGAATACGACCCCGCGCGCAAGGGCCGGGAAGCGCAGCGGCGACTGACGCTGGAGATTCACCGCGCATTGGAAGAAGCGATCCGCGCGTATCCCGAACAGTGGCTCTGGCACAGCCGGCGCTGGCGCTCGCGCCCGGTCAACGAAGGCGAACCCGACGCCGAAGGCCTGCCGCCGCGTTGCACCGGCGACTGGTGGGCGACCATCGACTGGGAAGCCTACCTGGTCACCGGCCAGGTCCGCACGCTGCCACCGGGCGTTTAGCGCTCGCGCAAAACGTTCAGCATCCAACGGATAAAAGATTGAAAGAACGCCGGACAGGGCCGTCTAACCTGGACCGGCGGAAAATTTCCTCCGCCAAGGTTCGAAACGGGCCGATATTGGCAACAGGGGGTTGGGTGACGTTGTGCCCGGCCTCATTCTGGGGGAGGAACGAAGATGAACAAGCACTGGATGTGGGCGCTGTTCGCCGTGACCGTCCTGGCCTGTGCGGCGCAGCGGCAGGTCCGCGCCGAAGAAGGCAAAGAGCCTAAGGAAGCCAAGGCCTCGCGCACGGTCGAAAACAAGGACGCGGGCGAAGACAAGAGTTTCGGCGACAAGTTCACCAGCTTCTGGATTCACGATGTCGGCGGCACGATTCACGGCGGCCTCTCCAAGGGCGCCGACAAGATTCAGAATGCCTTTACCGGCGGCTCCAAGGAGAAAGACATCGAGAAGCGCCGCCAGAAGGAAGCCTTGAAGCGCAAGGAAGCACAGGAAAAGTCCGAGGCCACCAAGCCGTAATCGCCTTGAATGGCCGGCCGTACCCGTCGAACGAACGACCAAACCTCCCGTCCGTCATCGTGCATGGCCGACGGGAGGTTTCTTTTCATGCACCTATCTTACGCTTTTTCGTAGTGCCTTGAACGAGCGGCGCTATCCTTCCATGTCGGCGCACCTATTCGCGTAAAGCACTGTACATCCAATTTGATGTAGTTGCGCGTTCGAGCCAATTTTTGTGCATCGAACGGCCCGCCTGCGACGCCATTCCTAGAGGCATGGTCCCGGGAGGAGCACCCGATGACGAGCATGAAGACCCTTTTGCCGCTGGTCCTGGTGGCCGGCAGCCTGTGGGCGGCGGAAGCGCGCCCGGCCGGCAAGGACACGGCGCCGCTGGGTTCGCCGGAGTTCTTGCCGTCCCCCACCCGGCCGATCGGCTGGCGCGGCGACGGCACCGGCCAGTACCGCGGCGCGACGCCGACGATTCAATGGGAACGCGCCATCGCGGGGCCGTTGGGCCACGGGTTGCAGCAGAGCGACAAGCCCAAGGGCGAGACGCCGGGACCCGAGGCCACCGACCTGACGCCCAACAGCGCCATGATCGACTCCTGGCTGGTCCTGGGGCCGTTTCCGGCCGCCGACGCCGATCCGCAGAAGGCCTTGGAACTGGAAGCCGTGCCCGGCGAAGCCAACCTGGCGGCGGAACTCGGCGCGAAGGTGAAGGAGCAGGCCTGGCGCGTGGCCCAGTTCGTGGACAAGGACCGCAAGTCCACGGGCTTCTGGACCGGTCCCAACATGGTCGCGTACAGCCATGCGTACCTGTACTTCACCGAGGCCGGCAACATCGACCTCTCGGTGCAGCACGAAGGCGGCCTGCGCTGCTGGATCAACGGGAAGCAGGTCTATTCGGACGCCAAGGCCTTCAAGTACGCATACTGCCGCGCGCGCTGGTTCACCATGCCGGTGCAGAAGGGCTGGAACCGGCTGCTGGCGAAGAACGACCAGGAAAGCTGGTGCGGCGCGATGGCCATGCCGACGAAGGGCAGCAACACCTACACGACCAAGAACATCCGCTGGACCGTGCCGATGCCGGATTACAGCTACTCGACGCCGGTGATCGTCGGGAAGTTCCTCTACACGACCTCCGAACCCAACGACCTGATCTGCCTCGACAAGCAGACCGGCAAGGTGCTGTGGGTGCGCAGCATGCTCGCGTACTACGCCGCGCAGGACGACAAGTTCACCGGCATCAACCTGGACGAACGCAAGGCCGACGTCGCGAAGCTGGAGGCCATGAACGAACAGGCCGCCAAGACCGATGCGCTGCGCGGGAAGGACGGCCAGGAACGCGTGAAGCTCGCCAAGAGCCTGCAGGAATGGGTCGGGAAGACGAAGGAATACAACTACCACTGCCCCGGCTGGGGCGGCGGGAACTCCGCGCCCACCCCCTGCACCGACGGCGAGAACCTGTACTTCTGGCAGGGCGAAGCGGGGCTGCTGGGCTGCTACGGCCTGGACGGGACGCGCAAGTGGGTGCGCTACATCCACCCGCTGGGCCCCGGGCAGGGTTCGCACCACGGCGTGAACGGTTCGCCCGTGATCACCGGCGACAAGATCGTGATTCCCGGCTGGGGCTGCTTCCTGGGCGTCGAAAAGGCCACCGGCAAGCTGCTCTGGCGCGCCAAGTACGACGGCACGGCGTACTCGACCCACATGCCCGTCAAGATCGGCGGCGTGGACGCGCTGATCCTGCCCACCGGGCGCATCACCAAGCTCGCCGACGGCGCGACCATGACCCCGGACTTCAAAGGCCGCTACGACGGCGAATGCGTCAGCACCGCGCTCGACGCCAAGCACGGCTTCTTCGCGGTCATGAACTGGGGCGAGATCGCCATCTGCAAGGTCCCGCAGGACCCCAACGCCAAGGACGTGCAGGTGATCAACAAGATTCCGCCGACGGAACCCAAGAAAGGGTACTCGATCTCGACCGGGCTCTTCGACGACGACGGGCTGCTCTACTACGTCTCCACTTATGGACTGCTCCAGGTCGCCGATGTGGCCACGGGCAAGCTGGTCTACACGCAGCAGCTTCCGGTGCATCCGGTGACGGCCTACGGGCCGCAGGGCGCGGGGATGGGCGCGAGCGTCTGCAAGGCCGGCGGGAACATTTACCTCTTCGACAACCGCGGGACCTCCATCGTGGTCGCGCCCGGGCGCGCCTACAAACAGCTCGCGGTCAACCGCATCCAGGACCTGAACGATTCGGGCGACAACCAGGAGGTCTTCCAGGCGACGCCGATCTTCGACGGCAACGCGATCTACGTGCGCGGCTCGCGGAACCTCTACTGCATCAGCGAAAAATAGGCCGCGCGTCCCGCACGACGGCTTGCTTTTGAACGTGCCGCCTTCACACTGGCGGCACGTTTATTTTCCAGAGCACCGGGAGCCCGCCCATGCCTGCCCTGCCCACGCGGCCGTTGGGGACCACCGGCCTTACCGTCCCGCGCCTGGGGCTCGGCGGCCACACCTTCCTCAAGCGCTTCGGCGGGAGCGACCGCCCCGGCCGCGAAGCCTTGCAGGCGATTCTTCAAGCCGCGATGGACGCCGGCGTGACCTTCCTCGACGCGACCTACGACGAAGAACGCGAGTTGCTCGGCCAGGTGCTGAAGGATTCGGGGCGACGCGATGAAGCGCTGGTTTCCTCGTGGGCGCAGGCCAAGCACACCCCCGACGGCCCCGCGACGATGCGCGAATGCGAACGCGCCCTGGCGCAGATGCAGCTCGAGTGCCTCGACCATTTTTACGTCGAAGTGCCGATTACCGACGAACAGGCGGAGGCTCTGGCCACGCTCAAGCGCGACGGCAAGATTCGCGCCGCCGGCGTCCTGGGCCCCGAACGCGCGCGCGCCGCGGGCCGCGAAAAGATCGACGTGGCCGTGGGCGTCTACAATTTCTACCGCCAAGGCCACGCGGAGGACTTCGCCGCGCTGAAGGCCGCCGACATCGGCGTGCTCGCCGTCGAACCGCTCGGCCGCGGGCGCTTTATCCGCGAGAGCCCGCAGGACGCCCCGCGCATCGTCTCCGCGCTGCTGCGCTTCGCGCTCGCACATCGGCACATCGACGGCGTGATCGTGACGATGACTTCGCTGGAACAAATCGCGTCCAACGTCGCCGCGGCTTTGGGACCGGCGCCATCTGATGAAGACCTAAAGCTCCTGCAGGCCGGGCGCGGCTACGAGATTGCGTTTGACCCCTGGAAGTGAACGCAAACTGAAAACGGCAAACGGCAAACATCAAACAAACGGAAAACGACAAACGGAACATGCTTCGACGCGCCTGCTGGATGCCTTGGCGCGCGAATGTCTGTTTGCCTTTTGCCGTTTTCCGTTTGTTTGCCGTTTGTAGGTTGCCGTTTGCCGTTTACGCCGCCAGGCGTCTTACGCCTTCTTGCGGCGTGCTTCGGCGGTCAGCGGCATCGACCAGACGCGGATAAAGCCCTGCGCGGCGTCGGAGTCCAGTTCGCCGTCCTTGGTCGTGCCGGCGGGCGGGGCCTGGTACAGGCTGAATTCGCTGCAGCGCGCGACGACGACGGCGGTGCCCTTGTACAGCCGCACCGTCACCTTGCCCGTCACGCTCTGGTTGATGCGTTCGTAGAACTGGTCGAGCGCCTCGCGCAGATCGCTGAACCACTGGCCGTTGTACACGCTGCGCCCGTACGCGGTGCTCAGGCCTTCGCGCACTTGCAGGGTCTCGCGCGAGAGCGTCATCTGTTCCAGCCCGCGCTTGGCGGCGTACAGGGTCACGGCGGCGGGGGCCTCGTAGATTTCGTGCGACTTGAAGCCGACCAGGCGGTCCTCGATCAGATCCGCGCGGCCGATGCCGTGGTGGCCGGCCATCTCGTTCAGCTTCTCGATCAGCGCGACCGAAGGCATGCGCTTGCCGTTCAGCGCGATGGGCAGGCCCGCGCGGAACTCGATCTCCACCGTCTCCGGTTCGTCCGGCGCCGACATGGGGCTCTTGGTCAGCTTGTAGGCCTCTTCGGCCATCGGCTTGCCGGGGTCTTCCAGCGTGGGGCACTTGATCGACTGGCCCCAGAGGTTGCGGTCGTACTTGTACGTGCCGTGCACCTGCGGGTCGCTGCCCGGCGTCAGGCGCTTGCTGCGCACGTACTGCATCTTCTGTTCCTGCGTCTTCAGTTCCCACTCGCGCTGCGGGGCGACGATCTTCAAGTGCGGGCCGAGCGCCTGAATGGCGGCTTCGAGGCGCACCTGGTCGTTGCCGCGTCCGGAACAGCCGTGGGCCACGTGGGTCGCGCCTTCTTCAAGGGCGACGCGGACGAGTTCGCGGGCGAGCAGCGGGCGCGAGAGCGCCGTCGAGAGCAGGTAGTGGGTCTCGTAATGCGCGAGGGCGCGCAGGGCGCCGGAGATGAAGTCTTTGAAGAAGGCGTCGCGGAGGTCTTCGATGCGCGCGGCCACGGCGCCGGCCAGCAGCGCGCGTTCGCCCAGTTCCTCGAGGTCCGCCTCTTCGCCCATGTTGGCCGAGAACGAGACGACGTCCAGCCCGCGGTGTTCCTTCAGCCACGGGATGGCGAGCAAGGTTTCCAGGCTGCCTGAGAAAGCCAGCACGCACTTCGGCATGGTGCCCTCGTTTCCCCCGGTACCAAGATAGGCGACCGGAGAGGGTATCGCAACGTCAAACGGTGTTCTCGACCGCGTCCAGCCAGCGCTGGGCGATCTCCCGCCGCGCGGGAATCGGGTGCTGGTCGATGGCCTTCCGCAGGTGCCCGACGATGTACTCCATATCGTCCGCCTGCCCGGTCGAACGGTATTCCGAGAGCATCATGCCGGCGAGCGCCAGGTGCGCTTCGGCCTCGTACGGCTGCTGCCCGGGGTACGCGGCGATGATGCGTTCGTAGGCGTCCTTGGCCGAAGTGGCGTCGCCGGACTTGTCCAGAAAGAGGGCCAGCGCGAGCATCTCGCGGGCCGGCAGCACCAGCCCGTGGTCGTCGAAGGCCTCGCGCCGCCAGACGCGGCGGGCTTCTTCCATGCGTTCGGCGCGGACCAGGGCCAGGAGCAGGTCGGCCGAGGCGGGCTCGGGTTCGACGTACGTGCGCCCGTTGGCCGCCACCGAGGGATGTTCCGCCGGCGGACGGTAGTCGCGCCGCCGGCCGCGCAGCCAGCTCACGATCGTCCAGCCGTCGTCGCGCACCAGCCCCCAGGCGGTCAGCGCCTGCGCGGCGGCGAACCCGACCACGAAACCGCCCGCGTGCGCGAAGTGGCCGACGCCGCTCTCCATGCCCTTCGCGGCGCTCAGGTAGCCCATCATGGCCTCGGTGAGGAAAAAATACCCGATGGCGAAGAGCGCGCTGACGTACACCGTGCCGAGGAAGAAGATGAAAAAGTACATGAAGCGCACGCGGTTGTACGGGAACAGGTAGAAGTACATGCCCATCACCCCGTAAATCGCGCCGGACGCGCCGATGGCCGGGACCTGGGAGTTCGCGAAAAAGACCCAGTGGAGAAAGGTGCCGCCCAGCCCGGAGAGCAGGTAGCAGGCGAGGTAGGCGGCGTTGCCCATGCGCAGTTCGACGTTGTCGCCGAAGAGGTACAGGAACCACAGGTTGCCGACCAGATGGAGCAAGTTGGCGTGCAGGAACATGCTCGAAAGGGCGCTGGCGAAGTCCGCATGGGCAGGCACGAACCCCCACTTCAGCGCGATCTCGTCGGGGATGACGCCCACGGCGTCCGGGGCGGCCTGCGCCACGTTGACGGAAATCCATACGGCCAAATTGAGGAAGATCAGGAAACGCGTGATCCAGGGCGTGCCTGGATCGCGCGGCGCCTCGTCGCTGATGGGTAAAAACATGCCGCCCTATTCCATGCGTTGCGCATCCGCCCGGCGCGCCGCGTGACTTGCGCGCCCTTCGGCAATTAAAACCTATACGCCCTGTGCAGGCCAGTGGAATCGGGTATCCTGGACGGACCCGCGCATCGAGGGACCCATATGAGCACGGCTGACGCGAACGCTTCGGACCTTCCCCCGCTCCCTACGCCGCTGCAACTGTACGAACGCCTTTACACCGTCCGCGCCTTCGAGTCGATCATGGAAGACGAGTCCAAGGCCGGGCGCCTGCCGGGCACCTTCCACAGTTCGGTGGGCCAGGAAGCCGTCGCCGTCGGCGTCTGCGCCAATCTCACCAACGCGGACCTGGTCGTCAGCAACCACCGCGGCCACGGGCACTTTCTCGCCAAGGGCGGCGACATCTACAAGATCATGGCCGAACTCTTCGGGCGCGAAGACGGCTACTCCGCCGGCAAGGGCGGCACGCAGCACATGGCCGGCACCGAAGTCGGCTTCATGGGCTCGAACGGGATCACCGGCGGCGGCATTCCCGTCGCAACGGGCCTGGCGATGGCGCTCAAGCGCAAGAAGACCAACGCGGTCGCGGTCAGCTTCTTCGGCGACGGCGCGGCGAACCAGGGGACCTTCCACGAAAGCCTGAACATGGCGGCGATCTGGAAGCTGCCGGTCATCTACGTCTGCGAGAACAACGGCTGGGGCATGTCCACGCCGGTCGAGACCGTCTCCGCCGGGCCGTCCATCGCGCAGCGCGGAGCGGGCTACGGCATCCTGTATGTCGCCGTGGACGGCAACGACCTCGACGCGATGCTCGACCAGGTGCGCGCGGCGCTGAACATGGTCAAGTCGGGCGAGACGCCGGTGCTGATCGAAGCGCGGACCTGGCGCGTCAAAGGCCACAGCCGCAGCGACCAGAACCTGTACCGCGACAAGAACGTCGAACAGACCTGGAGCGACCGCGACCCCGTGCGCCTGTACCGTTCGCGCGTCCTGGAACGCCGGCAGGCCTCCGAGGCCGAGCTTACGGCCATCGAAGCGCGCGTGGACGGCGTGATGCGCGAGACGCTGGAACGCTGCCGCAAGCTGCCCCCGCCGCGCCCCGAGATCACCTTCGAGAAGATTTACGCGACGCCGCCGGACCCCAAGGCGCCCGATCCGTCGCAGACGCCGCTGGCCGAAGGCACCTTCGAGACCAAGGCCTACTGGCAGGCGATCCAGGAAGCGCTGAGCGAAGCGATGGACCGCGATCCGCGCTACTACATCTTCGGGCAGGATGTCTGCGAGTACGGCGGCTGCTTTAAAGTCACGCGCGGGATGTTCGAGAAATACGGGCGCGAGCGCATCGTCAACACGCCCATCAGCGAGGCCAGCATCGCGGGCGTCTGCGTCGGCGCGGGCATGGGCGGCGTGCGCCCCGTCGGCGAGTTCATGTTCATGGACTTCATCCTGCTCGCCTTCGACCAGTTGCTGAACCACGCCGCGAAGTTCCACTACATCTACAACGGGCAGATCAAGGTCCCGATCGTGATGCGCACGCCCATGGGCGGCTACCGCGGCTACGGCGCGACCCACAGCCAGTGCCTCGACGCGATGCTGATGAAGCTGCCGGGCATCCACGTCGTCACGCCGTGGAGCCCCCGCGACGCCAAGGGCCTGCTCGCGTCCTGCCTGGAGGCCGAAAACCCCGTCGTCTTCGTCGAACACAAGGCCCTGTACGGCACGAATGGTCCGGTGCCGAAGCAGAGCGAAAAGATTCCGCTCGGCAAAGCCAACATCGTCCGCGCAGGCAAGGACATCACGCTTTGCGCGAACAGCTACATGGTCTCGCTCTCGCTCCAGGCCGCCGAGAAACTCAAGGCCGACGGCATCGAGGCCGAGGTCGTCGATCTGCGCTGCCTCGCGCCGCTTGACCGCGATACGGTCGCGCAAAGCGCCGCGCGCACGCAGGCGCTGGTGCTCGTGGAAGAAGGCCACCTGACCGGCGGCTGGAGCGCCGAGATCGCCGCGAGCGTGCAGGAGATGGCCTTCGGCTACCTCGACGCGCCCATCCTGCGCGTGGCCGCGGCCGACGTGCCCGTCCCCAGCGCCCCGGAACTCGAACGCGCCATGCTGCCCAGCGTCGAGAAGATCGTCGCGGCGGCGAAGAAGGCGCTGGAAAACCGGGGATAAGCCACCCACCGAAAGGAAACCGGCCATGCATCCCGAATCCCAGCGCGTCCTGCGCATTCAGCACCTTTCGGCCGACCCCGCGTCGCTCAAACAGGCCGTCGAAGACCTGCGCCACATGCTGCTGAGCGTCATCCACGACGTCGCCGTGCTGCGCGAAGTGGTCCAAAAAAACGGGCTGATGAACGATGAACTCTACAAGTCCCTGCGGTCGCGCAGCATGGTCGCGGACTACGGCGGCCCCGGGCCGCATCCGTGGCATGGCCACTCGTACTACCGCCACACCCTCGACGAGGACGCCTTTCTGACCGATGTGCTGGGATTCACCGAGGCGGAGCGCGCGGCCTTTCGCGAAGAGGCCGAGACGCGCTGCACCATGACCTGAACCCGCGCCTTCACGGGAAGAGCCGTTCGAGTTCCTCGAGGTAGCCTTCCAGCACGGCGAACGTGGCCTCGACGGGCTCCGGCGTGGACAGGTCCACGCCCGCTCGCGCGAGCGCATCCAGCGGATACAGCGAACTCCCCGCGCGCAGGAAATCCAGGTAACGTTCGGCCGCCTCCGGCCCGCCGTCCAGAACCTTGCGGCAGAGCGCGTGGGCCCCGCTGATGCCCGTCGCGTACTGGAATGGATAATACGGGTTGTAGATGTGCGTCGAAAACTGCGCCCAGGTGATGCCGATGCGTTCCTCGTCGAGTTCCACTTCGCTGCCGTAGCCTTCGCGGAAGAGTTCGGCCATGCGCTTGTTGAGGAAATCGACGGTCACCGCCCCGCCCTTCTCCGCGCGCTCGTAGACTTCCCATTCGAAGCGCGCAAGCGTCGGCATGATGAAGAAGTAGCGCTTGAAGTTCGCCATCGCTTCTTCCAGCAGCGCGACGCGGAAGGCGCGCTCCGGATGTGTCTTCATCAGGTGTTCGCGCACCATCGCCTGGTTGAAGTTGCTGGCCACTTCGGCCGCGAAGAGCGAATAGCCGGCGTAGGGCAGCGGCTGCGACCGGCAGGTGTAGTGCTTGTGCATCGAATGCCCGAGTTCGTGCGCAAGCGTGCTCAGCGAGAGCAAGTCGTCGGACCAACTCAAGAAAATGAACGGATGCGTGCCCACCGTGCCCGTGGAGTGCGCGCCCATGCGCTTGCCCTTGTTCACGGCGCGGTCCACCCAGCGTTCCTCGGTCATGCCGCGGCGGGCCACGTCCACGTAGCCGCGCCCCAGCGGCTCCAGGCCCTCGAGAATCCACGCCACGGACTGATCGTAGGTCGCCGGCGCGCGCGCGCCGCTCATCGGAGCCGCCAGGTCGCCGGGGTGCAGGCGCTCGACGTTCAGCGCGCGGCGCAGGACGCGCCAGTAGCGGTGCCAGACCGGGAGCTTTTTCCGGCAAGTCTCGACGAGGTTATGGAAGACCGCGCACGGGATGCGGTGGCGGCTCAGGATCATCTCGAGCACCGAGCCGTACCCGCGCGTCTTCATGGTGAAGATCGCCTGCTGGACGCCGGTGGCGAAGAGATTCGCCATCGAGTTCTTCATCGCCAGGTGCGCGTCGGCGTACTGTGTCCACGCCGAACGCCGCTCGTCCGGGTTCGTGCTGGCCATGAAGGCCCGCGCGTTGGCCTGGACCAGTTCCACCTCGCCGTCCTCGCCGCGCAGGGTGCCGTAGGTCAGGTCCGAATCGACCATGATCCCGTGCGTCTGCGTCGCGGCCCCGAAGACCGGCCCGAGCCGGCTCAACACTTCCTCGACTTCCTCCGACCGGACGTGCGGGCGCTCGTCCTCCAACTGTTCGAAGTAATGCGCGTAGATGCGCAGGCCTTCGTGCGTGGCGCTCCAGTCGCGCAGTCGCGCGGGATCGGCGGCGAGCAGTTCCGGCGTGAAGAAAGCACAGGCCGCGCCGACGTGGGCCGAGATCGTCCGCACGCGGCTCATGCGTGCCGCGGAGGCCGGATGGCCCGTGTCGGTGTTGTGCTGCATGCGCGCGTACAACGCCGCGCGGTTGAGGCGCAGGTTGAGGTGCAGGTAGGCGTCCAACGCTTCCCGAAGAACCTCCGGGCTCTGCGTGAGCCGGCCTTTAAAGCGCGCAAAGTCGCTCGCGTCCGCCGTCAGCGCTTCCAACTCCGCGCCCCAGACTTCGTCGCTGGCAAAGACGCTGTGCACGTCCCAGGTCTCCGCAAGCGGGACATCCTTACGCATGGGCACCGTGGCAGGCATGAATGAATCCTCGGAACGTCAGTGGACAGTGATCAGTGGTCAGTGGTCAGTGGTCAGTGGTCAGTGGTCAGTGGTCAGTGAACAAAACGGAAAGCGGCGGTCGGGGTCGTGCTGTTCACTGTTCACTGTTCACTGTTCACTGTTCACTGTTCACTGTTCACTGTTCACTGTTCACTGACCACTGACCACTGCTCACTGTCCACTATTTTACCCTTATCTCCAGCGTCGAGACCTGCTTCGTCTTCAAATCCACGACGCGGATCGCGTGGTTGTTGGTGTCGGCGATGTAGAGCTTGCCGTTCAGCACCGCAAGGCCGCCGGGCTCGTAAAAGCGCGGGCTGCCGCCGTCCACCAGGCCGGGCTGGCCGTCGCCGAGAAATGTGCGGCATTCGCGGGTCTTCGGGTCGAGCTGCTTGATCTTGTTGTTGTAGGTGTCGGCGACGAGCAGCTTGCCGTCGTGCATGGCCAGCGCGAGGCAGTGCTGCAGAAGCACTTCGTCGCCGGTGCCGTCCTTGTCGCCGAAATCGAAGAGCCCCGTGCCGACGATGGAGGCGACCTGCTTTTCCTGGAGATCCAGGAGGCGCACCGAGGACGTTTCCGCGTCGGCGGAATAGAGCTGCTGGCCGTCCAGGCACAGGCCGCTCGGCTGCGCGAAGGCCGCGCCGAGGAACTCGCCGTCGAAGATGTCTTCTTTGCGGTTGCCCGCCAGCAGGCCCGCGACGCCGCTCTTCAGGTCCATCGACCAGATCGCGTGGTTGCCCGCCATGGCGATGTAAAGCGTCTTGCCGTCGGGCGTCACGGCCACGTCCCACGGAGAATTCAGCGCCGTCGCCGGACCCGGACCAGTAGCAGCGTAGAACTTCTGTTCGCCCGTGCCCGCGATGGTCTCGACCGTCTTCTTCGCCAGATCGACCTTGCGGATGCGGTGGTTCTCGGTGTCGGCGACGTAGAGGACATCGCCGAGCGCGCAGAGGCCCTCGGGCCGGTTGAACTGCGCCTCCGCGTAGCCGCCGTCCTTCGCGCCGGCCGTGCCCGCGCCGATCACGTCGCTCACCTGCCCGTCCAGCCCGCAGACGAGGATGCGGTTGTGGTTGGTGTCCGAAACAAAGAGCCGCCCCGGCTTCTCCTGCGCGCAGACCTTGCCCGGATACCGCAGGACCTTGGCCTCGAGCTGCTCCGGCTTGCCGATCGCCTTCTCGCGATCGATCAACTTCTGCGCGTCGTAGAACTCGATTACCGCCCCGATGGTCCCGTCGAGAATCTCGTAGTGCCCTTCGCCTTCGACCTTGCCGATGACGTGGCCGGTGGGGTCGATCACCATCAGCGTCGGCCACGCGCGGATGTTGTAGCGCTTCCACGTCGCCAGCTCGTTGTCGTTCACCACCGGGTGTTCCAGGCCGTAGCGCAGGGCCGCGTTGCGGATGTTGGCCAGACCCTTCTCGTTGGCGAACTTGGCCGAGTGCACGCCGACGACGACCAGTTCCTTCTCGTACTTCCGTTCGAGCCGCTTCAGATCGGGGATCACGTGCATGCAGTTGATGCAGCCGAAAGTCCAGAAATCCAGCACCACCACCTTGCCCTTCAGGTCCGCGATGGAGATCGGCTTTTCCGCGTTGATCCACGAAAGGCCCGGCGCGAAGTCCGGCGCGGCGGGGCGTTCCTTCTTCAGTTCCTCGTCGAGTTCCGAGGCGCGCGCGGTCGCGGCGGCCAGGCAGAGCGCAAGCGCGACGGCAAGGCGGCGGGTGGTTGCAGGCATGGAGGGCTCCTGACGGGTTCGGACCGGCTCGGCCATTATGGGACGGCGGCGCGGATTCTTCCATGCCACCTTAAAACAAAAACCCCGGCGCGCGGGCCGGGGTCACGACGAGGCTAAAGTTGGACCAGTCGCTGGTCAGGCTTCGTACAGCACGGGGAAGTGTTCGCCGACGAACGGATCGCCGTCCTTGAGGTCCACCAGTTCGGTGTTCATGTGCTTGCCGTTGATGTTGCGGTGGACGGTGCCGCACATCAGGTGGATGGCGATCGAGCGGCGCGGCGTCTCGGTCATGTTCGCGCGGCTGCCGTGAATCGTCAGGCAGTGGTGGAAGCTCACCTGCCCCGCTTGCAGCGTCATCGGGACCGTCCGGAGTTCCTGGCCGGACTCGGCTTCGATCTTCTTCTGCATCCCGTCCAGGTCCTGGTTGAAGAAGTCACTCGCGTGCAGCAGTCCGCGCTTGTGGCTGCCCGGCATCGATTCGATCACGCCGTTCTCGGGCGTGTTCGCGTTCACGGCCAGGGTCACGGTGGTCAGGTTCGGTTCCTTGCAGGCGCGCCAGTAGCCGTAGTCCTGGTGCCAGCCGACGTTTCCCGTCTGCCCGCCGCCGGACGGCTTGTACAGGAGCTGGTCGTGCCAGAGGCGCACGACGTCCACGCCGTGCAGCTTCGCGGCCATCGCGCCGATGGTGGCGTCGAGCACCGCCTTGCGGATCGTCCGGTCGCTCCAGTGGGAGTTGTCGGTCTTGCGAATCTCGTTCGGGCGGTTCTCTTTGAACTTCCAGCCGCCGCGCCAGGGTTCCCGGCCGGTCTCGTGGATGCCCTGGTAGACACGGTCCTGGTGCTCCGCCAGCTCGGCCACTTCGTCGGCGCCAAAGAGCACCGGGCCCACCCAGTAGCCGTGTTCCTGGTAAAAGCGCACGTCTTCGTCGGTCGGCAGAAGTTCGGTGCGAACCTTGGCGGAAAGCAGCGCGGCGGACGGCATGGGCGGAGCCCTCGGTTGGCGGGCGGCGTACGCCGCTCCTCGTTACATGATCGGTGTACCCCCGGCTTTCGCTCTGGCGTACACGGCAGCCCATAATAGGATTGTGTACACGAGGGCATAGAACTGTGGCCAAAGCCAATCCGCCGGCGCCGTCCGTGGAACCCGTGGTCCCCACTCGGGATCTGAAGTTCGGCCGCAAAGGCCACCGGAGCTGGATTACCGGGCGCGTCGAAGGCTTTCCCGAATTCACCCACATCGGGCACGACACCTTCACCAAGGTCAGCGGGCTCGGCAAGCACGAACACCCCGGGATGTTCGAGTACTGCCTGATCATCCGCGGGCACGTCACCTGGTGGGCGCAGGAACGCATCTACCAACTGCGCGGCGGCGACGTCTACTTCACCTGGCCCGACGAACCCCACGGCGGCATGAACGAACTGATGACGCCCTGCACGATCTACTGGACGATCCTCGACATCCCCCGCCCCGGCGACAAACGCGCTCAATCGTTCCTCAGCCTCCCGCCGTCGGAAGCGCGCGACCTGTGCGAACGCATCTACGCCGTGAAGGACCGCCACCTCAAGGGCGCCGAACGGCTCGAACCGTACTACAAGGAAATCTTCCGCGGCCTCGAGATGCAGTCGCGCCTGGGCGTGATCCACGCGCGCGCCGCGCTGCAAGGGATGTTCGCGACGCTGGTCGAACTCCCCGTCGCCGCCGAACCCGAAGGTTTTATCCCGCCCGGCGTCGCGCGCGCCCGCGCCTTCCTCGACGACTGCCCGCGCCCCTGGCCCACGGTGGAAGAACTGGCCAAGCTGGCCGGGATGAGTTCCTCGCACTTCCACGCGACCTTCCGCCGCACCGTCGGCATGGCCCCCATGGAATACGCGCACCACCGCCGGCTCGACCACGCCAGCCGGCTCCTGGCGGCCAAGGAGGCGTCCGTCACCGCCATCGCCGCGCGGCTAGGCTACTGTTCGTCGCAGCACCTGGCGACCTGCTACAAGCGGTATCTAGGGACGACGCCGACGGCGGTGAAGAGCAAGACGTAAAACGTAATGCGTAAAACGTAACGCGTAAAACGTAATCTCGCCTGTGACACCAAGGCCACCTCCGCGCGGCATGCATTACGTTTTACGCATTACGTTTTACAGATTACGTTTTACGCCTTACGCCCTCCGATTTCCGTTTTACGCCCTCGCCAACCCCGCTACGCTAGTTTCCTTCCAAGCATTTTTCAGCCGTACAACCCCAGGGGACCGTTCATGTCCAAGATCGGCTTTGCGGTCATCGGCACCAAAGGCATGGGACGCGGGCACATCAAGGCCGTGCTCGCGACCGAAGGCTTCGAACTGCGCGGCGTCTGCGACGTCATGCCCGCCGAATCCGAGGCCTGCGCGAAGGAATTCAACGTCCAGGGCTACACCGACGTGAAGGCGATGCTCAAGGCCGATCCGCAGATCAAGGCCGTCTCCATCGCCACGCCGCACTGGTACCACCCGCCCATCGCGGTCGAATGCGCCAAGCACAAGGTCCACGTGGTGACGGAGAAGCCGATGTCCGTCACCGTCAGCGGCGCCGACCAGATGATCGCCGCGCACAAGAAGTCCAAAACGATCCTGGCCGTCGTCTACCAGGCGCGCTTCCAGGCCGCCAACGCCAAGATGAAGGAACTCGTCGCCAGCGGCGTGCTCGGCAAGATTCACCGCGTGATGCTGCTCGCCCCCGGCTACCGCACCAACGCGTACTACGCCTCCGGCGGATGGCGCGCGACCTGGAAGGGTGAAGGTGGCGGCGTGCTGCTCAACCAGGCGCCCCACGACCTCGACCAGTTGCAGTGGATCGCCGGCGAGATGCCTTCGCAGGTGGTCGCGGTCAACGAGTCCGTCCTGCACCCGATCGAAGTCGAAGACCGCGCCAGCGCCTTGCTCACGTACAAAGGCGGCGCGACCGGCTACCTGCACGTCTCGACGACCGAAGTGCCCGGGCGCAACGTCATCGAATTCGCCGGCGACAAGGGCTACCTGCGCCTCGAAGACGGCAAGCTGCACTACGCCAAGATCGATCCCGGCATCCGCGAATGGACCGAGAACACCAAGGAAGCGTGGAGCCGCCCGAAAGTCGCGTGGGAAGAGATCGCGCTCGAACCGCCCGCGAAGAAGGGCCACGAGGCCGTCTTCCAGGACTTCTACGAAGCCATCGTGAACAAACGCGCGCCGAAGGTGACCGGCGAAGACGGCCGCAACAGCGTGGAACTGGCCAACGGCATGATCCTGAGCAGCTTCACCAAGAAGCCGGCCAAGTTCCCCGTCAGCCGCAAGGCCTACGACGCGCTGATGAAGAAACTGATCGCGAAGAGCAAGAAGCGAATCTAATCGCTTTTTCACCACGGAGGTCACAGAGGACACAGAGAACGGCCACGAATCGAATACGGTGGGTTAAAAAAGAAAGGCGGGCAGGGCACACGAGGGCGCCCGGTTT
>JAHCJK010000112.1 GCA_026184295.1 Planctomycetota bacterium
GCGAACGCCTGCGCCGCCTTCCCAAGGTGGACCTGCACCGCCACCTGGAGGCTTCCGCGCGGCTTGAGACGCTGTGGGAGTTCCACCAGGCGAGCGGCGAGCGCATGCACGCGAGCCTGGAGGCCTTCCGCAGGGCGGTGGTGATCCCCGAAGGCGAGACGCCCGGCTTCGCGGCCTTTCTGGGGCGCTTCATGGCGCTGCGCTTCTGCTACGGCGGCGAACGGGAACTCGAACGCCTGGCGCGCGAGGTCGTCGCCGACGCGGCGGCCGACGGCGTCGTGCATCTGGAACTGCGCCTGCACCCGGCCTTCTGGGCGCGGCGCATGAGCCGGGAGCACACCGCGGCCGCGCCCACGACCGCAGGTTCGGGCGAGACGATCTCCGCCGCGCCGCTGAGCACCCACGAATGCGAGCGCGCCTTCGCGGCCCTGGCGCGCGGGGCGCGGAGCGAAGCGCAGGCGCGCGGGATCTCGGTCGGGTTCATCCTCAGCCTGGGCCGCCACGCGGACGCGGGGACCAACCGCGCGGCCGCCGAGCTGATCCACCGCCCGGCGGGCGCGGAATTCTGCGGGGTGGACGTGGCGGGCGACGAGGCGCTGCCGCTCGATCCCGTGCTGCCGTTCGTGCGGATGTGCGCCGGGCGCGGGCTGCCGGTCACGCTGCACGCGGGCGAAGACCCCCGGCCGGAGGCCGGGGGCGCGCGGGGCGTGCGCGAAGCGCTGGAACGCCACGCGGCCGTGCGCATCGGCCACGGCGTGCGCGCGGTGGAAGACCCGGCGGTGCTCGCGGCGTTATGCGCGCGCGGCGCGGCGCTGGAAGTCTGCCTGACCTCGAACGTCCAGACGGCGGCCGCGGCGGACTTCGCCTCGCATCCCGTCCACGGGCTGCTCGCCGCGGGCGTGCGCGTGACCCTGAACACCGACGACCCGCTGCTGAGCGATATCTCGCTGACCGACGAATACCTGCGCGCGCACGAACGCGCCGGGCTGCCGCTGGAGACGCTGCGCGGGATCGCGGTGAACGGAGCGGAGGCGGCGTTCCTGCCCGCCGACCGGCGCGCGGCGCTGAAGAGCCTGATCGCGGATGCGTGGGACGCGCAACAGGACTGACGGCCTGACGCTACAGAACGATTTCCATGCCTTCGCGCGCGGCTTCGATCTCGACGCCCTGCTTGCGCCCGGCCGTGCGCGCGTCGGTTTCCATCGCGGCCAGGGCCCAGTCGTCGCGGAGCGGATCGTGGTGGGTCAGGAGCATGTGCTTGACCCCGGCCGCGGCGCATTCGCGCAGGCCGTGCTCCCAGGTCGAATGCCCCCAGCCGACGAACTGCGAGTACTCCGCGGGCGCGTACTGCGCGTCGTAAAAGAGCAGGTCGGCGCCCTTCGCGAGTTTCTGAAGGTTCGCGTTGGGCCCGGCTTCGTGTTCGGTGTCGGTGGCGAAGACGAAAACGCGCGAGCCCTTCGGCGTGCGGTGTTCGATGCGGTAGCCGAGGCAGCTACCCGGGTGGTTCAGTTCGCCGGCGGTGACGAGCAGCGTGCCGTCGGCGCCGGGCAGTTCGATGGCGGCGCCGGCCTCGGCCTTGAAGAAGTTCAGTTGCGCGCCCATGCGTTCGAGCGCCACGGGAAAATTCAGGCTCTGCTGCTGGAGCATCAGCGCGCTGGCGACGGTGCTGCCGCTGAAGTTCTTCAGCTTCGGGTCGCAGCGCCCGTACAGGTTGAACGAGCTGCGCGCGTCGAAATTCGGGAGGAAGAACGGGAAGCCCTGGATGTGGTCCCAGTGGACGTGGCTGAAGAAGAAGCTCGCCTTGACCGGAAGCTGCCCGTGAAGGTCCAGGCCCAGATTGCGCAGGCCGGTGCCGGCGTCGAGGATCGCAAGCTGCCCGCCGATGCGCACGCTGACGCAGGTGGTGTTCCCGCCGTAGCGGTTCGTGACCAGGCCGGCGGTGCTGGGCGCGGGGATGCTGCCGCGGCATCCCCAGATTTTGATGTTCACGCCGGTCGGCTCCGCGCTACTTGTCGGAAAACGAGTCGGGCTTGGCGATGCCCGAGGGAACCGCGGCGCCCGCGCCGCCGGGCGTGGCGTTTTCCTTCGCGGGGCTGGGCGCGGTCTGTTCCTTGTAGATCAGCTTCACGTTGCCTTCCAGCCACTCGTTGTAGCGCGCCCAGTTGGCGTAGGTGGGCAGGCGCACTTCCTTGGCCACCTGGTCGGCGGTCTTGCCCGCGTCCACGCCGCGCTTCACTTCGACCCAAAGGGCGGTAAGGAAGTCGAGCTGGTTCTTGATCAGTTCTTTTCCGCCGATGGCGCCGTGCCCGGGCACGACCACGTCCACGTCCAGCGAGTTCAGGTAGCGCAGCGCCTTGATCCAGTTGAGCACCGTCGGCGTGCGCCCTTCCGGATAGGGCATGAACCCGGGAATGACCACGTCGCCGGCGAAGAGCACCTTCTGCTGCGGCAGGTAGACGACGCAGTCGCCTTCGGCCAGGCAGTCGCCCATGCTGATCATCTTCACTTCCACCTCGGGCGTGCGCAGGGTCAGCGTGCCTTCGAAGGTGATGACCGGAGGCGTGATGTGATGCTGTTCCAGGCCGGGGACCTTGAACTCGGTCTTGAGGACTTCGCGCATGCTGCGGACGGTGTCGATGTGCGCCAGCTTCGCGCCCGCGCGGTCGGACGTGATCACGTCGGCCGTGCGGTCGAAGGCCTGGTTGCCGAAGGTGTGCGTGCCGCGGAAGGTCGTGTTGAGCACGTACAGGACGGGCGGCGCGAGGGTGCGCGGGCGGTCGCTGCCGCTCTTGTACAGGTCGTCCCAGAAGGCCTTGCTGCGCGACATCGCGTCGGCGTTGATGCGGTCGCCCAGGTCCGGCGTCAGCGGCGGGTCGATGACGATCGCGCCCAGGCTGGTGAGCACGATGCCGGCGTTGGGCGCGCCCTCGCGCCCTTCGGCTCCGTAGACCTGGGTGCGCCCTTCGGTGCCCTTGAGCGGTTTGACGACGTAGTCGCAACCGGTCAGAAGCGCCGCGAGCGCCGCGAACGCCGCGAAGCGCGGCACGGCACGAAAGAGGTTCGAGATACGGCTCGGGTGGGGCATGCCAATCCTTTCCCTTTGCTTACTTGACCAGGCGCGCATCCGCCCAGTCGAAATGGTCGCCCGCATCGTCGTGGTCGGGCCCGAAATCGCAAATCAATTCCAGGGTCTTGGCGCCCTGGAGTTCCAGCTTCAGCTTCTTGGGGGCTTCGCCGGCCTTGGCGGTGCCGGCGTGCAGTTCCTTGCCGTCGGCGACGACGCGGTAGGCGCATTCGGCCCCGGAGGCCGCGCCTTCGTCCATCCCGACTTCGCAGAGGAAGCGCGCGTAGGCGCCGTCGAGCGCGTAGGCGAGCTTGCAGTAGGAGTGCACGCCCAGTCCGCGCGTGAAATCCTTGCGGCCGATGCGCAGGCGCTCGCCGCTGGCCGAGAGGTTCTTGCGCCAGCGCCGCACGAACGGCGCGCCGCCGATGTAGGGGCGCTCTTCCGCCTGGGGTTCCAGGTCGGTGAGGTAGGTCAGCTTGCCGCCCTTGATCTCGATGGAGTGCAGCGCGGCGAGCGGCACCTTGAACTCCGTGCCGTCGGCCGAAGCGAGCTTGAGCGCGCCGTCTTCGAGCGCGGAGAGCTTGCCGCTGACCCGCGATCCGTCGCTGAGGCGCAGCACGGTGCGGACGCCTTCGGCCGGGGTGAATTTTTCCAGCGCCGCGAAGCGGAAGGCCGCGAGCTGTTCGTAGGGGACTTCGCGCTTCTGCCCGCCCGCGTCGAAGGTGAGCTTCTTGTCGTCGAAATTTTCCATGAAGCCGTTCACGCTTTCGCCCTTGGGCGTCAGCATCTGGTCTTCCTGCAGGTCCGCGCCGGCGAAGAAGCCCGCAATCACGCTGTCGGCCGGGGCATCCTTGACCGGGAAGACGAGGCCCTTCAGCGAGTTGTTCTTGATGACGAGTTCGCCCAGCAGGTCCTGCTTGACCTTCAGCGTCTTGTCGGTGCCCTGCAGGACATCGGCGTAGATCGAATCGCCGTCGCGCAGCAGCACGCGCGCCTTGGCCGAGGGCGTGACGCTGACGCCCTTCACGCGCACTTCCGCGATGTCTTCGATCTTGACCGTCTTGGCGCCGACTTCCAGGCTGCCGTCGGCCTTGACCGACTTCAGCGGCCCGGTGGTCTCGTCGCCGTCGGCTTCGGAGACCGTCACGTCGGCCGCGCGCAGCGCGCACGCCAGCAGCATGCAAAGACCCGCGGCTATCATCAGTCCTGATCGCATGGACTTCTCCATTTCCTGGCTCAGGGCGCGCTCTTGTCGGGATTGGGCTTGGGCAATTCGCCGGTCTTGCCGTCGGGCGGTTGCCAGCCTTCCGGCTTTTCGATTTCGAGTTTGCGCGCCTTGTCTTTGAGCTGTTGAGTCTTGTCCTGTTCTTCCGCTTCGCCGCTCTTCTTTTCGTCGCTCTTGGCTTCGTCCTTGGGGGCGTTTTCCTTGGCCCACCAGTCCTGCCATTCCTTGGGCTCGTTGCCGAACTTCTGGCCGCTCAGGTCGCGCAGGGCGTCCATGGCCGCGCCGCGAACCTTGTAGTTCTCGTCCTTCGTCGCCTCGACCAGCGGGCCGAGCGGGTCCTTGCCGCCGGCGATGCGCAGGGCTTCGACCGCGTCCATGCGCACCTGGTCGTCGGCGTCCTTCAAGGCGCCGGCGATGGCGGCGACGTGCTCCTTGCCGGCGAATTTGCCCAGCGCGTAGGTCGCGCGGGCGCGCATCGCGGGCGCCTTCGAAGCCATCAGCGCCTTGAGCGACTCCGCGCCGCTGGCCGAACCGAGCTTGGCCGCCGACGTGGCCGCGAAGAGCTTCACGTCTTCGGCTTCCTTGGCGTCGAAGAGGCGTTCCTTCAGCGCGCCGATGCCTTCCTTGTAGTTCGCGTCCCCGATGGCGCGGGCGGCCTTGGCGCGGATCGAGGCGTCCTTGCTGCCCAGGATTTCCACCAGCGCGGGGCCGGCGCGCTTGTCCTTGCTGTCGCCCAGCGCGATCACGATCGAGCGCACCATCTCCGTGGTGGTGGTGTCGAGCCGGTACAGGGCCACGAGCCCCGGCACGGCGAGGTTGCCCATGTCGCGCAGTTCTTCCCAGGCCTTGGTGCGGGCGTCCGCATCTTCCTT
This sequence comes from Planctomycetota bacterium, assembly GCA_026184295.1. Lineage (GTDB taxonomy): Bacteria > Planctomycetota > SZUA-567 > H5-PLA8 > H5-PLA8 > JACQFI01. The sequence continues at coordinate 5,162 of JAHCJK010000112.1, forward strand.
AAGCGTCCCCTTGATCAGCTTTCGGACTTTGTTGATCACGTCCGGGTCGATCTCGGGTTCCTTGGCCGGCTCGGCCGTGGCGGCCGTCGCGCCGGTCTTGGCCGGGTCCTCGGATTTCTTCTCTTCGAACTCCTTCACCGCGTCGCCGCGGGCGTACTGCTTCAGGTCCAGCGCGCCCAGGTCTTCGGGGACGTGCATCATGAAGTAGTCTTCTTTGCCCAGCACGACGGCCTTGCTGGTGCGGAAGACGCGCAGGGAGCCTTCGGGGCGCTTGACCGACCACGTCGCCGGCGCCGCCTTGCCTCCGCACCAGAGGCGGTAGGCTTCGCGGACGCGTTCGGGGACCTTGGCTTCGGGCAGCGCGTGCTCGTCTTCCTTCACCACCGCGCCCTTTTCGCCGATCAGGACCTTGAAGTCCTTCTCGTCCTCCCCGGCAAAGCGGAACTCGTAGACTTCCTCGAAGTCCTTGGTCTTGCGCTTCAGTTCCTTGATCGTGAGGCCGTTGAATTGTTCGGCGAGCGTCTTGGTGACGGGCGCGGGGACTTTCTGCGCGGGCTCTTCGGCCCGGACGGCGGCCGACGCGGCGAGCAGCAACACGCCCGCACCCAGGCCCGCTGGATTCCAGTAACCGCGCATGCTCATGCCCCTTGCGAAAACGGAACCGTTGTAACCCATGTCACCGAGCCGTCAAACCCGGCTCCCGGGCCGACGCTCCTCTTTAGACGCGCGAAAGCCCCCGGCATTTCACCGGGAACACGAAAAGGCGGACGAGGTTGCCCCCGTCCGCCTCATGGTGCGTAGTACGTCTACGGCCTACTTGTTGGCCTTGGCTTCCTCGGCCGCGATGGACAGGTAGTAGGCTTCAAGCCGCTTGCGCCAGCGCTGCGGCAGGTCGCGCTTGTAGGCCTGCATCAGCGCGTCGCGTTCGGCCGGGGGGAGCTTGGCCCAGTCGGCCTGCTGCCCCACGACGTCCGCGGCGTTGAGCGCCCCGGACTGCGCGCCGCCGCCCAGGGTCGAATCGGCCAGCGGGCTGCTGGGCTGCTTCTGCCCCGGCTGGTTGCCGCCGGACTGCTGCTGCTGTTGCTGCTGCTGCTGGTTCTTCTTCTGGCTGCTGCTCGAGCTGCTCTGCTGCTGCATCTTCTCGATCTGTTCGATCATCTTCGAGAGTTTTTCTTCGATGCCCTTCTGGTCCACCTGCACGGCGCGGTCGTGGCGGTCGCCGCGGAGCTTCTCCTCGACGTCGCGCATGTCCTTGCCGAGCTGGGTGAGCGCGTCGGTGTGTTCCTCGATGTCGGGGACGTTCTCCGTCGCCGGCGTGGCGGGCCCGCGGATCGCGCGCACCGCGCTGGCGATGGCCATGCGCACGCGCTGGTCCTTCTCCTCGTCGAGCGCCTTCATCAGCGCGTCGAGGGAGGCGGGTTCCTTGATCGCGCCCAGCGCGGCGGCCGCGCGCAGGCGGATGCCGGGCTTGTCCTCGTTCTTGAGCAGATTCAGGAGCGGCTGCACGGCGCGCGGGTCCTTCACCTTCGCCAGGCCCGAGACGCACTGCCCGCGCACCTGCTCGTCCTTGTCTTCCAGGCCCTTGCAGAGCGCGTCCACGGCGGCGGCGTCGGCGAGGTTGGAGAGCGTGCCGGCGGCGGCCAGGCGCACTTCGGAATCGGGGTCGGCGCCGAGCGTCTTGCAGAGCGGATCCTGCACGCCCTTGGGATCGCCCGCGAATTCCAGCGCCATGGCGGCGAGTTCGCGGTGAATGGTCTGCGCGGAGTTGAGCGCCTTCAGCAGCGCGTCCTTGCTCGCCTTGGCGTCGGCCTCCAGCGCCTTCTTGGCCTCGTCCTTGGAAAGCTTGGGCGCGCCGGCCGGCGCCACGCCGTAGTAAGCCTCGATTTCGCCGTGGATCTTCTTGTACAGCTCCAGCGGCAGGTCGTTGGCCGGGTCGCCGGCCTTCGGCTTTTCCGGGTCGGCGGCCCGCACGCCGGCGCAGCCCATCAGCGCGGCACAGCAGAGCATCGTGAGGATCGTTCGCATGGCCTTCGCTCCTTGAATCCCGGGTCGCTTACTCGCCGTCCTGTTCGCCCATCGGCCCCTGCTTTTCCTGCTGGTCCTGCAGGTCCTGGGCCATCTTCTCGGTGATGCGCGCCATGTCGCCTTCCTTCTTCGCGGAGCGGCGCAGGCGTTCGCGCTGGTCGGACGTGAGCGCGTCCTTGGTTTCCGACTGGCTGACTTCCTGGTCCACCTTCTGCGTGTTGCGGTTCACGTCGCGCTGCATGATGCGCAGCATCTTCAGTTCGGCCAGGGGCGGAACCAGGGGCTGCTTGCCGCCGCCGCCTCCGCCGCCACCTCCGCCGCCGCCGCCCTGCTTCTTCTCCTGGCGTTCCTTGCGCAGGGCCTCGATCAGTTCGTTCAGCTTGCGGATGACGTCTTCCTGGATCTCCTGGGTCAGCAGGCCGGTCGCTTCCTTGTCCAGGCGCGCGGCGGCCTCGTTCATGTCGTCGGTGGCCGTCAGCAGCACCCACTGGAAGACCGCGGACTCCTCGAGCTTCTTGACCACGACCTTGGTCGATTCCGCCAGCGCGGCCTGGTCGTCGTGGACCTTCTTCGCGAGCAGTTTGGCGCGGCGCGGGAGTTCTTCCTTCGGGCCCGGGCGCTGCTTCTCGACGTCCTGCGTGCGGTTGAGCACGTCCTTCTGCACCTGCACCATCTTCTTCAGTTCCTGCTCGATCTGGAAGAGCTGCTCTTCCTGGCTCTGCTGCTGCATCTTCTGCTGGAGCTGGTCCAGGTTCGCGAGCGCGTCTTCCAGGTCTTCCTCGGCCTGTTCCTCGGAGGCCTGCGACCCGCTCTGGTTCCCCTGGCTCATCTGGCTCGACGCCTGCGACTGGCTCTTGCCCGCGTTCTGGTTGCTCTGCGCGGCCCGTTCGGCTTCCTTCTTGCCGGTCTTGTCCGCCAGGTCGTCCAGCTTGCGCTGCAGCTTAAGCACCTCGTCGCGCAGCGCCGCCTGATCCTTGGACATCTCCTTCAGGACCTTGCCCGCGCGCGGGTCTTCTTCCTTCGCGGCCTGCGCGGCCAGCTTGTCGAGGTTCTGCAGCGCCTTCTCCAGTTCGGAGAGCGCGTGCTCCTGCTCCTTCGCCGCTTCGTCCTTGTTGGGATTGCTCGGCGGGTTCTGGCTGCCCTGCGAACCCTGGCTGCCCTGCGAGCCCTGGCTGCCCTGCGAGCCCTGGCTGCCCTGCGAACCCTGACTGCCCTGCGAACCCTGACTGCCCTGCGAACCCTGACTGCCCTGCGAACCCTGATTACCTTGGTTCCCGCCGAGCTGGTTCTGGGCGTTCTGCATGTTGTTCGAGGCGTTGCGGATGTTCTCGTCGGGCTTGGCCGAGTCCTTCATCTGCGTCTGGAGCGACTCGACTTTCTCGGCAAGCTGGCGCGACTCGTCCTTCAGATCCTTCTGCATGCGCTCGAGGCGGCGCGCCGGGTCCTGCAACTCGTTCACCTTGCGGCGCAGTTCGGCCAGCATCTCCTTCGCATCGCCGAGGCTCTCGATGGCCTTGGCCTCGTTCTTCGTCGCCGAAGCCGGGTTGGCCGAGCCGAGGTCCTTCTTGGCTTCGCCCATGTGGCCGGCGGCCTCGCCGACTTTTTCAGAAGCCTTCGGCTGGCCCTGGCCGCCCTTGCTGCCCTGCGAACCCTGGCTGCCTTGCGAACCCTGACTGCCCTGCGAGCCCTGGCTGCCCTGCGAACCCTGGCTGCCTTGCGAACCCTGGCTGCCCTGCGAGCCCTGACTGCCTTGCGAACCCTGACTGCCCTGCGAACCCGATGCCTGCGCATGGGCCTTCTCGATCGCTTCCGCGAGGTCGCGGATCGAATCGGCGAGCGACTGGGTCTGTTCCTGAATCTTGCCCTGGTCGCCGCCCAGGCTGCCGAACTTCTCGGCGTTGCTCTTGGCCATCTGGCCGCTCGCGCCCTGCAGCGCCGCGCGCGCCTGCGCCAGCTTCTCGGCCACGCCGGTCTGCATGCCCGAGGCCCTGCCCGCGGCGGCGCCTTCGGCCTGCGGAGCCCCGCGGCGGAGCGCGTCGGACGCTTCGCCCATTTCCTGGCTGGCCTGGTCGAGGACCGGCTGGGCCTTCATGACGGCTTCGGCGGCGGCGGCGAGCTTGGGGTCCTTCTGGCCTTCGGGGGTGCCGGCCAGCTTGGTCAGCGAGGCCAGCCGCCCGTTCACTTCGTCGGTCTGCCCGCGCAGTTCGGCCTGGCGGTTGGCGATGTCGGTCATGGCCGTCTCGGCGCGCTTCTTCTCGCCGCTCAGCGCCTTCGCCAGCGCTTCTTCGGCGCGCTTGAGGTCGTCGCCCGCCTTCTCCTGCTGGTCCAGCGCCTCGCGGCCGGCCGGCTTGCCCAGGTGCTCGGAAGCCCCCTGCATGTCCTTCGGCGCCTGCTCGACGTACGAAGCGGCCTGCTTGAGCGCGCGCTCCGCGGCGGCCAGAGCCTCGTTCGGGGCGTCCTTCGGCGCGGCCTTTTCGAGTTCGGCGGCGGCCGCGGCCAGTTCCTTGGCGGCCTTGGCGGCTTCGGCGCCCAGCTTGCCCTGCGGATCGGCCAGTTCCTTCAGGCCCTTCTCGGCGGCGGCCTTGTCGGGGCTGTTGTTGGCCATGATGGCCTTGACGCGCAGTTCGTCCTGCTTCTTGAGCAGGTCCTGGACCTTCGCGAGCGCGCTCTCGAGCGCCTTCGTGCCCTGCCCGCCGCTCAAGGCCTGCGACTCCCTGGCCAGCGCGCGTTCCTGTTCTTCCAGCGCGTCGAGTTCGTGGATGGCGCGCGCGATCTGCTTCTCGGCCGGCGAGAGCTGTTCGGCGGTGTCCTGGAACATCTTCTCTTCGGCCTTGAGCAGTTGCTCGAGTTCCTGCTGCGCGCGGTCGATGGCGCGGTCGAAGCGCGCCGCGTCCTTCTGCGGCTCGTTCTTGAGCTGTTCGGTCTGCTGCTTGAGGTTCTCCTGGCGCTTGTAGATGTCCTGGAGCTGCTTCTTGGCCTCGGCGATGTTCTTCTGCAGTTCTTCCTTGCTCTGGATGTTCTTGGTCTGCTCGGTCAGCTTCTTCTGCTGCTCCAGGATCTTCTGGAGTTCGCGGCGGCGTTCGTCGATCTCCTTCATCACTTCCTTGTAGTTGGTGTCGCGGCGGCGGCTGAGCACCGTGATGATGCGGTCGAGGCCCTGCTCGGCGCCCTTCTGCTTCACGCCCGCGGTGCCGAAGCTGAACTGCGCGATGTCGCTCTGCGCGCCGCCCATCTTGTCCTTGATGCCGGGGAACTTGTCGCCGGTCGTGGGCAGGTTGGGGTTGTCGGGCGTGGCGTCGGTGTTGCGCGCGATCTTGATCGCGTCGTCGATGTTCTTGGCGACGAACTTGTCGAGCTGGTCCATCTTCGCCAGGGCCTGCTCCATCTTGGTCATCAGGTTGCCCATGTCGATGCCGCAGTCGCGCTGGTCGTGCTCCAGGCCTTTCACCTGCGCCTGTTCTTCCTTGCTGGCCGCCGAAGGCTGCTTGGCGCCCAGGCGGTCCTTGAATTCGCCCGTCAGGCGCGAGGCCGCGCGCTGCTTGAGCAGCAGTTCGCGGGCGAGGCGGATCAATTCCTCGGTCTCGGCCCACTTCTGCATCTGGTCGAGCAGCGCCTTGAGGTCGATGAGAATCTCTTCCTGCTTGCCGCTGGCGTTCTTCAGGTTCGTGACGCGGTCGCCGTCGGTCTTGGCGATGGAGGACGACGCGATCTGCCGCGCGGCGTCGGGCATCTTGTTGGTGTCGCAGTCGTTCAGCACCGTGATGATGGTCTGGAGGCGCTGCGTGTCCTCGGGCGTGTCGAGCGAGTTCGCGCGGTAGCGGCCGAGCAGGTTCTCGAAGGCGTGCTCCAGGTCCATCGTCTTGCGCGTGATCTGCTGCTGCAGCGCTTCGGCCTCGGTGACGTGCGTGCGCTCGCTCATTTCGAACGTGTTGCCCTTGCCGAGGTAGTCCAGGACCGCGTCCACGGACTTCTTGTCGGCCTCCTGGTCCTTGATGATCGCCTTCAGGTCCTCGATCAGGCGCAGGCGTTCGATGTCCAGCTTCTGCTTGATCTCGGCCGCCGAGAGCACCTTCAGGCGCCACTCGCGGGGCTCCTCGCCCTTGCGCGCCGCCGGGCAGAAATCGTACGCCTCGGCGTGGTAGACGATCAGTTCGCCCGGCTGGAGCACCAGGTCGGCCAGCGACCAGTCGTGGTTCAGGTCGAGCTTCTTGATGCCGCGCCCGAAGCCGTCGGTGGGGAGTTCGAAGCCGCCTTCGATGGCCGGGCTGTTCAGCGCCGGGTCGGCCCCGCCCGCGGGCTGCGGGCCGGCGGGCTGCTGCGGGCCGTTGGCGGCCGGGCGGTAGCGGCGGAACTTGATCTCGGCCTTGCGCAGGCCCCAGTCGTCCTCGAACGCCATCGCCAGCGGCACCACGGCGGCAGGGCTGACTTCCAGGTCCTGCGCGGGCGCGGTCCAGTGCACGACCGGAACCCGGTCGTCCTCGGCGCGGATGCGGTGGCGGATCTTGTCCTTGTTGGTGAAGCCGTACTCGTCTTCGAGCACCAGCTCGTAATCCTTGCTCGCGTCGATCTCGATGTTGGCGACGAAGGAGGTCTTGTCCACGCCCAGTTCCATCGGCAGCGGTTCGGCGTTGCCGACGATCAGCTTGGCCGACTTGAGCGCCTTGTTGGTGGTGCCGGTGAGGAAGGCCTTGGTTCCGACGACGTTGCGCAGGCTGCGCTCGGGCTTCGGCTCGGTCGGCTCGGTGGAAATGTACTCTGGCAGCTTGTACTGCACGAACATGTTGACCACTTCGGGGCGGTCCACGGCCAGGACTTCGCGCGTGTTGGAGATGTTGTCGCCGGCCTGGACGTAGTAGGAGAAGCTGTTCACCACCGGATCGTAGTCGTAGCGGAAGACCGCGACCTTCTCGCCGTTCTCGCGCGTCTCGATCACGCGCGTGCCGATCAGTTCGGCGCGCCCGAAGCCCTTCTTGTCGTTGTCGAAGTAGATGTACGCCTTGGAGGGCAGGTCGCCCGAGCATTCCACCTCGATCGCCACGGCTTCGCCCTTGGGCACCGGCAACTGCTGGCCGGACTTGCCGCGCACCGAGATCATCGTGCGCACGGGGTAGGGCGCGTTGGTGACCGTGATCAGGCGCAGCAGGCCCGTCCCGACGTAGCTCGGCAGCAGCGCCGCCAGGATGAGGAAGAGCCCCAGCGAGACGCCCGCGCCGACCAGCATCGGCTTGATGCGTTCGAACTTGACCACCTGGGCGAAGTCGAGCGCGCTCGCTTCCTGGTGGGCCTTGCGCGAGACCTCCTCGACCATCGACTGGCTCATCGTGCGGTCGTCGGCCAGCATGCGCGTAAGCTGAATGGAGGAGATCAGGCTGTCGTTGAGCTGCGGGAATTCCTTCTCCACCGCCAGCGCCATGTCGTCGATCGAGAGCGGCACCGCCAGCGGCCCGAGCACGCGCCGCCAGACGAAGTAGAAGACCGTCCCCAGCACGCCCGCGAGCAGCACGACCCGGAAGCCCGTGTTCACGATGCTGGGCCAGCGGAAGAAGAAGTAGTCGAGCAGGATCGCCAGCGTGACGCCCGCGACCAGCGCGATGAGCGCGCGCCCGATGCCGTCCAGCATGCAGGCATTGCGGAGCGTCCCGCGCAGCGTTTCCAGGCGTTGCTTGATCTGTTCGTGCAGCATACCCGTCGTCCCCTCGCTCCGGCGCGGCCGGCCGTCGTCCCATTTGGATGCGTTAGATGCCTTCCGAAAAGTATGACTGCGCGGCCCCGGAAGCGGCCTTAGAAAAGCGCCTCAAGACGCCGAATTTTGTGACCCGAATTTCCGCGCCCAAGTATGCCTCCGAAGGCCCTCAAAACCAGCGCATAAGAGTTTTTCGGTGCGCTTGCAACGCCTTGGTGAGTAATTGGTTGCAGGGTATTCCGGCGGGCAGGACGCGCGGGCTTCCGATTTTGCGTCGGCCGCCGCGGCGGGGCGTCCGTCACACCTAAATTCCCGCTTTGAGCCGCCCCGCACGAAGGGGTACGATTTTCGGGCGAAATGGCCACGCGCCGGAGGCTCGACCATGCCCGCGATCCTGCAGCACCACTACGTCCTGGCCGTCCACGACGTCCGGCGTTCCGCGGCCTTTTACACCGAGATGCTCGGGTTCACGCGCGTGGACGAACCGCCGGGCTGGATCTTCGTGGCGCGCGACGGGTTCATGATCATGCTGGGCGAATGCCCCGACGATCCGCCCGCGAGCGCGCTCGGCTGCCACAGCTACTTTGCGTACCTGCGCGTGGACGACGCCGCGGCCTTCCACCGCGAACTGGCGGAGAAGGGCGCGGAGGTCTCCGCGCTGGAAGACCAGCCGTGGGGCATGCGCGAGTTCGGGATCAAGACCCCCGACGGCCACCGCATCCGCATCGGGCAGCACCTGGCCGCGCCGAAGCGCTGGCGCCTGGTCCGCCAGGACGACCATGGAAACGAGTTCGAGATCGAGCGCGACCTGTCCTTTGAGGAAGCCGAGGAAAAAGCGAAGGCGTTCGAGGCGCGCGGCCACAAACAGACGTACTGGGTGCGGGAGCAGGCCTAGCGGCAGGGCCGAGTTCTACCGGCCGCGCTTTTCGGGATTCAGCGGAACGAAAATCTTGATCGCCTGGCTGCGCAGGGCGAAGCCCCACTTGCTTTCCAGGCCCGTCGCCTTGGGCTGGCTGAAGACCTGGTAGTGCGCGATCAGCGTCTGCGGGCCCGCTTCCTTCACCACGCCGCGCAGGTCCACTTCCAGTTCGTAGCTCTGCCCGGGCTCCAGCGTCATCTCGCTCGAACTCTCGAGCACCGGTTCGGCGTTGCCTCCGGCGGCGCGCTTGCGCAGCACGCGCGGGGCGAGCTTGGTGAAGTAGCCGGTCTTCTCGCCCTCGCGGCGAATCTCGAGCTGGTAGTTCGCGCCCAGCATGTGGAAGCCCGCGACCGTGACCGTCTTCTCGCTCGTGTTGCGCACCGCCAGCGTGCCCAGCCACAGCGCGCCGGGCGCGGGGTATTCGCCGGCCTTGAAGGTGCAGGAGATGTTGCGCGCGCTCTGGTCGTCCACCCAGTCGAACGCGGCGACGACGTCGATCTCTTCGGGCGCCGCGGGCACGCCGTTGACGCTCACCCGCGTCCCCTGGCCCGCGTCCACGCGCACCGCCGGGCCGGTCGCGCCGCGCACTTCCACGACGCCTTCGGCGACCTTCACGAAGTCCGCGCCGCCGGGTCCGCCCTTGGCCACGAGCATGAAGCGCGCGCCGGTGCGGGAGGCCGCGGTCGCGTTGGAGGCGGTTCCGCGCACTTGAAAACCTTCGATGCCCGGCGGGACGTAAAACGCGGCGGTGCCCTCGTTCACTTCCAGCGCGGAGGCGTTGACGAAGTGCAGGCGCGCGTCGTCCTGGAGGCGGCCTTCGAGCCCCGAAGGATAGGTGATATGCACGCCCTGCGCCTCGGCTTCGTAGTGGTCTCCTTTAAAGACGGGTTTCGGCTTCGGCGCGCCCGGCGGGAGCATGTAGGCCACCGGCGCGCGGCTGCCGTCTTCCTTGGCCACCGGGTGCGGCGTCTTCACGCCCGGGCCCAGCAGCAGCGCCATGCTTACGCACGCCGCGGCGGCCACGCCCACCAGGCCCGCCAGCCACAGCACGCGCCCGCGCGGCGTCAGCGCCGGGGCCGGCTCGTACGAGGCCCGCGATTCTTCCGACATTCGGCGCTTCAGTTCCGCGAGCACGCGCTTGGAGTTCAGCATCACGCTGGGGGAACTTTCCTGGCGCACGAGTTCCAGCACGCCGCGGTTGTCCTCGTAGACCTGGCGGCATTCGGCGCAGCCGTCCACGTGGCGGCGGATCTCCGCGGCCTCTTCGGCCGATAGTCCGCCCACCGCCAGCATCGGGATGTCCTCCCGGATGCGCGCGCAGGCGGGCGATAGGTTCGCGGCCTGTTCCGTCGTCATGATGCTCCCGTTGCCATCAGTTCCGCACGTGCCGCTGCAGCTTGCGCCGCAGGGCATCCGCGGCGGCGGCCATCCTCGACTTTACCGTTCCGACGGGCAAGTTGAGGATCTCGGCGACTTCCCGGTACGTCAGCCCGTCCGTCTGCGCCAGTTGCACGACCATGCGCTGGTCCTCCGGCAGGCTTTCCAGCGCGTCGCGCACCGATTGGCGCAGTTCCTCGCCTTCCAGCGCCCGAGCCGGGCCCTCGCCCGGGTCGGCGACGTCCTTCAATTTCGAGCCCGCGTGGCCGTCTTCGCCCTGCGAGGCGCTGGCGCCGCTGCGGGCGCGTTCGCGGAAGACCTTCTCGCGCGCGTCGAGCGCCAGGTTCTTGGCGATCTGGAAGATGAAGGTGCTGACCTTGCTCTCGCCCCGCCACCCCGGCGCGGCCTTCCACAGGCGCAGAAAGGTCTCCTGAAGGCAGTCTTCCGCCAGCGCCGTGTCGTAGCACATGCGGAAGAGAAAGTTGCCCACCGCCTTCTCGTAGCCCTGGAAAAGCCGCTCGAACGCGTCGGAATCTCCGCGCGCAATGCGCTTCATCAGCTCGCGTTCGACCGCGTCGTCAAACAAGCGCGGCCTTTCCGTCCATGCGATACGACGGACGACCGGCGGGCCCGGACGACGGAAAAGAAGAGGTTGCACCCGTGCGCAATCGCGGATTTCCCATTCCTGGAGATATACAGTACACCATTATACCGGCGGCTCTGAAAGGAGATACGCACGATCGGCACTTCCTTTCTGATCCTGCGGCCCGGCGCGCTGGGCGACGCGGTCCTGACGCTTCCCGCGGTGCACGCGCTGCGCTTCGCGCGCGCCCGCCGCATCACGATCCTCGGCACGCCGGCCTCGTGGGGATTTCTCAACCGCCGTTACGGAAAGATTTCGGTCGAAGTCCTCGACGCGGGCGCGCCCGACTGGCTGGGGCTCTACGCGCCCGGGGCCTCGCTGAGCGACCGCGCCCGCGAGGTGCTCGCCGGGGCGCACAAGGCCGTCGTCTACCTGGCCTCCGGCCGGGAGGACGCCGCGGACGCCCTGCGCAAGGCGGGCGTGCGCGAGGTCCTGGCCGTCGCGCCGCCGCTGCGGGCCGACCGTGGCTTTCCGCACGCCGTCTGGCGGCTGCTCGATCCGCTTAAAGAGCTGATCGGCGCCGAAGCCGTCCAACGCGCGCGCGCGCCCGCGCTCTTCGAGCAGGCCGGCGATCCGCTGCTGGCGGTGAGCGTGGACGAGACGCGCGCGGCGCTTCAACGGCTGGGCCTTGCCGAAGCGCCCGCGGGCGGGTTCTTCTCGCTGCATCCGGGGAGCGGCGGGAAGACCAAGTGCTGGCCGGCCGAGCGCTACGCGCGCCTGGCCGCGGAAGTCTGCGCCGCGAGCGGCGAGACGCCGCTGGTCTTCTTCGGGCCCGCCGACGAGGCCGTGCGCAAGGCGTTCGAGGCCGCGTGGCCGGCCGGTGCAGGCTGGCTGTGCGCGCAGGATTTTCCTCTGCGCGAGGTCGCCGCGCTGCTCTCGATCTCGAAGCGGTTCGTGGGCAACGACGCGGGCGTGACGCATCTCGCCGCGCGCTGCTGCCCGACGTACGCGCTCTTCGGTCCCACCGATCCCTGCCTCTGGCGGCCGCAAGGTCGCGCTTCCGTGATCTGCGCGCCCGGCATCGAGATGGACCAACTCCCGTACGAGATGGTACGCACGGCCGTTGACCTTCCCCTTCCACCAGCGCCGGAATAAACTAAGAGCCATGCGAAGCGACCGTCTTCTACTTAGGATGAACCGGTATCTCCTGTGCGCGGTGTTGGCTTGCGCGAGCGCTTCCGCGCGCGGCGAGGAGCCCCCCGCCGACCTCGACGCGCTGCTGGCCAAGGCCAAGTCCAACGACGCGGCGGAACGCGCGGAGGCCTTCGCGGCCCTGCGCAAGGCCGGGCCCACCGCCGCCGCCAAGCTGGCGGTGATGCTCGATCCGCTTCAGCGCAACGCCATCGTGAACCTGACGCGCATGCTGGCGAGCCCGCAGGCCCGGGCCGCGGCGCAGAAGCAGACCGCGGCGCTCGACGCGGCGCGCAAGGCGGCGCTCGCGCTTGTCTTCGACGAAGCCAAATACCCCGACGGCGCGGCCAAGGGGACCGGGCAGGCCGAAGTGGACGCGGCGCTGGCCGCCGTGGAGGCCGCCTGGCAGGCGCGGCGCGACGGCGTGCTCGCCTCGGCGCCCGGCCTGGCGGAAGCCTGGTCGCGCGCGCAGGAACAGGCCGCGGTGCTGGCCGCGCTGGCGCGTCCGCAGGCCGGCGGGCTCCCGCGCTGCTTCGAACTCGACGCAATCTTCGAACGCGTCGCCGAACCCGAAATGCTCGCGGCGTGGCCGGTCCTGGCGCAGAACCGCTTCGGCCCGTCGCCGGCCGCCGCGGCCGAACGCGCCGTGCTGGCGGAGGTGAACGCGTACCGCATCCGCCTCGGGCTGCCGGTGCTGCGTTTCGACGAACGGCTGTACCGCGCGGCGCAGTGGTTCGCGCAGGAATCTTTCGAGAAGAAACTCTTCGGGCACTTCTGCGACGTCCCGGGCAAGAAGGATCCCGTCGAACGCGCGGAGTTCTTCGGCCACAAAAAGTGCGTGGGCGAGAATGTCGCCTACAACGGCATGCATGTCATGGACTGGCTGCACAGCGCGCCGCACCATCGCGTGCTGGCCGACAAACAGTCGGTGGAAGGGGCCGTCGCGATCCGCGATCACGTCGCGGTGCTGATGACGGGGGCCGCCGATCCGCCGGCGAAGCTCGATCCCGTCGCGGCGGCCTCGGCCGCGGATCGATCGCTATGGGAGGACATGGCGCGCGCGGTGGGCCGCGAACCGGGCGGCTCGCGCCTGCGCGGGCTCGAACGGCTGGCGCGTTACCTGACGGGCCTGGGGCAGAAGAAGCCCGCCGCCGAGGTCTACCGCGAGATCACGCGGCTCGCCCCTGCCCACGCCGAAGCGCGCGCGGCCCTGGGCGACTTGCAGGTGGACGGGCGCTGGGCGCCGTCCGACGAGAAGGGCCGCGAGAAACGCACCGGATGGCCGACCCGGATCAAGGCGTGGTCCACCGCGCTGCTCGGGCAGGACGAAGCCGCGAAGCGCAAGGCGCTGGAGGAAGCCGCCGCCGCCGGCGCGACCGAACTGACCGCGCTCATCGATACGCTGGGCGATCCGGCCAAGACCGCCGACCGGGAAACCCTGCGCGCGGCGCTGCTCGCGGCGGCCCGGCTGGCGATCCCCGGCGCCGAAGCGCGCGCCCTCGAACTCCTGAAATCGAACGATCCGCACGAACGCTGGATCGCGGTGGACGTGATGGAAACCTGCGGTGGCGCGGCGAGCATCGAGGCCGCCGTGGAAGGCCTGACGGTCCAGCCCGGCGACTTTCACCTGATTCGCTGCATCGAGACCATGACCGGCCGCTTGGTCGGCATTCACGCCGGCGACGAACAGCCCGCGCGCGCGGAAAAAGTTAAGGCCTTCAAGGCCTGGTGGGACGGAGTGCGCGCGGGCTACTAAAGAGGTCGGCGGCTTCCACGAGCCTCTCTACGCGTGCCTTGCGAGCCGCCAGGCGCGCGGCGTCATCCCCGTTCTCTTCTTAAAGACGCGGTAGAAGTGTTCGAGCGTCGGGAAGCCCGAGCGCAGCGCGACGGCCAGGACGCCCTCGCCGCTCTCGGCGAGCAGTCGCTGCGCGTGGGCCACGCGCAGGCCCTGCAGGTGCTCGGTCAGCGTGCGTCCGGTCTCGCGGTGAAAACGTCTCGAAAGATGCGGCGCGCTGAAGTGCACGGCCGCGGCGGTCTCGGCCAGGCCGATCGGTTCCGTTGCGTGCGCCTGCAAGTAGGCGAGCGCCCGCGCGACGGGTTCCGAGCGCGTCCCGGCCTCCAGCGCGCCCGGGCCGCGGCGCGCGAGCAGCGGGACGAGCGGCGCGAGCAGCGCCGGGAAGCCCGCGGCGAGGTCCTGCAGCGCAAAGGTCGCGTAGAGTGCCCGCAGCGCCCGGGCCACCGGGTAATCCAGGCCGAACCCGCCGTCCAGGTCGCGCGTCAGCAGCGCGAGGAACTCCGCGTACTTTCGCCGCACGGTGTTCAACTGGCGGTAGTGACGCACGAGCACCAATTCGCACCACGCTTCGACGGGCGTCTTCCAGCCGCGCGCGCCCGTCCGGACGGCCTCCGCGGCGCGCGCGCGTGCGCGCACTTCGTCTTCGAAGGCCAGCGGCCCGAGTTTGCGCTCCCGAGGCGCGAGCTGGCGCGCGCGCAGGGCGACGATGGCGTTCTGAATCTTCGCGACGGTCTCCGCCGCTCGCTGGATGCTTTGCGCGGGCCCGTGCGCCAGGCGCTTGCCGCGCAGCGTCTGTGCCAGCGCGGGTTCGCCGTCGCGGAAG
>JAHCJK010000113.1 GCA_026184295.1 Planctomycetota bacterium
GCCACCCCTTCGCCCGCCCGAGTCCGCGCACGGCCGCGGACACGCGCCGGTCCAGAGCGGGCGGCGGCGCCTGGAGCGACATGCCGCGCAGCAGCCGTTCGAGGTCTTCGTCTTCGTTCGGTTCGTTCATGACAGCGACCGCAGGCGGTCCCTCAGCTTTTCCAGGGCGCGCTGGTACCGCGAGAAGACCGTGGGGAGCGGCGCGCCGGCCACTTCCGCGATCTGTTCGAAGCTCAGGCCTGCGTACACGCGCAGCACCAGGGCTTCCTGCTGGTCGAGCGGCAGGCCGTCCACCGCCTGGCGCAGGATGCGGTCGCGTTCGGCCGCCAGCGCCGAGTCCTCGGGGCTCGGCGCGTGCCCGTTGTAGAGCGACGCGGCCGCGGGAGATTCGCCGCGCCGGCCGCGCACGTGGTCCACGGCCGCGTTGCGCACCGCCGCAAAGACGTACGCCGTCCCGTCGCCGGCCGGAGCGCCGCGCCGCGCGTGCATCCGCGCGAAGGCGTCGTGCACGGCGTCCTCGGCGGCGGCCGGGCAGCGCGTGATCGCCAGCGCGAGCAGATAGAGCCCCTGCTTGTGGTTCAGGTAGGCCGCTTCGAGTTGTTTGGAATCCACCTCGCGTCCCCGGCCACCCGTCGAATGACATATGAACCACGGACGCGGGCCGCGCTTTTTTGCATCAAACTTCCCGTGCGAAGGCAAAAAGCACAAAGTGCTCGCCCGAGGCATGAAAAAAGCCCGCTCCTTTTCAGGGGAGCGGGCCGGGATGGCTGCGTCAGGAATGGCCTACTCGGCGAGCGCCTTCTCGATCTCGGCGGTCGCGCCGGCCACGTGGTCGCCTTGCCAGCGGATCGTGCCGTCCTTGCCGACCAGGTAGGCCGTGGGCATGTACCGCACGCCGTACAGGTCGAAGGTCTCCTGCGCGTCGCTGAGCATCGCGTACTCGGTGATGTTCCGTTCGTGCCGCAGCTTTTCGACGTCTTCCTTCGCATCCAGCGAAGGGGCGATCACCAGCAGGCCCTTATCGGCGTACTTCTTGGACAGCGCCTGAAGGCCGGGGATCGCGTCGAGGCACGCGCCTCAATAGACGCTCCAGAATTCGACGATGTAGGCCTTGCCCTTCAGGTCGGGGGCCTGCCCGTCTTTCGTGAACCACGCGCCGCCCTTGATCGGCGGAGCCTTCTCGGCCTTGTCGTTGGAAGCGCTCGCGACGGTCTTGGCCGGGCCCGGGGCCGCGGAAGGCGTTTCCGGCGGAGGGCCGCCTCCACCGCAACCGAGGGCAAGCGCGAACAGGCTTGCCGCGCAGAGTCCGGAGGCGATCTTGTGTCGGTGCATAAGCGTGCTCCTCATCCAGGTGCAAGGCGGTTAAAACGCAGGCCCCCATCCTTTTTACATACCCGAAGCACCTACTTATTCCATGCTTCCAGAAAGGTTTGCACCCGCGGCGGCCGGCCGGCGTCTAAATCCCGGTAACCGGGCGCTGGCTGCGCGGTTCGGCTTCAAGGGAGGCTCGGGATGCGCTTGAACAAAGAAAAGACGCTCTTCGCCGCCGCGACCTTCGCGCTGGCGGCGGCGCTGCTGGGGTTCCTCTCGCACCGCGCCCGGCCGCTCGGCGAACCGGCGCCGCGCGTGCTCGCCCCCGCCATGCGCCCGGCCTCCGGCGCGCCGGCACGCGCGTATGCCCCGGAAGCGGCCCGCGACCCGAGGCATTCGCCCTTCATGCCCGAAGCCGCGCGACCTCGCGCGGAAGACCAGGCCAGGACGGACCCCGTCCGCACGGAACCGCCGCTTCCGCCCCCGCCGCAGCACTCGCCCGGCGGCGAAACGGTGGCGGCGCCCGAACGCGCCGCGATCCTCGCGGCCTACGGCTACGTGGGCGTCGCTTCGACGTCCGAACGCGCCTGCGCGCTCATCCGCACCCCCGCGGGCGATACGCTGCGGGTGCGCCCGGGCGAGACGCTTTCCGATTCGGGCCTGGTCGTCGAGCGCATCGAAAAGCAACGCGTGGTGCTAAAGGACCCGGCCGGGCGCGCCTACACGCTGGCCCACGGCGGCCCGCGCTGAAACGTAACGCTTCCCGGACGAAAAATTGCAGGATGCGCGCGCCCGCGCGTTCGGATATTCTGGCCCTTCGAGCCGGACCCGGCGCGGGCCCGCAGCCCTGACAGCGACCACGTTCCCAGGTACACGATCGCATCCGCATGCGGATTCTCCTCTGCACCGGCCATCCCGATACGCGCGCGCTGCTCCTGGAAGCCGCCCGGGAACTGCGGCACGAGGCCGTCTGCGCCGAAGACGGCGCGCGCGCGCTGGACCTCTTCGCGGCCAAGCCCTTTCCGATCGTCGCCGCGGATTTCGAGGGCGCCGGTTCCGGCCTCTTCGAACGCCTGCGCGCCCTGCCGGCGGGCGGGGAGACCTTCGCGATCGCGCTCCTGCCCCACGGCCGCCTGGACGCGGTGCGCGAAGCGCTCCGGCGCGGCGCGAACGACTGCATCCCGATCCCCTGCCCGCCCGACCTTCTGCGCGTGCGCCTGGCCGTGGCGGCCGAACTGGCCGCGCGCCTGAGCCCCGCCGCGGAACAGGAAGAGCCGGGCGGCGGCGTGCGCATGAAGCAGGTCTTCCATTCCGGGCCGTTCGGCCTCTTCCAGTGGAGCCTGGACGGCACGCTCCTGGACGCGAACGAAGCCTTTCTGCGGATGCTGGGGTACCGGCGCGAGGACCTGAAGAACGGCGCGCTGCGCTGGAGCATGCTCACCCCGCCCGGCATCGAGCGCCTGGACGAGCGCGCCCGCGAGGAACTTCGCAGGACCGGCGTCGTGCTGCCCAGCGAACGCGACCTGGTCCGCAAGGACGGCACGCGCCTGCCGGTGCTGATCGGCGGGGCGCTGCAGGAGGCGCGCGCGGACCGCGGCGTGAGTTTCGTGGTGGACCTGAGCGAACAGAAGCGCACCGAGACCGAACTGCGCGACTCGAAGGATTACGTCGAGAACCTGATCCGCACCGCCAACGTGATGATCGTGGGGCTGGACGCGGACGGGCGCGTGCAGGTCTTCAACGAAGAGGCCGAGAAGGTGACCGGGTACCGCCGGGAGGAGTTCGAGGGGCGGAACTGGCTCGAGGTGCTGGTGCCGCGCGCGCGCTACCCCGAAGCGTGGGCGGCCTACCCGGAACTCGAAGCGCGGCAGCTCCCCGAAAGCTTCGATTCGCCGATCCTGGCCAAGGACGGGCGCGAACGCCACATCCGCTGGCAGAACTCGCTGCTGCGCAAGGGCGACCGCATCACCGGCTCGATCTCCTTCGGGCTCGACCTGACCGAGCAGCGCGGGCTGGAAGAACACCTGCGCCAGGCCGGCAAGATGGAAGCCATCGGCCGGCTGGCCGGCGGCGTCGCGCACGACTTCAACAACCTGCTGATGGTGATCTCCGGCTACAGCGAGCTGCTGATGAAGCGCATGGCCGGCAACGCCGAAAACGAGGCGCACCTGCGCCATCTGATGAAGGCCGTGCGCCGCGCCGTGGAACTGACCCGCCAGCTCCTGGCCTTCGGGCGCAAGCAGGTCCTGCAGCTCCGCGTCATCGAACTCAACCTCGTCATCGGCGACCTGGAACGCATCCTGCGCCGCCTGATCGGCGAACACATCCGCTTCGAGACGCGCCTCGACCCGCGCCTGCGCAAGGTCAAGGCGGACTCCAGCCAGGTCGAGCAGGTGATCATGAACCTGGTGCTGAACGCGCGCGACGCGATGCCCAAGGGCGGCGTCCTTTCCATCGAGACCGGCAACATCGACGTGCTCACCGCCAGCGGCGACCTGGCCCCCGGGCCCTACGTCTGCATCACCGTCAGCGACACCGGCGTGGGCATGGACGCCAAGACCTGCGCGCGCATCTTCGAGCCGTTTTTCACGACCAAGGAGGTCGGCAAAGGCACGGGCCTGGGCCTGGCGATGGTCTACGGGATCGTGAAGCAGAGCGGCGGGGTGATCCAGGTCGATTCCGAGCCCGGCAAGGGCACGCGCTTTCACATCTACCTGCCCGAGGCCCGCGACCCGAGCGCGCCGACGAGCAGTTCGCATATGCCCGCGATCGCCACCGGCGGCACCGAATCCATCCTGCTCGTCGAAGACGAGGACGGCGTCCGCAACCTGCTCTTCGAGTTCCTCTGCACCAAGGGCTACCAGGTGATTCCGGCGATGGACGGGCAGGACGCCCTGGAACTCGCCCGCCGCACGCAGGGCCCGATCCATCTCCTCGTCACCGACGTGGTGATGCCGCGCATGGGCGGCCCGGAACTCGCCCGCGTCCTCAAGGCCGAACGCCCGGAACTCGCGGTGCTCTTCACCAGCGGCTACACCGGCGACCAGATCACCAGCCAGGGCGACCTGGGCCCCGAGGCCGAGTTCCTGCAGAAGCCGTTCTCGCCCGAGGTCCTGGCCAGCAAGGTGCGCGGGATGCTCGATTGCAACGCCGCGACGAGCGCGGGCGGCTGAGGCGGAACCCATGGACGGCCACGTCCTGCTCAACGAGATCTTCCACTCGATCCAGGGCGAGAGCACCTGGGCCGGCGTGCCGATGGTCTTCGTGCGCCTGACCGGCTGCCCGCTGCGCTGCGTCTGGTGCGACACCGCGTACGCGTTTTACGAAGGCAAGCAGACGCCGGTCGCGGAGATTCTTCAACGCGTCGAAGCCTACGGCTGCCCGCACGTGGAAGTGACCGGCGGCGAACCGCTCGCGCAGAAAAACTGCCTGCCGCTGCTGACGGCGCTCTGCGACGCGGGCAAGACGGTGCTGCTCGAGACCGCCGGGAGCCACGACCTCGCGCCCGTCGATCCGCGCGTGCACGTCATCATGGACCTAAAGGCCCCCGGCAGCGGCGAGGAAGCGCGCAACCGCTGGGCGAACGTCCCGCTCCTGCGCCCCGAAAAAGACGAAGTGAAGATCGTGCTCGACGGCCGCGCCGATTACGAATGGGCCAAGGCCAAGCTCGCCGAACACCGCCTGGCCGAGCGCGCCAAGGCCGTGCTCCTCAGCGCCGTCCACGGCAAGCTGGACTACAAGACGCTGGCCGAATGGGTCCTCGCCGATCGCCTCCCGCCGCCGGTGCGGTTTCAGCTTCAGATGCATAAGCACATCTGGGACCCCTCCGCGCGCGGCGTGTAACCCCTCGATCCAAGCATCCCCACGTGGTGCAATACCGTGCGTCACTTTGACTAAGCCAAGTCATTTAGCCAGCCTTGCCCACGGGTTGCACCCGCGCATAAGCATCCGGATACTTCTCATAAGCTCAACGTTTAAAATGAGTTGCAAATCGCGCAGGGGGTAGGCCGGGTGGCCTTTGTATTGCTTGACTTGGGGTAGCTTGGTTTTGAACGAAGAGCAAACCGGCGATTCGACTTAGGAGATTCACGATGGGTAAGATCGTAGGCATCGACCTGGGCACGACCAACAGCGTGGTCGCGATCCACGAAGGTAAAGAGACCAAGGTCATCGTCAACGCCGAAGGCAGCCGCCTGACGCCTTCGGTGGTCGCCTTTACCGACGACGGCCGCCTGGTCGGACGCCCGGCCAAGAGCCAGGCCGTGACCAACCCCGCCCGCACGATCTACTCGATCAAGCGCTTCATGGGCCGCCGCCACAAGGAAGTGGACAGCGAAGAGAAGCTGGTGCCGTACAAGGTCGTCGGCGCTTCGGACGAACTCGTCCAGGTCGAAGTGGACGGCAAGAAGTACTATCCGCCCGAGATCAGCGCGATGGTCCTGCAGGACCTGAAGAAGTCCGCCGAGGCGTACCTGGGCGAGAAGGTCACCGAGGCCGTCATCACCGTCCCCGCGTACTTCAACGACAGCCAGCGCCAGGCGACCAAGGACGCCGGCAAGATCGCGGGCCTGGACGTGAAGCGCATCCTCAACGAACCCACGGCCGCGGCGCTCGCGTACGGCCTCGAGAAGAAGAAGAACGAGAAGATCGCGATCTTCGACCTCGGCGGCGGCACGTTCGACATCTCGATCCTGGACGTCGGCGACGGCGTCTTCCAGGTGCTGGCCACCAACGGCGACACGCACCTGGGCGGCGACGACTGGGACCGCGTCCTCGTCGATTACGTGGCCGACGAATTCCGCAAGAGCAACGCCCTGGACGTGCGCCAGGACCCCATGGCCCTGCAGCGCCTCACCGAGGCCTGCGAGAAGGCCAAGTGCGACCTTTCCACGCTGCCGCAGACGACCATCAACCTGCCCTACATCACGGCGGTGAACGGCGTGCCGAAGCACCTTTCGCAGACGATCACGCGCGCGAAGTTCGAATCGATCTGCGAGCCGCTCTTCGAGCGCCTGCGCGCGCCGGTGCTCCAGGCGATGAAGGACGCGAGCGTGAGCGCCAGCGAGATCGACGAAGTTGTCCTCGTCGGTGGCTCGACGCGCATGCCCAAGGCGCAGGACATCTGCAAGTCGATCTTCGGCGGCAAGGAACCGCACAAAGGCGTCAACCCCGACGAAGTCGTCGCGGTCGGCGCGGCGATCCAGGCCGCGGTGCTCGCGGGCGAGATGAAGGACATCGTGCTGCTCGACGTCACGCCGCTCTCGCTGGGCGTCGAGACCGCCGGGCGCATCACCACCGTGATGATCCCGCGCAACACCACGATCCCGCACAAGAAGACCGAGACCTTCTCGACCTACGCCGACAACCAGCCGGGGGTGGACATCCACGTCCTGCAGGGCGAACGCAAGATGGCCCCGGACAACCGCACGCTGGGCAAGTTCCACCTCGCGGGCATCCCGCCGGCCCCGCGCGGCGTCCCGCAGATCGAGGTCACCTTCGACATCGACGCCGACGGCATCCTGAGCGTGACCGCGAAGGACAAGGGCACGGGCAAGGAACAGAAGATCGAGATCAAGGCCAGCTCGGGGCTCGACAAGACCGACGTCGAACGGATGGTCAAGGAAGCGGCCTCGCACGAAGCCGAGGACAAGGCCAAGGGCGAGTTCGTCGAGGCGCGCAACAAGGCCGACCACCTGGCGTACCAGACCGAGAAGTTCATCAAGGACAACGAGACCAAGGTCTCGTCCGCGACGAGCGAGAAGGCCACGCAGGCGATCAAGGAACTGCGCGAGGTCCTGAAGGCCGAGGCCGAGGACAAGGCGAAGCTCGACAAGGCCGTCAGCAACCTGGAAAGCGTGAGCCACAAGCTGGCCGAGGAAGTTTACGCCGCGTCGGCGGGCGCCACGAAGGAGAATCCTTCGGGCGCGCCGGACGGCAGCGCCAGCAGCGGCCCGCGCCCGGCCAAGCCGAGCAAGGACGCCGAAGGCGACGTGATCGACGTGGAAGCCAAGCGCGTGGACGAGAAGTAAGCGCGCTCCTGTTCACCACGGAGACACGGAGGCACGGAGTACAACCAGACCGGATGTGTAGAAACGGGCGGCCGAGAGGCCGCCCGATTTTTGTAGCCAAGGCCACCAGAAGGAAGGATAATCTCTTTCGGGCCGAGATCGTGACGATGACCGACAAAGCCAGAGCCCTTGAAACCATCCAGCAAATGCCCGAAACGGCTACGTTGGAGGACATTCTAAAGCGCTTGGCGTTCGTCGCAGGCGTTCGAGAGGGGCTTGAACAACTCGATCGCGGAGAAGTCATTCCGCTCGAAGAAGTTCGCAAGAAGGCTCGTTCGTGGTCTACGAAGTAGTCCTTTCGCCTGCCGCCGAGCAGGACCTCGAATCCATTTACACTTACATTTCACAAGACCAACCGGCCAATGCTGCCCAGGTTTGCGAGAAGATCTTGGACAGCCTTGAAAAGCTACGCGACTATCCGCTTTGTGGGCAGGTTGTGCCTGAATTCGACGACGATGACCTGCGTGAAATATCCATGCCTCCGTACCGTTTGGTATACCGTCTCAATCATCAACGAAACCGAGCGGAGGTAGTCCGAATCTGGGATGCCCGCCGGGAAAAGTTGCTTTTGGATGATGCGCCAGGCGGCACTCACCAGAATTCCTGACCTTCGATCACACATATATTGTACCGAGCAGTATCGCCTTCTCGGAGGGCTCGCCATGCGACCCAGCTACCGCTACATCCTCGATCCCGAACCCGCGCAGTCGCCGCCGGACGAACGCCCGCGCGACGAAACGCCTTCGGACGCGCTGTTGCTCGACGCGTACTCCAAGGCCGTCGTGCACGCCGCCGAACGCGTCTCGCCGTCCGTCGTGAACATCGAGGTCGTCCACCGCCTGCGCGGAAACGGCGCGCCGCAGGAAGCCCCGCGCGGCGACGACGCATTCAACGGCCGGCGCGGGAGCGGCTCCGGTTTCGTCTTCACGCCCGACGGCTTCATCCTCACCAACAGCCACGTCGTCCACGACGCGGTCGATATCCAGGTGGGGCTCTCGGACGGCCGGCAGCTCCAGGCGGTGCTCGTCGGCGACGATCCCGACACCGACGTGGCCGTCGTGCGCGTGCACGCGCAGGGACTCCCCGCAGCGCCGCTGGGCGAATCGAAGCCGCTCAAGCCGGGGCAGCTCGTCGTGGCCATCGGCAATCCTTTCGGCTTCCAGACCACCGTCACCGCGGGCATCGTGAGCGCCCTCGGGCGTTCGATGCCCTCGCGCACCGGGCGCCTGATCCACAGCATCATCCAGACCGACGCGGCGCTGAACCCCGGCAACAGCGGCGGCCCGCTGGTGAACGCGCGCGGCGAAGTGATCGGCGTCAACACGGCCGTGATCCTGCCCGCGCAGGGCATCTGCTTTGCCGTGCCGGTGGATACCGCCCGGCTGGTCGCGGCGGCGCTGATGAAGGACGGCAAGATTCGCCGCGCCTACTTGGGCGTCGGCGGGCAGGGCGTGGCGCTCGCGCGCCGCACCGTCCGCGTGCACGACTTGGAACACGATTCGGCCGTGCTGGTGCTGGCCGTGCAGCCCGGCAGTCCCGCCGGGCGCGCGGGCCTGCGCGAGGGCGACCTGATCGTCTCCTTTGGCGGGGAAGCCGTGACGAGCATCGACGACCTGCACCGGCACCTGCACGAAGGGTCTATCGGTTCCGAGGTCGAACTGGTGCTCGTGCGCCGCGACGAGAAACGCGCCGTGCGCGTGACGCCCGAAGAATCGAAGCGCTGACCGCGCGAGGCCCTTGATTCGCTCCGGCCGAAGGCGCATAGTGGGGTCCTGCTTCCCCCGAACCAGGATGACCGCCATGCGTCTTCGGCCTTTGCGCTCCTTTATAGTGTTCCTCGCCGCCGCGCTCGCCGCGACCGGCTGCGGCGGGGGCAAGCCCGACGCCAAACCCTCCGAGAAGAAGGTCGTGGTGGTCTACACGCCGCACGGCGACCTGGGCATCGAGATCAAGAAGGCCTTCGAGGCCGCGCATCCCGAGATCACCGCGCAGGTGATCGACATGAGCGGTGGGAACCTGCTCTCCAAGATTCGCGCCGAAAAGGACCGGCCCGCCTGCGACGTCTGGTGGGGCGGCGCGACCACCGACTTTAAAAAGGCCGAGAAGGACGGGCTCTTCGAACCCTACGCGCCCGACTGGGCCGCGCACCTGCCCGAAGGCGCCAAGAGCCCCACCGGCGGCTGGAACGGCACGTACCTCTCGCCCGAAGCGATCATGTTCAACGAACAGAAGCTCAAGAAGGAAGATGTCCCCGATACCTGGGAAGGGCTGCTCGACCCGAAGTGGAAGGGCAAGATCGTGATCCGCGACGTGCGCGCCAGCGCAACGATGAAGACGATCTTCGGCGCGATCGTCTACAAGGAATGGAAGCGCACGGGCAAGGAAGACGACGGCTTCGCGTTCCTCGAAAAGCTGCACGCAAACACCGGCAAGTACGCGCCCACGCCCGAAGTGATGTTCAGCGATCTGGCCGGCGCCGAAAGCCCCTACCAACTCGCGCCGTGGAACCAGTTCGACGCGATCGGCCGCAAGGTCAACCACGGGCTCCCGTTCGGCTACGTGATCCCGAAGGAGACGCCGGTGATCGTGGAACCGATCGCGCTGATCAAGGGCGGCCCGCACCCCGCCGAGGCGAAACTCTTCTACGACTTCGTGACCTCGCAGGAGCAGCTCCTGATGGCGGCGAAGAAGTACTTCCGCGTCCCCGCGCGCGGCGACCTGCCCAAGGACCAGCTCCCCGAATGGATGCGTTCGTTCGACCTCGTTCCGATGAAGATCGACTGGGACGAGTTCGACCAGCGCATCGAAGGCTGGATCGCACGCTGGCAGGACGAAATCCGCGTCAAGCCGCTGGCGCAGCCATAGCTATTTTCACCACGGAGACACGGAGGCACAGAGGCACGCTCTAACGGATTGGATTCTTGGTTCTTGGTCCGGCTGCCTTTGCGCCCGCGCCTCCTCTTTGATATAGCTCCTACCATGCGTCTAACGAAACTGATCGCCTCGTGTGCCTGGACCTTCGCGCTCGCGGGCCTTGCGTTCAACGCGGGCTGCGGGCGGGAAAAGTCCGCGCCGCCTCCGACCCACGACGAACCCGCGGCCAAGGGCGGCGAGAAGCCCGGCGAAAAGGCCGGCGCCGAGAAGTGGGCCAAGGGCGAACCGCCGCCGGTGCCGGCCGCCGCGCCGCTTTCGCCCCTCGGCTACACCTGGGACGGGCAGTACGCGGGCTACAATACCGCGACGACGCT
Source organism: Planctomycetota bacterium (assembly GCA_026184295.1). Classification (GTDB taxonomy): domain Bacteria; phylum Planctomycetota; class SZUA-567; order H5-PLA8; family H5-PLA8; genus JACQFI01. The sequence continues at coordinate 10,628 of JAHCJK010000113.1, forward strand.
CGCCAACGCGGTGAAGCGCGCCTCCGCGGCGCTCTACAACATGGGCTTTCAGGCCGACGCGGCCGGCACGCGCGTCGCCAACGACAGCGCGGTGCTGAAGGCGGCCAACGAGGCCAAGGTGCCCATCGAGGTCCAGCTTCGCACCGTGACCAAGAACGAGAAGAAGGAAATCGAGATCAAGGCGAAGGTCGGCGCGACCGGCGACCGGAGCGGCGCCGAACGCCTTCTGGACGAAATCCGCAAGGAACTGGCCAAAAAATAAAGATGAGCACGCACGCGCGCATGCTGGACCACGTCGGCCAGGCCGTCGGCTGGACGCCGCTGGTGGCCCTCGACCGCCTGGCGGCCGGGCTGCCCGCGCGCGTGGCGGCCAAGCTGGAGTACTTCTCGCCCGGCGCGAGCATCAAGGACCGCCCGGCGCTGACGGTGCTGGAACGCGCGGAACAGGACGGGCTGCTGAAGAAGGGGCAGTTCGTCGTCGAAAAGACCAGCGGCAACATGGGCGCGGGGCTGGCCTGGGCCTGCGCGGTGAAGGGCTACAAGTTCGTCGCGGTGCTGAGCGCCGGGAACACGCCCGAGCGCAGCCAGATGATCCGCGCCTTCGGCGCCAAGGTGGTGAAGGTCAAGCAGGCCAAGGGCGGCAAGCCGGGCCTGGTGACGCGCGAAGACCTGGAACTCGTCGAAGTCGAAGTGCAGCGCCTGGTCAAGCGGCTGAAGGCCTTCCGCCCGGACCAGTTCGGCAACCCGGCCTCGGCGCTGGCGCACGAGATCGGCACCGGCCCGGAGATCTGGGCGCAGACCGCGGGCAAGGTGACGCACTTCTGTTCGTTCGTGGGTTCCAGCGGCACGATGATCGGGACCTCGCGCGCGCTGAAGAATTACAGTTCGAAAGTGAAGTGCTTCGCGGTCGAACCCGCGCAGACGCCGTTCCTCGCCCGGCGCACGATCCGTTCGACGCAGCACATAATCCAGGGCGGCGGCTACGCCGTCCGGCCCGGCATCTACGACGACGCCGTCGTGGACGGCTACCTGACCGTGACCGATCTTGAAGCGACCCGCACGGCGCGCGCGCTGGCCTCGAAGGAAGGCATCATGGGCGGGTTCAGCGGCGGGGCCAACGTCGCGGCGGCGCTCAAGCTGGCCCGCGACGCCGCGAAGGGCAGCCTGATCGTCACCGTCATCTGCGATTCGGGCCTGAAGTACCTCTCGACCGGCCTCTACGCCGAATAGCGGCTACTGCAGTTCGTAGCCCATCCGTTCGGCGCGCAGCGAGCGCTCCAGATCCATCAATTCCTGCGCGAGATCGAGCAGAAAATCCTTGCGCACGGGCTTGGCCAGCGCGCCGATCAACTGTTCGTGCAGGAAGGCCTGGCCGTGGGTCTCCTGGTCGGCCGAGCGCGAGAGGATGATAAAGGCCGGGCGGTTGCCGATGTTGGGATGCACGGGCAGCCAGTCGCCGAAGCTGAACGCCTGGCGCTCCGGCGCCGGATCGTCGATGGCTTCGCACGGCGCGGCGCTGAGCATGCAGACGAGTTCGTGAAAGTCTTCGGGGTCGGGCTCGGGATCGGGAAGATCGACGACGACAAGCCGGTAACTGGCGTGGCGGTAGCAATCCTGCGCCCCGGAGCCGAAGCCGGCCGTATCGACGGCGCAGCCCTGCGAGCGGAGACAGGTCGCGAGCGCCTCGCGCATGGCGGGGTGTTCGCTGACGACGAGAACTCTTTTGTTGGGATCTACGGCCGGAAGGTCCTTCTGCTGCTTCGCCTTCTTGGCTGAGCGCATCAAAGGGGCTCCTGTTCGAGTGTCCTCCCTCCCCCGTGTTCACCCGTGAAGATCATGTGCTCAAAGCGCATCGTAATCCGCTTTTTTCGTCCGTAAAGCAGGCACCTCGTGCCGCTTAGAAAATTTTCACGCACGCGTGCATTACAGCGCCGTCGCTTTGGCCCGCAGCGCCGGAGCGGCCTCGCGCTCCTGCGAAAAACCTTCCTGCGCAGATTTATTGAGCAGATCGTCCACTTCTTCTACAGTGAGCTTGAGCCCTTCCATCAGCTTGATCTTGGAGCGCGCCGAGACGCGTGCGAGCCCGCGTTCGAGGCGGTGCAAGGTCGCGGTGCTGAGCCCCGTCTTCTCGCTCAGGTCCTGCAACGTCATGCCTTTGCGAATGCGAAAATACATCAGCTTGCGCGTCCGGCCGTCCATCGAATGGGCAGAGACCATCTTCCACCTCTCACTTTCAGCCGACCTCACAGATAGTGTTGGTGGTATGCACCTAACTCTTTCTGCAAATCCCCTGCTGATTTCCCATATCTTAGACGAACCTGCACAGGTGCGCGCGACCGATTTACCTTCGCGTTGTGCGCGTTCCATGCTTGAGAAAAGCCTGCCCTCTCGGGTATGCTTGTGCACCTAGCTACTTTTACGATTGAAACGCTGGCAAGGAGTCGACGTTCATGAAAAAGACGCTCGCGGTCCTGATGTTGGCGCTGCTGGTCTCCGCCTCCTTTAAGGCCTTGGCCTACGACGAGACCGAGAACCGCGGTTACCTGACCTATTTCGTGAAGAACTTCGACGAACTCCAGCTCGGTTCGAACGAGAGCCGCTGGGAGTTGAAGTGGTTCCTCGAACAGGGCAAGGAAACCGGCACCTTCCTGCGCGACTCCTTTAACGACGACAAGGACAAGATGAAGACGCGCATGGCCGCGCTCTTCATCCTCTGCAAGGGCTGGCCGGAACTCTCCGAGCGCTTCCTCGCCAAGGCGGAGGCCTCGTCGAAGCCCGAACTGGCCGAGTTCGGCAAGCGCCTGCGCGCGTACATCGCCCGCCCGGCGCTGAAGGAAGTGAAGAAGAAGTTCGACAACACCCAGGCCTACGGCTACCTGAAGGACCTGACCAAGGGCTTCGAAGAGACCGACCTCGGCAAGCTGAACGCGCGCGCCCAGGTGGCCTGGTTCTTCGAATGGGGCAACGACGGCTACGATTTCCTGGAAGGCGCGGTGAACAACGGCGACCTCTCCTGGCACGAACGCATGGCCGCGCTCTTCGTCCTGGTCAAGGGCTGGCGCGACCGGAGCTGGAACGAACTCCGCCGGGCGGAGTCCGACAAGCACACCGACTTCTCGATGTACGCCAAGCGCGTGCGCGCCTACTTCGGCGTGCCGGTCGAGAAGCCCAAGACGAAGTAACCGGCCGGCTCCGAACGTTATTCGCGGCGCAGGGGCTTCCCCCTGCGCCGTTTTTATTTCCGGAGGTTCCCATGGACGCCGAGACCACCGTCGGGACGCTCAAGGCGCAGGCCAAGGCTTTTCGCGACGCGCGCAACTGGGCCCAGTTCCACGACCCCAAGAACCTCGCCGCCGCGCTCTCCATCGAAGCCGCCGAACTCCAGGAACTCTTCCTCTGGAAGTCCAAGGACGAAGCCGCCGCCCTGGCCGCCTCCGAAAAAGGCCGCGCGCGCCTGCGGGAGGAAGCCGCCGACGTCTTCCTGTTCCTGCTGCACTTCGCCGAAGCCACCGGCCTGGACCTCTCCGAGGCCGTCGCCGAAAAGCTGCGCCTCAACGAGGCCAAGTACCCGGTCGAGAAGAGCTACAACAACCACCGCAAGTACGACGAACTCGGCTCCTGACCCGGCTTTCCTCTGCCCGATTTGAAGCACTCGCGCCACGGGCGGGTCCATTCAACCAGCCGTAGACAAATCCCATCTAGGTAATCCGTCCAAAACCGTTAAACTGGCCGGCCGCACTGGACCGCAGGTTTTGGAATGGTACCCATGGCCGCCCCCGATTCGCTGGCCCGTCTGAAGCGTTATCGCCTGGCGCACCGCGTGGCGCTGGCCGGCGGCGCGCTGCTCGCGGCCACGGTCCTGCTGGGCGTCTTCGTGATCCTGACCGCCGAATCCTTCGAAGATCTGGCCCGCCGCTACTTCCAGGAACTCTCCAAGCGCACCGCCGAGGAGATTCACGGGCAGCTCGAGGCCGCCGAACCGATCCTCCAGGAATGCCTCTCGCTCGCGGAGCAGGGCGACCTGCCGGTCAAGGACGCCGAGAAGCTCGGCGTCCGCCTCGCCGCGCGCCTGCGCTCGCAGCGGAACCTCGCCTGGCTCAGCTACAGCGACCAGGAAAGCGGGCGCTTCGTCGGCGCGCGCCGTTCGCAGGACGGCTCGATCGTGATCAACCGCTCGCACCCCAAGGAAAACGGCGGCAAACCCCGCGAATGGCTGGTCGCCCTCGACGGCTCGCGCCAGGAACTGAACACCGAAAAGCTGTCGTCCTACGACCCGCGCGAGCAGGCCTGGTATACCGAAGCGGCCAAGACCTCGCGGATTTACTGGTCGCATCCGTTCACCTTCCACGAAGGCGTGCGCGGGATCACGGCCGCGGCGGCGCACCGCAACCCGAAGGACCGCAGCCTGCGCGGCGTCTTCACCGCCGATTTCTTCCTGACCAGCCTCTCGGATTACCTGAGCGAGATCGCGACGCGCCGCTCGGCCTACGTCTACCTGCTGGAAGCCGACGGGTCCGAGATCGTGACGCACAAGGCCCCGCCGGAGGGCGCCTCGGCCGGCCGCAGCGCCGAACTGCGCAGGGCCGCGCAGGAGGCCTTCAAGCGCGAGCCGCTCGAGGATGCCGCGCGGAACTTCCGCCGCGTCAGCGTCGGCTCGGAACTTTACTACGCCTCGATGCAGACCGTGCCCGTCGCCGAAGGCGTCGAGTGGCAGTGCCTGATGATGGTGCCGTGGCAGCAGATCTCGGGGCATTCGCCCAACAAGATTCGCTGGACCGTGGTGCTGTGGTGGGCCAGCCTCGCGGTCGCCTCCCTGCTGCTCGCCGGCGGCATCTCGGTGGTCAAACGCGAAGGGCGCCACCTGCCCAAGGCCGAGACCACGCACCGCATGGACGGCGGCTTTGCGCTCGGCGGCGGCGACGCGAACCTGCAGGGGCTCGAACTGCCCGCGAACATGGAGGACGCCGAGGTCCCGCCCGACCTGCTCGAACAGGCCGCCGACCTCGTCGCCGACAAGATGCTCGCGACGGCCCCGCGCGTGCGCGCGGGCGGGCGCGTGCTCCCGGCGCTCTCGGGCATCCCGATGCTCCGGCGCCTCAGCCAGGGCGCGATGGGCAGCGTCTACCTCGGCTACCACCCGCGCCTGAAGCTGCCCGTCGCGGTCAAAGTGCTCTCGTACATCCTCGCCGAGCAGGAACCCGAATGGGTGAAGCGCTTCTACCGCGAGGCGCAGGTGGCCTCGCGCGTCAAATCGCCGCACCTGGTCGGCGTCATGGACGTGAACGAGGAACAGGGCCTCTACTACCTCGTCATGGAATACGTGAACGGGCAGAACGCGGGCGATTACGCGCGCCGCCGCCTGGCCACCGGGCAGCCGCCGCTGGACGTACGCGAGGCGCTGGACCTGATCGTCGCGGCGACCGAAGGCATGGCCGCGGCCCACGCGGCCGGGATCGTGCACCGCGACATCAAGCCCGACAACATCCTGCTCCCTTTCATGCCCGACCGCGACGTGGTGGTTCCCGGGCAGGCCAAACTGGCCGACCTGGGGCTCGCGCGCATGGAAGAACACCGCGTCTCCCTGACCGACGCGCGCTTTACCATGGGCACGGTGGGCTACATGGCGCCGGAACAGGCCCTGAACTTCAAGGAGGCCGGCAAGCCGGCGGACGTCTTCGCCATGGGCGCGACGCTGTACGACCTGCTCGCCAACACCCCGCCCTTCGCGGGAACCTCGCCCTTCGGCGTCATGACGCAGACCGTGGAGTCCCCGCACGACCCGATCCACGCCAAGCGCACGGACATCGGCCGGGACCTCTCGAAGGTGATCGACAAATGCCTGGAAAAGAACCCCGAAGACCGCTATCAGGACGGGCAGGAACTGCTGGCCGAACTGAAGCTCTGCCGCGCGCGCCTGGGCTGACGCGCGGCCCCGTTGCCGAAAGGAGCGCCCCATGCCCGCCGCCCGCCCGCTGGCCGTCGTCCTGGCCGAGAACATCTACGAGAACCTGGAGCTGCACTATCCGCGCCTGCGCCTGATCGAGGCCGGCTACGAGGTGAAGGTCGCCGCGCCGAAGGCCGGCGAGACCTACGCGAGCAAGGAAGGCTATCCGGTCAAGTCCGACTGCACCTTCGCCGAGGTGGACGCGAAGCAGGTGAAAGTCCTGGTGGTGCCCGGCGGGTTCGCGCCCGACAAGCTGCGCCGCTACGCCGACTGCAACCGCTTCGTGGCCGAATGCTGGAACGCGGGCGCGGTGGTGGGCTTCATCTGCCACGGCGGCTGGGTGCCGATCAGCGCGAAGATCGTGAAGGGCCGCCGCGGCACGAGCGTGAACGCGATCAAGGACGACCTGGAAAACGCCGGCGCGGCCTGGCTCGACGAACCCTGCGTCGTGGACGGCAGGATGGTCACCGCGCAGGTGCCCAAGGATTTGCCCGCGTTCATGGCCGCGATCCTGAAGCTCGCGGCGCAATAATTCGCGCGGCCTTTCGAATCTTCACTTCATCGGGTCTTCGGGGTGCTGGTAGGATGCCGGCATGTCCTGGTCCCATTTGCTCGGCCAGCGGGCGGCGCTCGACTACCTGCGTTCGGCGCAGAAGAGCGGGCGCGCGCCGCACGGCTACCTTTTTTACGGCCCCGCGGGCGTGGGCAAGCGCACCGCCGCCGTGGCGCTGGCGCAGGCGCTGCTCTGCCACCAGCCGCCCGAACCCGGCGAGGCCTGCGGCGCGTGCAAGTCCTGCCGCTGGATCGCCGCGCGCAACGGGCTGCTGACCAACCACCCCGACCTGATCCCGCTGCTGAAAAATCCCGAGACCGAGAAGGAAAAAGTCCTGGGCGACCAGGAACAGATCATCCCGCTCGACACGGTGCTCGATATCTGCGCGCGGCTGAGCAAGTCGCCCATGGCCGGGCCGAAGCGCGTCGTCGTCATCCCCGAAGCGCACCGCATGTGCACGGGCCAGGCCGAGGCCGCCAACGCTTTCTTAAAAACGCTCGAAGAGCCGCCGCCGACTTCGGTGGTGATCCTGACTTCCAGCCGCCCCGAGGCGCTGCTCGAGACCATCGTCTCGCGCGTCCAGCCGGTGCGCTTCCGCCGGCTCTCCGCGGAAGACATCCGCGCGGGCCTGGCGCAGGGGAACGCGAAGGCCCAGGAAGATGAGATCGCGCTGGCCGCGGCGCTCGCCGACGGCAGCCTGGGGCGCGCGAAGGAACTCCTGGAAGGCGACCTGGGCCGCTGGCGCACGGCGGTGATGAAGGCCCTCGAACGCGCCGGCCCGCAGGCCTGCCCCGGCGTGGGCCTGGCGCTGTGGGCGCTCGCCGATGCCGAAGGCAAACGGCTCTTCGAGGAAGCCGAGCAGAAGGACGACGAACCGGCCGCGGACGGCGAGGACGAGGAAGGCGCAGAGGCCGAGGAAGAGGCCGCCGCCAAGACCGAGTCCGGCTGGAAGCGCTTCGTCTTCCGCCGCCTGCTGGACCTCTGCGAGGTCGCCTTCCGCGACGCGCTGGTGACCGCCGCGGGCGCGGGCCCGGACCAGTTGCTCCAGCCCGACGGCGCGAAGCTGGCGCAGGCCCTGGCGCAGCGTTTCGGCGACGAAGGCTGTTCGCGCATGCTGGAAGCGCTGCGCGAAGCGCACTTCGCCACGCGGCTGTACGTGCGCGGCGACCTGGTGGGCCGGATGCTCGCGGGACGCATGGTTTCGAACCTGCGCCGGGGACCGTAAAAAATCGCGGCAACTTGGGCCGCGGGCGGTTTCGCTGCCTTTACTTAAGATGGTTTGGCCGTATCCTAAGGCCGTATCGGACCCCTGGAGTCAGCCGATGTTTCTCGCCACGGCGCGCTTTGGCGCGAACGAATTTCAGGAGAACATCGTCTCCGAGATCGGCGACCTGCGCCGCAAGGAGCGCATTGTCCTCCAGACGAGCCGCGGGACGGAGATCGGGCGCATCGAGACGCCGCCCTCGCCGATGCCGCGCGGTTCGAACTTTCCGCACTTCGCGCGCGTGATCCGCCGCGCCACCGACGAAGACCTGGCGCAGCAGAAGGACCTGGAATTCGAGAAGCGCATCGCCGCGCACAAGCGCTGCCTGGAACTGATCGAAGAGCACAAGCTGAAGATGCGGCTGGTCTACGTCGAGCTGCTGCTGGGCAACGAGAAGGCCTTCTTCTACTTCATCAGCGACCAGCGCATCGACTTCCGCGACCTGGTCAAGGACCTCGCCAAGGACTTCCACACGCGCATCGAACTGCGCCAGATCGGCGAACGCGAGGCCGCGCGCTTCCTGGGCGATTACCAGTCCTGCGGCCAGAAGCTCTGCTGCAAGACCTTCCTGAAAAAGCTCCCGCCGGTCAGCATGAGCATGGCGCGCAACCAGCTTACGACGCTCGACCCGGGCAAGCTGGCCGGGCAGTGCGGCAAGCTGAAGTGCTGCCTGCGCTACGAAGACAACGTCTACACCGAACTGAAGAAGAACCTGCCCGAACGCGGCACGCTGGTGATCACCAACGGCGTGCAGGGCGAAGTGATCGGGCTCGACATCTACAACCAGAAGGTGACGCTGGTCACGCAGGACGGCCCGCGCGTGCACGTGGCCGCCGAAGAGATCAAGGAAGTGAAGCAGGGCGGCCTCAAGATTCTGCCGCCCAAGCCCGTGGACGAATCCGGCGATTCCGGCCGCCGTTCCGCGCAGCGCCCGCCCGGCCACATCCAACGCCCGTCGGGCCGAGGCCCCCGCGGCCCGCAGCAGCCCGGCGGCCAAGGCGGGTCAGGCGGGTCAGGCGGCCAGGCTGGTTCGGGTGGCCAAGGTGGTTCGGCCGGCCAGGGTGGAACCGGCGACCCAGGCGGCTCGGGCGGTCCTCCCGGAGGAAATCCCGGCGGCGGCGGCCAGGGCCCCGGCCCGACCGGCGGCCCGGCGCAGCCGAACCGGC
>JAHCJK010000114.1 GCA_026184295.1 Planctomycetota bacterium
GCCATCGAATGCCTCGGCACGAGCGACGAGGATCTGGCTTACCTGCTGGAACAGAGCCGCGCGAAGGCCAAGGACGTGCGCGCGGCCGCCCTGCGCGCGCTTACGGCCTCGGCCTCGGGCGCGGACGCGGTGCTCGCGGCCCTGAAGAAGGCCGTGGACGGCGACGACCTGGAGCTGTTCGTCGAGCGCCTGCGGGACTGCAAGCACCCGGGCCTCCAGGCCTACGTGCTCCAGAAGGCCGAAGCGCATCTGGCGGAGACGCTGAAGTGCAAGGACAAGAAGGAGCAGGGGGCCGCCATCCAGCGCATGCAGGCGCTCGTGTGCAGCCTGGCAGGCCGCGCCGACGCCCCGGCGGAGTCCTTCCTGCTGCACTGCCTGGAATGCGCGCGGGATCTGGCCGCGATCAAGTCCGAGCCCTCGGGCAGCGACCTGAACGAACTCGTGGCCTCGCTGCTCTCGTGCGGCACGCCGAAGATGCAGAAGCAGATCGCCGCCCGCCACGCGGAGCTGACCGGCGATGCGCTGCGATCCGCGCTGCTGGCCGCGCGGGCGACGAGGCCGCCCGCGGCGTTCTACGAGGAATTCCACGGGACGCTGAAGGGCGCCGCCGAGAAACGCGGCAAGAAAGATCCGGCCGAGCGGGGCCGCATCTTGCTGGGGGTCGTCTGCGCGGACGACGACGACCACGGCTACTTCTACCGCTACTGGAGGCGAGGATACCGGTACGCCTCCGAGCGCCCGCCGCTGGCCGAACTGGACCCGCGCTGGCTGGACGCGGCGATCGAATTCGGCCTGCCGGAACTCGTCGAGAAGCTCGCGCGCCCGGGGCACGCGGCCACGCAGCGCTTTCTCACCCAGGAACTCGGCAAGGCCAAGGAACCGCACGAGGCCCGCGACCTTCTTGCGACCATGGTGCGGATCGGGCATCCGGAGGCCGCCGACGCGGTGCTGAGCGAAATCCGCAAGCGCGGCAAGGACACGGCCCACCAGTACATGGTGCGTTATTATTATTCGCAACTGGTCGCGGACCTGCCGCGCAGCGCGCTGCCGAAGGTGGAAGCCCTGCTGCCCGAACTGCCCGAAAAAATCGTGGACGGCCTGGTGGACGCCATGATCGCATTGAAGGAAAAACCCGAATAAGGACGGAATCCGATGGCGAAGAAGCCGGACGGTGGCGCGGACGCGAAGCCGGGCCTGAGCGAGGCGCTGCGCGCGCCCGCCGAGGTGCTCTACGCGAACGAACTCGAGGCGCTCGCCGCGTCGGACAAGCATGAGCGCCCGCCGGGCTGGAAGCTCTCGCCTCGCGCGGTGCTGACCTACATCTGCGGAGGAACGGCGGGCTCGGTCAAGATCGCGCCCAAGTACATCGGGCACCAGCGCCTGGTGGAGATCGCGATCTCCACGCTCGTCACCGACCGCGCGCTCCTCTTGATCGGCGAGCCCGGGACCGCCAAGAGCTGGCTCTCGGAACACCTCGCCGCGGCCATCAACGGAGATTCCGGCAAGGTGGTGCAGGGCACCGCCGGCACCACCGAGGAGCAGGTCCGCTACACCTGGAACTACGCGATGCTGATCGCGCGCGGCCCCTCGCCCGAGGCCCTGATCCCCAGCCCGATCCTGCGCGCGATGGAATCCGGCGCGCTGGCGCGCTTCGAAGAGATCACCCGCTGCGCCTCCGAAGTGCAGGACGCGATGATCTCGATCCTTTCCGAAAAGACCATCGCGATCCCGGAACTCAAGTCCGAAGTGCCCGCGAAGAAGGGCTTCTCGATCATCGCCACGGCCAACACGCGCGACAAGGGCGTCAACGACATGTCGGCGGCGCTGAAGCGGCGCTTCAACATCATCGTGCTGCCGACGCCCAAGCAGATCGAGAGCGAGATCGAGATCGTCTCCAAGCGCGTGCGCGACCTCGCGGCCAACCTGCAGCTCAAGGCCAAGATACCGGCCGCGGACGCCATCGAGAAGGTCGTCACGATCTTCCGCGAACTGCGCACGGGCCAGACGCTCGACGGCAAGGCCAAGCTCAAGACGCCCAGCGGCGTGATGTCCACCGCCGAGGCGATCTCGGTGCTCGCCAACAGCATGGCGCTGGCCGGCAACTTCGGCAACGGGGAGGTCCAGCCGCAGGACCTGGCCTCCGCGCTGCAGGGATCCATCGTCAAGGACGAGGAAAAAGACCGCACCGTCTGGCAGGAGTACCTCGCGAACGTCCTGAAGAAGCGCGGCGCCGAGTGGCGCCCGCTCTACACCGCCTGCAGCGAGCACAACGAATAGCCACGCATGGCCGGCGCCTGGAACATCCACGTCTTCGGCGTGCGCCACCTCTCCCCCGCGGGAGCGTGGCACCTGCGCCGCTTCCTGGACGAGAAGAAGCCGGACGTAGTGCTCATCGAAGGACTCGCCGACGCCACCGAACTGATCCCGCAGATCACGCGCAAGGGCACGCGCCCGCCCATCGCGCTGCTCGCGTACACCGATTCGCTGCCCGTGCGCACGCTCATTTATCCGCTCGCGCGCTACAGCCCGGAATTCCAGGCGATGGCCTGGGCGGCGGAGCACGGCGTCCCCGCCGAGTTCATCGACCTGCCCTCGGACGTCTTCCTGGCGCTGCAGGACATCGAGCAGGAACTGCGCGAGCGCAAGCGCAAGGAACTGCTGGAAAAGGCCAAGTCGCCGGAGGCCGGCGAAGGGGAGGCCGAGCCCGGGAAGCCGACGGGCGCCGCGCCGCCGCCGGAACGCCCCGCGAGCATCCACGACCTGTACGCCGAACGCGCGGGCGAGACCGACTACGAGTCCTACTGGGAACGCCACTTCGAACACAACGTCAGCGACGACGCGTACCGGCTGGCCGCGTACGAGTTCGGGCAGTCTCTGCGCGTGCTTGAGGAAGACGCGCCCCGCTGGCGCGCGGAGAACCTGGTCCGCGAGGCCTACATGCGCCGCAAGATCGCCGAGGCGATCGCCGCCGGGCGCAAGCCCGGGAAGATCGTCGCCGTCGTCGGGGCCTACCACGCGCCGGTCCTGACCGGCGAATATCCCGCGATGACCGACGCGGAACTCGCGTCCCTGCGGCGGCGCGCCAGCAAGTTCACGCTGATGCCGTATTCGTATTTCAGGCTCTCCTCGCAGTCGGGCTACGGCGCGGGCAACCACGCGCCGGCGTACTTCGAACTGCTTTGGGAAGCGCTGGAAGCCGGGGACCTGGCGGGCCTGCCCTCGCGCTACCTTTCGATGGTGGCGCGCAACCTGCGCGAAGCGGGCACGCACCGCTCCACCGCCGAAGTGATCGAGGGCGTGCGCCTGGCCAACACGCTCTCGGCGCTCAAGGACGGCCTGGCGCCGACGCTGCTCGACTTGCGCGACTCCGCGGTGACGCTGATCGGCCACGGGGAACTCGCGACGGTCAAGGACGCCATCGCGCGCGTCGAAGTCGGCACCGCCATCGGCGAACTGCCCAAGGGCGTCAGCCGCACGTCCATCCAGGAGGACTTCGAGCGCGAACTCGCCCGCCTGAAGCTCGAGAAATACAAGACCGCCGTCCGCCAGGAACTCTCGCTCGACCTGCGCGAGAACCGGCAGGTGAAATCGGCGGAGGCGGCCTTCCTGGACCTGCACCGCTCCTCGTTCTTCCACCGCCTGCGCGTGCTGGGGGTGAAGTTCGTCGAGCCGCTGCGCACGGGGCAGCAATCGGCCACGTGGGCGGAAAAGTGGCAGCTCCAGTGGTCGCCCGAGAGCGAGATTCAACTGATCGAGTCGGTGCTGCTGGGCGAGACCGTGGAACTGGCCGTGGGCTACAAGTTCAAGACCACGCTGGAGGCGTGCCTTTCCATCGCGCATGCCGCGGAAGTCGTCCGCGATGCGTGCCAGTGCGGCATGATCAAGGCGATGGACGCGGCGCGCCGGCGCCTGCAGGAACTCGCGGCGGCCTCCGCCGACCTTTCGGCGATCGCGCACGCGGCCCACGTGCTGGGGCAGATCGTCCGCTTCGGCGACGTGCGCAAGTTCGACCCCGAGCCCCTGCTGCCGCTGGTCGAGGAACTCTTCGTCGAAGGCGCGCTGGCGCTGCACGCGGCCTCGGGCTGCGACAACGAGACCGCCGCGAAGCTTTTCGTCTCCATCGACGAACTGAACCAGGTCTCGCTAGAGCACGCCGACCGCGTGGACGAGAATTTGTGGATCGAGCGCCTGCGGCGGCTCTCCGACGCCGACGACCGCAACCCGCTGCTCTCGGGCTATGCCTGCGCGATCCTGCTCGAACGCGGCCTGATGCCCAACGACGACCTGATCCGCGAAGTCTCCCGGCGCCTCTCGCCCGGCATCCCGGCCGACCTCGGCGCGGGCTGGTTCGAGGGGCTCTCGCGCCGCAACCGCTACGCTCTGCTGGCGCGGCAGGTGCTCTGGGCGCAACTGGCCGAGTACGTCGCGTCGCTCGAGGAGGAGCACTTCCGGCGATCGCTCGTCTTCCTGCGGCGCGCCTTCGGCGGGTTTTCCGCGCGCGAAAAACGGCAGATCACCGAGAACCTGGCCGAAATCTGGGGCGCTTCGGCCGACGCGACCAGCGAAGCCATCGAGAAGGAACTGACCGAGAGCGAAGAGAAGTCGCTGAAGGACCTCAACGAGATGAATTTCGACGACGTTTAGGAGAACGCGGTTCATGCCCATCGATCCGGTCCAACTCGCGCGCTGGCGGCTGATCCTCGGAAAGTCCGCCGAAGAGCCGCTGGGAAAGATGGGCGGCTGCCAGGGCCAGCCGATCCTGGGCGGCGACCAGGGCGAACTCGACGAGGCGCTCGAAGCGATCTACAGCGGCGACGAGATGGACCGGAGCGATTGGGAGCGCGCCGACACCGGCATGCCGCACGGCACGGTGAAGGGCCGCACCTTCCCCAAAGTGGCCAAGTGGCTCGATCAGATCCGCACCTTCTTCCCCAAGGACGTCGTGGTGCTCCTGCAGAAGGACGCGATCGAGCGCCGCGGACTGAAGGAGTTGCTCTTCGAGCCCGAGGTGCTCGCGAACGTCGAGCCGTCCCTCGACCTGGCCGCGACCGTGCTGGCGATGAAGAACATGGTGCCGGAAAAGGCCAAGTCGGCCGCGCGCGACCTGGTGCGCCGCGTGGTGGAAGACGTGCGCCGGCGCCTGGAATCGCAGTTCACGCAGGCGATCCGAGGCGCGCTGCAGCGCAACCGCCACAGCCCGTATCGCAGCCTGCCCAACCTCGACTGGCCGCGCACGATCCGCCGGAACATCAAGAACTACAACCCCGATTTGAAGACGATCGTTCCGGAGCACATTTCCTTTTTCGGCAATCAGCAGCGCCAGAACCGCTGGAACATCATCATCGCCATGGACCAGTCGGGCTCGATGGCCTCCTCGCTGATTTACGGCGGGATCATGGGCGCGATCCTGGCCAGCATCGGCGCGGTCGAGACCCACGTCGTCGCGTTCAACCACGAGGACGTCGTGGACCTGACCGAGCACTGCTCGGACCCGGTCGATCTGCTCTTCGGCGTGCAACTGGGCGGCGCGGAGGACTACTGGAAGGCGACCTGCTACTGCGAGCGCTTCATGCACACGCCGGCCAAGACGCTGTACGTGCTCCTCGCCGACCTCTACGACACCAGCCCGAATACGAAGCGCTTTGTCAAGAAGATGGAATTCCTCCTCGAAAGCGGCGTCCACGCCGTGGGCCTACTGGCGATCACCGACCAGGGCGTGCCGTCCTACAACCAGCCGCTGGCGGAGACCCTCGCCGGCATGGGCATGCCCTGCTTCGGCTGCACCCCCGAACGCCTCCCCGAACTGCTCGCCGGCGTCCTGCGCGGCCAGGACATGAAGGCCATCGCCGCCAAGCTCGCCAGTTCCTGAAGCCGCGCGCGGAACCCGGGGGCGGGGTTGACCGGCAGATTTTTCGGGAGAGCCTGTCACACGCGTCCGGCGCGCGTGTCGAAGGTTCGAACGCGCCCGAACCGGGCCCGTGGACCGGGGCAAACCCATGTTCAATCCTTTCGACGAGCAGGCCGGGGACGAGGACGACGCCGCGCTGGTCGAACAGGCCCAGGGCGGGAGCCGCGAGGCGCTGGAGCGGCTGGTGCTCCGGCATCAGGCGTGGATTTTCAACATCGCCGTCCGCATGGTCTTTCATCCGCACGACGCCGAGGAAGTGACGCAGGAAGTCCTGATCAAGGCGATCACGCGCCTGAGCACGTTCCGGGGCGAGAGCCGCTTCCGCACCTGGCTTTACCGCATCGCCGCGCGCCACGTGCTGAACATGAAGCGCCGGGGCGGGGAAGGCGCCGTGCAGGGCTTTTCCGAATACGGCGCGATTCTCGATCGCACGCCGGATCGCGACCTGCCCGACCCGAAGAGCGTGCCGGTGGACCTTCCGCTGCTGGTCGAGGAGGCCAAGATCGCGTGCATGACCGGGATGCTGCTCTGCCTCGACCGCGGCCAGCGGCTGGCGTTCACGCTGGGCGAAATCCTCGGCGCCGGCGACGCGGTCGGCGGGGAAATCCTGGAGATTTCCGCCGACAACTTCCGGCAGCGCCTGTCGCGGGCGCGCCGCGACCTGTATCGATTCATGAACGGCCAGTGCGGCCTGGTGAACGCGGACAATCCCTGCCGCTGCCCCAAGAAGACCAAGGGCTTCATCGACGACGGACACGTCGATCCGCGCCGCCTGCTCTTCGTGCCGAGGCGGGTGCGGCGGATCGAAGAAGCCGCGGCCGGCACCGTGCGCGAAATCGAAGATGCCCTGGACCGCCGGTACGCCGCGCTCTACCGCGAGCACCCTTTCCTCGAACCGCCGGACCAGGTCCAGGGCCTGCGGCGCATCCTGGAACAACCCGCCGTCCGAAGCGCCCTGCGGCTCGATTGAATTTCTGCTCCCGCGCCGTCACGACGTTCCTTCCGCCGTGTCCAAGCCGCGTGAGGCAGGCATCCGGTCGAGAAGGAGCGAACGCATGGCGAGGCTGGAAGGCAAGACGGCGCTGGTGACCGGGGCGTCCAAGGGCATCGGGGCCGGCATCGCGAAAGGGCTGGCGCGGGCCGGGGCGTCCGTCGCGGTCAATTACGCTTCCGATCGCGCCGGAGCCGAAGCGGTGGCCGGCGTCATCGCGGCGGCGGGCGGGCGGGCGATCGCGGTTCAGGGCGATGTCTCCCGCGCGGCCGACGTGGAACGGATGCTGAGCGAGACCGCGAGCGCGCTTGGCTCCCTCGAAATCCTGGTCAACAACGCGGGCGTCTACAGGCGGATGCCGCTGGAAGACCTGGCCGAAGACGAGTTCCACCGCGAGTTCGGCACGCATGTGCTGGGTCCGCTGCTCACGATCCGCGCGTTTCTCAAACACGTGGGGCCGGAAGGCGGGAGCGTGATTAACATCGGCTCGGCGGCCTCGCGGACGCATCCGCCCCAGTTTGCGGTGTATGCCGCGAGCAAAGGCGCGCTGGACACGGTCACCCGCGTGCTCGCGAGAGAGCTGGCGCCGAGAAAGATTCGGGTCAACTCGATCAATCCGGGCGCGACGCTCAGCGAGGGCACCCGGGCGGCGGGGCTGTACGGCGTGGGCAGCGAGTTCGAGCGGCGCTTGGTCGCCATGACCCCGCTCGGCCGCATCGGCTCGCCCGAGGACATCGCCCCCATCGCCGTCTTTCTGGCCTCGGACGAATCCGCATGGCTGACCGGAGAAATCCTTCTCGCCTCCGGAGGACTCCGGTAGCGGACGTGTTCAGGCGCGGGCATTGTCGGCAGGCGCGCGAGCAGGCATTGAACCCAAGAAAAGGAGTGGAAATCGAATGAAGACGACCGGGCGGTTGCTGGTGGCGTGGGTGATCGGGTGCCTTGCCGTGTCCGCGGCGCGCGGGGAGGAAGACAGCAAGGCGGAAGCCCAGCGCAAGGCGCTCGAAGCTTTCGCGGGTACCTGGGAGATCGTCGCGGTTCAGCCGGAAGGTTCCGCGAAGGAGGCGCGCCGCCTGGTCTTCCGCAAGGACGGCACCTACGCGGCGCTGGACGGCGAAGGCAAGGAACTTTGGGCGGGGACCTTCAACCTCGATCCCGCGGCGGCTCCGAAGATCTGGGACCATCGCTCGAACGAGGCCGCGCAGAAGGGTGGGGACGCGCTGGGCATCTACGAACTCAGCGGCGACGACCTAAAGGTATGCTGCGTGGTGGGCGCCTGGAAAGACGGGAAGTGGAGCGGCA
Source organism: Planctomycetota bacterium (assembly GCA_026184295.1). Classification (GTDB taxonomy): domain Bacteria; phylum Planctomycetota; class SZUA-567; order H5-PLA8; family H5-PLA8; genus JACQFI01. Next base: position 8,202 of record JAHCJK010000114.1, read on the forward strand.
AGCCGCGCCCGACGGAAATCGCGCTGTCCAAGGCCGATGTGGTGCTCGAACTGCGCCGGGTAAAGCCCGGTAAGTAGACCGGCGGGCAACCCAGTATAGTCCTCTGAGATGCGGGGAAAGATAGGCTGTCCCCGGATCTTATGAACGGCGCGGGCTGCGGAACTATATATCAGAGCAGATTTGTGGTAGTAAAGAGTGGCATGGGAGCGCTTCTGCTAGCGGAGCCTCTAAGTTTCGCCCCCACAACCTGATCCCCGACCCCGCGTAAGCCCCTTAACGCACTGGAAAGCGCGCGTTGGGGAATTTTCCCTGCTAGAGGCGCGGAAATGCGCAGAAGGAAATTCTAACAAGGATAGATGAATATGAAAAGATTGCCTTTGATGCCTGTGCTCCTTGGAATAGTCGGCTTTATAGGCTGCCGCGCCGCCGAGGTCCCAACTCCACCTGAGCATTCCAAAGAAGATATGGAGAAGCTTATCGCCAATCTTTCTTCGGAGGAATTTACGGAGCGCGATGCTTCGGAAATGAAACTCCGTGATATGGGTGAAAGCGCGATCCCACTGCTAAGAGAAATGATCAAAGATGCGAAGGATACCGAGGCTTCGCAGCGAATCGGGCGGCTTCTCGAACTTTGGCCTTCACCCTATGTACCGCTAAAAATTATGGAGGATCGCAGGATGCTTATCGATAGGGAGAAAGTGCACGGTATTGTGGAAGAATTGTATGGCAAATATGTAGCCGAATGGAAAAGAGTTATTGGCCTTTCCGGCAATTACGAGCGCGTGGGTTATGTAGGGGAAAGCCCTCTTCCCTGGACCTCATGGAAGCGGATCTAAAGAATCTGTTGATACGGTTTCCCGAGCAAACATTGAATGCCTTGAGCCAAATGGAGAAAGTTACTGTTCCCATATATGCTGGAGGCGCCGCCAGCATTTCAGGCCCACGACTTCTTAAACGCATGGTCAATGCACAACAGGCTCAGATCGATTCGGTGAAGAACGCCGAAATGATCGACAAAATGAGAACGCTATTTGAAGCAGAAAATCCTCCGGCGCGCAATGATTGGGAACGCGTAAGGAAGGAGGCAGGCGAATGGATTGCGGAACTCCAAGGAGAGCGCATGAAAATTCCTTTGGAGCGGCAGTTGGAACGGTACAAGGTCTCGATGATTTTCACGAAGGCCAATGCAATCGACGTGCTTTCTACACTCGCAATGCAAACAGGAATCCGAATTAGATTTGAACCACATGGCTTGTATAAAGAAATAAAAGACAAACAAATTACAGCGCGATTCGAGGATGCAAGAGCTATTGATTCGATGACAAAGATAGCCGGCGATATGGGATTGACCTTCCAATTCGACGATAAGAACCGGTTTGTTGTGTTTCAAAAGACAAAATAGCAAGATGCATCTCTGCACAGGTGCGTTTGTAATCTCAAGTTTGCGTTAGTTCGCACCCATCTTCCGATCCAACCCCGACCGGACGACTTGTGGATGCATCATGATCGTGGAAGCAGCGGGATGATGCATGCACGGATCTGCCCTTTCTACCCGCAGAACAGTGGGCAATCCAGAACGCTGAATCAAGCGTGTCAACATCGAAGGCTGGCGGCCAAGGCAGGAAATCGGCCCGTCCAGCTCCTGCGTGGCCAAATTTTCACTAGAATTGGCGCATAGCCTCTGCATGGGCGGCAATTATCAGATGAAGGTCGGCCACTTGCAGAGGGCACAGCATGGAAAACTCCACGCAATTCCAATACGACCGAGCCTTTGCAAGAAACATTGGGCTCTTGAATACGGAAGAGCAAGGCCGCCTGAGCCGGTCCCGCATCGGGTTGGCGGGGCTGGGCGGCGTCGGCGGCGCGCACCTTCAAACCCTGGCCCGCATGGGTTTAGGGGCGTTCAACCTGGCGGACCCGGACATATTCGAAGTCGTGAACTTCAATCGCCAGCTCGGCGCCAACATGTCCACGGTTGGGCAGAGCAAGGTCGAAGTCATGGCGCAGGCCGTTCGCGAGATCAATCCCGACGCGGCGGTCCGCACCTTCCCGCAGGGGATCACGCCCGAAAACATGAACGCCTTCCTCGACGGCGTGGACATCGTCGTGGACGGCATCGAATTCTTCCGCATCGAAGTCCGCCGGTCCCTCTACGCCGAATGCCGCCGGAAAGGCATCCCGGTCGTGAACGCGGGTCCGATCGGCTACGGCGCGGCGGTGATGGTCTTCCTGCCCGGCGGCATCTCCTTCGACGACTACTTCGGCATCCGCGACGGCATGACGCGCGCCGAGATGCTCCTCGCCTTCGGCCTGGGGCTCGGCCCGGGGCTGAAGGGCCACATCGCGCCCGAATCGGTGGACATGGAACGCGAGAAAGGCCCCGCGCTGGCCTCGGCCTGCATGCTTTGCGCCGCGGCGGCCGGCACCGAAGTGCTGAAACTGATCGTGGGCCGCGGGCGGGTCTCGCGCGCGGGCCGGGGCGTCTACTTCGACCCGCTGAGCGGGCGCACGCTGGCGCTGCGCCGCCGCCCGGCGCTCACCAGCCTGCGCGGGCGAGTGATCCGCTGGCTGGCCTTCCGCCGGATCGCCTCCCTGCGCCGCCTGCACGAACGTGAATTGCAGGAACGCGCCGGCAAGGCCGGTTCGCTGAATGTGATGGCCAACGCCGCATCCGTGTAATCGTCGCGCCACGCGAGGGACGACCGCATGCCTAGAAGACTCTCGGCCGAGCAATGGCGGGAACTGGAGGTCCTGGCGCGGCGCTTTTGCGAGACGCGCATGGAATACCGCCGCCGCAAGGAAGCCGGCACCCTGGGCATGGAACTTGAGCAGCGCATGATCCAGATGCTCAACGAGATGGATCTGCAGATCGAACGCATCAAGAGCGGCAACGAGATCGAACGGCACCGCAACGGCCGGCCGCGCGAACGCAAGGCCTCCGGCGCCGTGTGGAGGACCGCATGAGCGCCGAGATCGCCCGGGCGCTGAATACGCTCGCGCGCGCCGCCACCTTCGCGCCGTCGGGCGACAACACGCAGCCGTGGCGCTTCGAGATCGACGCGTGCGCCGGCCGCATCACCCTGCGGCTGGACGAGAGCCGGGACCGTTCGCCCATGAACGGCGGCAACCGCATGTCGCGGATCGCCTGCGGCGCGGCGCTGGAAAACATGCACCGCACGGCCCGCCGCCACGGCTGGCGCGTGTTTGAAGTGCCCGCCTCCGAACCGCACGCCTGGACCCTGGAACTCTCCCGCGTCGCGCTCACCCATGCCGACGACGCCGCGCTGGAAGACCGCACGACCAACCGGCGCATGTACGACGGCCGCGCGATCTCCGGCACCACGCTGGCCGCGCTGCGCAACGCCACCGCGGGCGACCACGAAGAAGTGCGCACCGTCTGGCTGGATTCCAAGGACAGCCTTAAAGGTTTCGCGAAACTGGAAGGCGCGGCCTTCGAGCGCATGTACGCCTTGAAGGAAATCCGCAAGGCCATCGCGGACAACATCCGCTTCGACGCGCCGCCCAATGCCCGCGTCGAATACGGCATGCCCTCGGGCGCGCTGGGGCTCAACGGCGTGCAACTGGCGGCCAGCCGCCTCATCGCCGGCCTGCCGGACTGGCTCCTGCGGACCTCCGGCATGCTGAAAGCCATCTCCGCGCACGCGAAGCAGCAGATTCATTCGTCCTCCGCGCTCTGCGTCGTTCTGGCCAAAGATTACGAGGACGCCACCGACGTGTGCGTGGGCAAGGCGCTCCAGCGCGCCTGGCTGGCGCTGACCGAAGAAGGCCTGTCGGCCCAGCCGATGATGGCCTTCGCCGTCGTCGAAAACATGCTGGTCTCGGGCGACGAAGCGCTGCTCCGGAAGCTGGGCGTGGAAAGCGTCGAGGCGATCCTGGACCGCTGGACCGGCCTCCTGCCGCAGGCCGCGAGCCTCCGGCCGGCCTTTGTGCTGCGCGTGGGCTACGCCCCGGCGCCGCTGGCGCGCTCGGGGCGGCAGCCGGCCCCGGCGCTGACCAGCCATGCGGTGCGCGAAACGGTCTGGAGCAACGCGCCATGAAAGGCATCGGCTGGAAGAACCTCAAGCGCGACAAGACCCGCATGCTGGTGGCGGTGCTCGGCGTCGTTTTCGCCGTCGTGCTGGTGACCACCGAAGTCGGCATGCTGCTGGGCCTCGTGCGCAACGCCTCCCTGCTGATCGACCGCTCCCGCGCCGACATCTGGGTCAGCACCGTGGACGTGAAGACCTTCGACTTCGCCACGCCGTTCGCACAGCGCAAGAAATACCTCATCCAGTCCGTCCCCGGCGTGGAACGCGTCGAGGAATTCAACGTCAGCTACAGCATCTGGAAACTCCCGACCGGCGGGAACGCCAACATCCAGGTCGTGGCCTTCGACCCGTGGGGCGAACTGGCCGCTCCGCTGAGCATGACCGAAGGAAGCCTGGACGATCTTCACAACCAGGATGCGATCATCATCGACGACGGGGAACGCGCGAAGCTCGGCAACCCCGCAGTGGGCTCGTACGTCGAGGTCATGCAGCACCGCGCCAAGGTGGTCGGGTTTACCCATGACATGCGGTCCTTCACCACCACGCCGTACGTCTTCACGACGCTGAGCCGCAGCGAGACCTACGGCTGGCTCACCAACGGCAACAGTGGCCCTTCCAACTCGATCTACTTTCTGGTCAAAGTCGCGCCGGGGGCGAACGTGGACGAAGTCCGCCGCGCGATCCAGGGCAGCGTGCCCGATGTCGAAGCGCATTCGCGCGAATCCTTCAGTTGGCGCACGCGCAGCTACTGGCTCTTCGAGACCGGGATGGGCCTGGGCTTTCTCGCCGCGGCCTTTCTGGGCCTGATGGTCGGCGGCGTGATCGTCTCCCAGACGTTGTACGCGATGACGATCGAGCGCCTGCCGGAGTTCGGCGTCCTGAAAGCGATGGGCGCGTCGATGTTCGATCTCGCGCGGATCGTGCTTGAACAAGGGCTGATCTGCGGGTTGGTGGGCCTGGTGCTCGGCCTTGCGATCAGCCTGGGCATCGGGCAGGCAGCCGCGTCGGCGGGAACCACGGTGCTGATTCCCCAGCCGCTGGTGCTGGCGGTCGCGGCGCTCACGTTTCTGCTCTGCTCGGCCGCCGCGCTGGTGTCCATCGTGCGCCTTCGCAAAATCGAACCGGCCATGGTTTTCCGGACCTGAGGAACGCGCGTGAGCCAGGCCGTCATCGAAACCCATCAGCTCGGCAAGCGCTACGAAGCCGGCGCGCAGGGCGGCCTGTGGGCCGTGCGCGGCGTTACCCTGAATGTGTATGCCGGCGACGTGACCGTGCTGATGGGCCCGTCGGGCAGCGGCAAGACGACCCTGCTTTCGATGATCGGCGGACTTTTGGATCCGTCGCAGGGCTACCTCTCCGTCTGCGGCGTGACGCTGGACGGTTGCGGCGAACCCGAACGCCAGCGCTTCCGGCGCAAACACATCGGATTCATCTTCCAGAATTACAACCTGCTCCAGGCCCTGACCGCGCGCGAAAACGTCGCCATCGGGCTGCGCCTGCGCGGCTACGACGAATCGGAAGCCGACGGCTGCCTCGACCTGGTGGGCCTCGCCCGCAAGGCCGGCGCGATGCCGCACGAACTCTCCGGCGGCCAGCGGCAGCGCGTCGCCATCGCCCGCGCCCTGGCCGGTGCGCCCCCGGTGCTCCTGGCCGACGAACCGACCGCGGCGCTCGACGCCGAACAAGGCCGCCTGATCATGGGCCTTCTGCGCAAGCGCGCCAAGGAGACCGGCACCACCGTGCTGGTGGTCACGCACGACCCGCGCGTGCGCGACTTTGCCGACCGTGTCATCGAAATGGAAGACGGGCGCCTGCACCGCATCGTACGACGGCTGCGCCGCGTCCCGCGCTCCGCCGCGGCGCCGCGCGTCCGCCCGCACCGCCATCCCCGCAAGGAGGGACGCCATGTCAGTCCGTGAAAGCGCCACCGCCGTGGCCCGCCGCAAGACGGCCGTGCGCCTGCCGCAGGAAGACGACTCGGCGCCCAAGACCGTGGCCGCTCGAAAAGGTTCGGGCCGGTGGCTGAACTGGGCTGTGGGCGCGGGCGCGCTGCTCGCGCTTGGCTTGGCCGCGCACACCTTTTCCGGCGGGCGCAGCGAGGCCGCGCCGGCGGCGGAACGGCCGATGGTCCGGTCGAACATCGTGGCCGCCCCCGGGCTGGTGGAATCGGTAAGCGGGACGCTGAACCTTTCGTTCGAGATCGCCGGAAAACTCAAGCAGGTGGATGCGAAGGAAGGCCAGCCGGTGGCCAAGGGCCAGTTGCTCGCGGAACTGGTCAACGACGACCACGCCGCGCGCCTGGCGGTCGCGAAGGCCGACGAGGCCGTGGCGGAAGCCGAGTATCGCATCCTGGACGGAAACGTGAAGGCGGAGTTGCTGCGCGCGCAATTCGAGGTCGATCGGCTGCGCGCGGACCTGGAGCGCCTGAAGGCCGGGGCGCGCATCGAGGAACTCGAACGCGCCCGCGCGGAAGTGAAGGCCGCGGAAGTCGAATGGAAACGCCGCGTCAACGACGCGCAGCGCTACAAGGATCATCCCACGGTCTCCAGCGAACAGGAACGCGTGATGACGCAGGGCCTGGCCGAGATCACCCAGGCGCAGTACGAAGCCGCGCAGGCCAAGCTGCGCGAACTCGAGGCCGGCACGCGTAAAGAAGATCTGGCCAAGGCCGAAGCGCTGCTGAAAGCCGCCGCCGCCGACCTGGACCGCGCCAACGAGACGCGCGAGGCACGCTTGAACGCGGCGCGCGGGCACGTGGAACAGGCGCGGGGGCGCACGCGCACCGCCGAGGCGGAACTGGCCAAGACCCAACTGCGCTCCCCGGTCGATGGCGTGGTCGTCTGGAAGTTCAGGCACACGGGCGAGAGCGTGCTCGCGCTGACGCCCGAGCCGGTGGTGGCGGTCGCCGATCCCGTGCGCCTGCGCGTCCGCGCCGACGTGGACGAGGCCGACTTCGCGCGCATTCAGCCGGGCATGCGCGTGCGCGTGCGCGCCGAGGCCTTCGGCGCCCGGGATTTCGCCGGCCGGGTGGACGTGGTCGGCGCGTCCGCGGGGCAGAAACGATTTTCAACGGGCGAAGCGAAGGAGCGCCAGGACGTGAAGGTGATCGAAACGATCGTCACCTTCGACGAACAGCCGCCCTTCAAGCTCGGCCTGCGCGTGACCGCGTATTTCGAACCCGGTCCGCAGGAAGCGGAGCGAGCGCCCGCCGCGACGCGGCCGTAGCAGCCCGTTTCGGCGCTGCTTCCGAAGAGTTCGCAACCTATTGATAACAGGCGAGTTGCAAGCCGGTTCATATTCCTCAAAAATCCGAGCATCGGCTTCCTTCCAGCGGGCATACAATGGTGAAAGTCGCGGATGAGGCTCTTGGAGCGCCTCCTCCGGGGAGGCTGTCGCGATGGCGGTGGAGGCCGTGCCTCAAACCAAAGCGGACTGGGCGCTCCTGCGATCCTACCATCGGGAACGCAGGCACGAGGACTTCGCGGAACTCGTCCAGCGTTACCAGGACGCGGCGTTTCGCGCGGCCTTTGCGCGCTGCGGCCAGGCCGCGCAGGCCGAAGAGGCCGTCCAGGAAGCCTTCTTGCTGCTCACGCGCCCCGATCTGCTGCCCGAAACTCATGATCGCCTCGATTTCCGCCTCTGGTTCCTGGGCGTGGTCTCCAACGTATCCCGGCATCTTGCGCGCAGCGAACGACGGCAGTCCCGGCGCGCGCAGCACCCCGCGTATCAGGACAGGGTCAAAGACATGAATCGAGACATGACCGCACCCGATGCCGATGCCACCGTCGCCGAATCCCGCGCGGCGCTCCTCGATGCCTTGGGCGAACTCAAGGAAGAGCACCGCCTGCCGCTGGTCCTGCATTTTCTCGAAGGGCTGACGCAGGCCGAAGTCGGCCAGGTGATCGGCCTCAGCCAGTCGCGCGTGGCGCGGCGCATCGGCGAAGCGCTGAAGCTCGTGCGCCTGCGCCTGGCGCGCACCGGCGTGATGCTCAGCGCCGCCACGCTGCCGGCCCTGCTCCGCGATTCCGGCCTGCTCAAGGCGCCGCCTACGCTTCAAGCCGCGCTCGCCCATCCTTCGCTCCTGAATTGCGTGTCCTCCAGCGAGAGCCTGCGCCAGGCGGCCGTGCTGCCTGAAAAGGCGGCGCAGGCGGGCAAGTTCCTCTTCGCGGCCTGCGGCGGCCTCTTTCTGCTCGGCACGACACTCTGGTTCGCGCATCGCGCGCTCTCGGCCGGAGCCGCCGCGGGCCCGGCCGCGCCCACGGTCCAGGCGGCCGAGCCTTTGCCATTCCACCGCGTGTGGAACTTCGAACAGGGCCCCTCGGACGAGATGCGCGTCGTCCAGGGCGTGTGGAACTGGGAGCCGAAGCCCGCGCGCCACACGCCCTGCATGGTGACCGAACGGGACAACGGCGTCCTGGTGCTGCTGCCGGGGCCTCTGCCCGCCGGCATCCTGCGCATCCGCGTGGAAGCGTGGCTGCCCGAACCGATGGAATGGGCGGGCTCCGCGGTGTACCTCGACGCCGAATCCAAGATGGTGCCGCACGACAAATGGCTCGTCTGGCGCAGCGCGATGTACCGCGACATGGCCAGCCTGATGAAGCTCCAGCCCCTGGAAATCTACGCCATCGGCCCGCACGTGGTCACCGTGTTCAACGGCGAAGTGAGTTCCGTGTCCGCCTACGACCGGGCGCGGCCCAGCGACCGGCTCGCCTTGATCCTGAAGAACTGGCGTGCGACGCGCATCGAAGCCGAGGAACTCTCGGAAGAGGCCGTGCCCCGGAACCTGCGCGATGTCCCCGCGCTGATTCGCAGCCTGAAGGCCAAGCGCATGTCGGTGAATTCGAACGGGAAGGAAACGGCCGAAGGTCCGCAGGCCGCTCCGTAGCCAACGCCGTACAACCCTGCTGCCCCGCCGCGGAACGCGCACGCGCCTTCCGCCCGGAGCCGCACGCCCTGGCGGGAACAGTAAGGAGAAGACCGCATGGAAACCCAGCAGCGCAGCACCGCCCTCCCGAAGATTCGGCGCCCGTCCGCGGTCAGCCAGGTATTGTATGCGATCGCGGATTCGGTCGATCGCCCGGCGCGCGCGCTGCCTCCGCCGGCGCCCGCCGCGCGCAAGCCCTTCACGCTCGCCGTCGCCAACGATCGCGCGCAGCGCGAAAGCGCCTACCGTCTGGCCTGGCGCGTCTACCGCAGCAAAGGGTACGTCTCCGAGGAAGGCCCCGGCCTGGCGCTCTCGAAATTCGACGCGCATCCGTCCACGTTTACGCTGCTGGTGCGCGACCTTTCGGGGGCGGACGTGGCCACGGCGACCCTGATCTTCGATTCGGACGCGGGCCTGCCCTGCGACGAGATCTACCGGGACGAACTGGGCCTGTTGCGCGCTCAAGGCCGGCGCTTGGCGGAGGTGACCCGGCTCGCCATCGAGGAAAAGTACGGCAACTCCAGGGAACTGATCCCGCTGATCTTCAACGCGATTTACGTGTACGCGCGCCTGGAACAGGGCTGCACCGACTTCGTGATCGAAGTCAATCCCCGGCACGTCGGATTTTACCGCCGCTTCCTGCTCTTCGAGGCCGCCGGGCCGGTGCGCCCGTGCCAGCGCGTGGGCGGCGCGCCCGCGGTGCTGCTGCGCTTGGATTTCGAGGTCGCGGTCCGCTCGTTCTTCCGCCCCAATCCCGCCGGTACGAGCGCGCAGAACGCCTTCGCGGTGCCCATGTCGCGCGAAGAAGAAGTCCGCCTGGCGCGCCACCTGCGCGTGCAGCACCGGCCCATCAGCGAAGAGGAACTCCGCCACTTCTGCCTCCACGAACGCCCCGACTGCCTGCTCAAAGCCGCCCGCTGACGACGGCGGCGGCCGGACGCCGGCCTGCTTCTAAGAATAATCTGGATGGCCGCAGCCGAGCGGGAGGATGGGTGCGCCTAAGCGTGGCTCAAGCGATTCTTCTCGGACTGCGCTAGCCACGTGCTTCAATCACGGCGTCGATGACGCGAAATCTCCGCACGCGCGCCTCGGACAAGCCCGCCTTGCGCACGGCCACGCGAAGTTCCGCCAGAGTGAACGCGGCGCGGAGCGATTCCTCGTACAACTGCATCTGTTCGGCGTCGTATCGAAGCACATGCCGCGAGAACGCGCGAAGGGGCCACGCCTGCCACGGGGAAAGGCGCAGCAGATCCTTCACGATCAGGCGGCCGCCGGGACGGACGACGCGCGCGGCTTCCGCGAGCATCCGCTCGGGCGCGTCGATGTGGTGCAGGACGTAGTTGGAGACCACCAGGTCGAAGGCGCCGTCCTCGAACGGCAGCGCGCAGGCTTCCCCGCGTTCAAAGCGCACGCGCGCGCGCAGCCCGGACCGTTCGGCTTCACGGCGGCCCCGCGCGAGCATCTCCTCCGAAGGATCGATCGCCACGACTTGCCAGCCGGGGTTGCGCCGCGCGAGTTCGCAGGGAATCCAGCCGGGGCCGCAGCCGATGTCGAGCACGCGCGCGCCCGGACACGCCACGCGGGAGACATGGGCGGCAAAGGGCGCGTTGAGCAGGGCGCGATGGCGCGCGACCATGCGGTCGTACGCATCGGCCTCGCCGGCTTCGTGCACGGGCGAGGACTCCGGACGGCGTTCGGGCGTCTGCCAGGGCGCGTGCGCCTGGGGCTCCGTCGCATGCGGGTTCACGGTCGCGAGTCTTTGCACGGGCGGCGTCCTCCGGGTTGGGCGACGAACCTAGCGGATCGGCTTGAAGCCGTTGGCTTCGATGTACTGGTCGGGATGCTCGAACAGCCGGGCGGCCTCATCCTGCGACAGCGGTTCCAGCGTCAGGCTGAACATCAGGCCGTTGCGGAGACTCACGCCGATGCGCTCGGTGGGATACGCCTGCGGATATTTCGAAAGGTAATTGGGAATGCCATCCTGAAAGCAGAGCACCCATTCTTCGTAGCAATAATACGTGATCGTAAACCAGGGGCGAATGCCGACGGAGCCTCGTTTGCCCCAGGACGAACTGGGAATCTGATGGTCTTGATTGAGGTAGTAGCAGCCGAATTCCGCGTGCATGGCGTGCTTCAACGGAACGTAGCGCATCGTGATTTTCATCGGCCGGGCTTGCAAGGGCACCGGCAGTTCGGCCAGGGCCTGTTCCGGAACCGCCATGCCCGCCTCGCGACTGCCTTCGGGCGACGTCCAGGTCCACGCGCCTCGGGTCAGACGAAATTCGGCGGCGACCTCCGGTCTGTCGAAGGTCCACGCGGCACGAACCGGTTCGGAC
>JAHCJK010000115.1 GCA_026184295.1 Planctomycetota bacterium
GTCGCGCCGCTGGCCTTCTTCTTCCGGCGCTGGCCCGCGCACGCGGCCGGCCCGCGCCACCTGATCCTCGCGGCGCGCTCGGCCGGACAGCTCGCCCGCGCCGAGGTCGTCGCGGCCCCGGGCGTTTCGCTGCTCGAAGCCACCGACGACGGCACGCGCGGCGTCCGCGGCAACGCCGTCGATGCGCTGCGCGGACTGCTCGACGGAGCCTTGAAAGGCGCGCGCGCGGCCGTCTACGCCGCGGGCCCCGAACCGATGATGGAAGCCGCGGCCAGGCTCGCGCGCGAACGCGGGCTGCCCTGCCGCGTCTCGCTGGAAAACCGCATGGCCTGCGGCGTCGGCGTCTGCCGCTCGTGCGTGGTGGATGGCTGCGCGCCGCACCCCAAGACCGGCCTGCTGCGCCGCACCGTCTGCCAGGACGGCCCCGTCTTCGATCCCGCGGCCCTGGCCGGGGCGTGGAGCGCCTGAGCGTGCTCGCGCCGCTGCTGGCCGAATCCTTCGGCATGCCCGGCCGAGGCGACCCGACGCAGAACGCGATCATGCTCGCGGCCGTGATCTTCGTGATCATGGTCACCGGCGTCTACGGCGTCGTCGTGCTGCTCAAGCGCCGCCCCAGCCGCCTGTACACCGAAGAGAACGCCGGGCCGCAGGAGATCGTGATTCCGCCGGAGATCCTCGCGCGGATTCCCGCTTCGCCGCAGGCGCCCGCCGACGGGCTGGAACGCCACCGCCGCCTCGTCGCGATCGAAAACTGCGCGCGCGACCACGCCTGCCGCATCGCCAGGGAACTGCTGGACGCTTCGCCCGAAAAGCCCGGCGCCGTCTGGCTGCTCGCGGGCCCGGGGCCGCTCGGCGCGATCGCTATGGCCATGACGCGCCACTTCGACAGCATGGGCTTCGAAGCCTCCGCACAGCTCCTTTCTTTCAGCGACAAGCTGGGCCCCGAGGCGCTGGCGCAGCGCAAGATCCTGCAGGCTTCGCGCCTGAAGATCATCGATTCGCCCGCGCCGCGCCGGCTGAAGGGCGTTTCGCGGCTGGTGATCGGCGGCGACGTGGCGATGCTCAGCGACGCGCGCCGCAACGACCTGAAACGCATGCTCGCCTGGGCCGAAGAGGACGGCATCGCGGCCGAAGTCTTCGACGAATTCAGCGAACGCTACGCGTCGCCTCCGCCCAGTCCCGACGACGTGGTGATCCCCGCTTCGGCCGAGGCTTTCTCGCGCGAAGACGCGCGCATGATCGACTCGCTGGCCCAGCAAGCCTTCGGCATGCCGGGCGGCGCGCTGATGGAAAACGCGGGCTTCTGGGCCGCGCGCGAGGCGTACTTCCAGGCGCAGGCGGTCGAACAGGAGAAGGGGCGCGCGGAGATCGTGGTGCTGTGCGGGCGCGGGAACAACGGCGGCGACGGCTTCGTCGTCGCGCGGCACCTGCTTTCGTGGGGCTGCCCCTGCGACGTCTTTCTGCTTGGCCTGAAAGAGAAGATGACCGACGACGCGGGCCTGAACCTGAAGCTGCTCGAGGAAGCCGGGACCAAGGTGACGCCGCTCTTCGACGAGAGCCAGTGGCCGCAGGTGGAAGAGAAGTTGAACGGCGCGGGCCTGATCGTGGACGCGTTGCTCGGCACCGGCATGCACGGCAGCGTGCGCGATGCCGCCGCCGCAGCGATCGAACGCGTCAACGCCGCGCAGGCCAAAGGCGCCTTCGTGCTCGCCATCGACTGCCCCAGCGGCATCGACTGCAACAGCGGCGAACCGCTCGGCGCGTGCGTGCGCGCGGACCTGACCGTCACCTTCGCCGGCAACAAACAGGGTTTCTTGCGCGGCCAGGGCCCCGGCCTGTGCGGCCAGATCGTGATCGCCGACATCGGCCTGCCCAGGGAAATCTACCGCCGCCGCTCCGCCCCCGCGCCGGACGGCTAATGTAGGACAAGCGTCCCGCCTGTCTGTAACTTGCCCAGCGTTTTCATTCCGCCGCGCGGTCCGCGCGGCGGGGGAGCCGTGGCCGTTCGTAGCACCGGCGTCCTTCCGGCCCGGCACCGGCAAGCACCTCTGCCACCTCCATGTCCCGGACAGGCGAGACGCCTGTCCCACATTACGAAGCCGCCACCGGCCCCCAGTAGGAGGATTTCCGTTTGCCGTTTTCAGTTTGTTTGAAGTTGCGGTTTGCTGTTTTTAGTTTGTTTAGAAGTTGAAGTTGCGGTTTGCAGTTTTCGGTTTGATTGGAAGTTGCGGTTTGCTGTATTCGGTTTGTTTGCGAATTGGTTCTTCTAATTTGGTGCTTTGCCGTCCTTGTTCTTATAAATCTCAGGGTTCAAATTGGGGTCGTTGTACATCTTGAACTGGCGGTAAATCTTCATCTTCTTCCTGGCCGAAAAGAGGTCGTTGATCAGTTCCTGCAGAGCCGTGGTCAGGTCTTCGCGCTGGTGTTCCAGCGTGGTGCGCTTGGCCTTGCACTTCTCGCGGTGGTCCTCGCTCGCGTCGGCACGCTCTTCCTGTTCCTGCATGTGATAGACCTTCAGCGAGAGGATCGAGAGGCGGTCGATGATGCCGCCGGGGGTCTCGCTGTTCCACTTCGCGTCGGGCGGGGCGAGCACGTGGCGCTGGACGAGCATGGTCAGGAAGGCCTCGTCGAGCACCTCGATGTGGTTGTTGCGCTCCTGGTTCAGCTTGTCGATGCGGCGCTTGACGGTCGCGATCTCGGCGTCGGTGGCGCCGGGGTTGCGCGCCTTGTCCTCTTCGTGCCAGAGTTCGAAGTTGCGCTTGTGCTGTTCATACACGCGGCGGGCCATGTCGGTGGACGGCAGGCGGTTGTCGTGTTCGCCGTGCCAGAGATTGGTCCAGCGGTGCTGCCACCCGGCGATGGTCTCGGCCAGCCCGTCGAGGTTGGCTTCGCGCGGAATCGGTTGCGTAACTCCAATACTCATGCGCCGCGGCCGCCTCGGGTCCCTGAACACGTTGAATGCAGACCTATAGTGAATAACGCAGAACGGGGCGGATTACAATGCGCGGTACGAGGCTATGCAGGGCCTTCGGGCACCCCGGCAAGACGCAGGTTGGCCAGCATCTCCGGCGAAGGGAACTCCTTCACTTCCCAGCGTTCGAGGTACAGGCCCTGCGGCTTCATGAGCGCCCCGGCGTGCTGCTGCACGGTTTCCCACGAGGCGATGCCCATGCTCTTCCGGTCCTCGGGCAGGTCGTTGTTGAAAAAGGCAACGAGGTCGGTGCGCGGCAGCCAACTGTGCACGTCCTTGCTCCAGACGCAGTAGCTGACCGGCAGATCGCTGCCCTCTTGGGACATCGCGGAAAACGTGGCCACGAAAATATCGGCGCCTTCCTTCTCGAATCGCTTTTGCAGTCCGGCCTTCTGCTCGTTGTAAGCGCTGCCGCGCGAACGCATCGAGTGGATAAAGAGAGGAAGGAAAGCTGGGTGTTCACGCGGCGGGAGCCAGGTCTCCCATGCCGAACCGTTCAAGGCCGCGAGCTGCGCGGTCATGAAGCGCGGTTCCTCTTTGGCCGCGTCGATGAGTTTCGAAAGGTTGAACAAACCTTCCTCGTCGTCCGTTCCGGTGACAAAGAGCGTGTCGCGGTTGGGTGTCGCAATCACGTGGCGGCCCTTGACCTTCAACTGCCAGATCAGGTCGTGCAGGTACGCGCGCGAGGCGTCGTGATTGTCGCACCAGGGCGAACGAAAGACCCCCGGAGCGGCCGTCACGAAATTTTCGTTGCTGATCTTCCACAGGTTCTCGCGCGCGGGCTTAAGGACCTCGGCGAGCGTCACGCCCCAGTCGTCCTTCAGGATTTTTCCGGAGAGTTCCGTGACCATGTCGGGGTAATCGACGATGGCATTGACGCAGAGGTGTTCGCACATCGGCTGGGGCTGGAAATCCATGTGCCCGAAGCCCGTGCTTAGTCCGATCAGGTCGTAGTAAGCGCGCTCGCGAACCCTCGGCAGGAGCCGGTCGCGGACCTCCTCCATGGCTTTGGGAGATGCGCGCTTGGCCTGCGCCCAAACTCTCACCAGGCGCTGCAGGTAAGCCGGACGGTCTTTGCGCCGGGCGGCGAGGAATTCGAGGTAGACGTTCTGGAGATGGTGGACGGTGTCGGCGCCGCGCAGCTTGAGCTTGAACTCCTTGGGATCGTAGTCGATCTCGCCGCGTTCGCCGCTCGCGCGAACCGCTTTGATCATCGCGTGCGCGAAGTCGTCCTTCGTCGGCCGGCCGAACAGTCTGTCGAAAAAGCCCATGGAACACCTGCGTTTCGATAGGTTGCGCCACGCTTGGAAACAGCTTCGTGGATTGGGGCGTGCGTTACAAATATGTTCCGTGGGGCGCGCGCCGGGCTATTCCCACTCGATCGTGCTGGGCGGCTTCTGCGAGATGTCGTAGACGACGCGGTTGATCCCGCGAACCTCGTTCATGATGCGGCTGCTGATGCGGCCGAGGACTTCGTACGGCAGGCGCGACCAGTCGGCGGTCATCGCGTCGGTGCTTTCCACCGCGCGGATGGCGATGGTTTCGCCGTAGGCGCGTTCGTCGCCCAGCACGCCCACGCTGCGCACCGGCAGGAGCACCGCGAAGGACTGCCAGAGCTTGCGGTACAGGCCCGCGGCCTGGATTTCTTCCTGCACGATCTCGTCGGCATCCTGGAGCAGCCGCACGCGCTCGGCCGTGATCGGCCCGACGATGCGCACGCCCAGCCCCGGCCCGGGGAAGGGCTGGCGCCAGACGATGTCCTCGGGCACGCCGAGTTCCGTGCCGATCTGCCGGACTTCGTCTTTAAAGAGTTCGCGGAAGGGTTCGACGAGCGAGAGGCCCAGGTCTTCGGGCAGCCCGCCGACGTTGTGGTGCGTCTTGATCGTGCTCGTCGGCCCGCCGTGGGCGCTCACCGATTCGATCACGTCGGGGTACAGGGTGCCCTGGGCGAGGAACTTCGCGCCCTGGATCGCGCGCGCCTTCTCCTCGAAGACGCGGACGAACTCGCGCCCGATGATCTTGCGCTTCTTCTCCGGATCGGTGACGCCGTCCAGCTCCTTCAGGAACTTGGGGCCGGCGTCCACGACCATCAGCGGAATCTTGAAGTGCCCGCGGAAGGTTCGTTCGACGCGCTGGCCTTCGTTCTTCCGGCAGAGCCCGTTGTCCACGAAGATGCACTGAAGCTGCTCGCCGATGGCCGCGTGGATCAGCACCGCCGCCACCGACGAATCGACGCCGCCCGAAAGCCCCAGGATCACGCGGTCCTTGCCGACCTTCGCGCGGATGTCCTTCTTCTGGTCTTCGATAAAGTTGGCCATCTTCCAGTCGCCGGCCAGCCCCGCGACCTGGTAGAGGAAGTTGCGCAGAATCTGGCGGCCCTTGGGCGTGTGCGTCACCTCGGGGTGGAACTGCACGCCGTAAATCTTGCGCACGGGATCGCCGATGGCCGCGAACGGGCACGACGGCGTCTTCGCCAGCACTTTAAAGCCCGGGGGCGCGGCGGTGAGCGCGTCGCCGTGCGACATCCAGACCTCGGTGCGTTCGCCCACGCCGGCCAGCAGCTCGTTGCCGTCCACGATCTCGATGACCGCGTGCCCGTATTCCCTGTGCTCCTGCTTCTCGACCTTGCCGCCGAGGCTGAACGCGGTGAACTGCACGCCGTAGCAGATGCCCAGGATGGGGATGCCGAGTTCGAAGATCGCCTTGTCCATCCGCGGCGCGCCTTCGCCGTACACGCTCGCCGGCCCGCCGCTGAAGACGAGGGCCTTGGGGCGTTCGGCCTTCGCGGCTTCCAGCGCCTGGTGGTACGGGACGATCTTGCAGAAGACGTTGGCTTCGCGCACGCGCCGCGCGATCAACTGCGCGTACTGGGCGCCGAAATCGACGACGAAAACGGTCTCGTGGGCCATGGCTCCCTGCTCTTCCGGCCTGCGGCCTTTAAAAAAACAAAGCGCCCGTTACCGGGCGCGGTCGTACGCGGCGGGCGGACGCTCAGTCGTTGTCCGACTCGACGCGGTAGTTCGGCGCTTCCTGGGTGATCTGGACGTCGTGCGGGTGGCTTTCGCGCAGCCCCGCCGACGACTGCCGCAGAAAGCGCGCGTTCTTGGGCAGTTCGGGCACGGTGGCCGCGCCGAGGTACCCCATGCCGGCGCGCAGCCCGCCGACGAGCTGGTACAGGAAGTCGGCCATCGGTCCCTTGTAGGGCACGCGCCCTTCGATGCCTTCGGGGACCATCTTTTCGGCCGCCGCGCCTTCCTGGCCGTAGCGCGCCGCGCCGCCTTCCACCATCGCCCCCAGGCTGCCCATCCCGCGGTAAATCTTGAACGTGCGCCCTCGGTAGATCACGATCTTGCCGGGCGCCTCGTCGGTGCCCGCGAAAAGGTTCCCGATCATCACGCAGTCGGCCCCGGCGGCCAGCGCCTTGACGATGTCGCCGCTGAACTTGATCCCGCCGTCGCTGATCAGCCCCACCTGCGGGTGGCCCTTCAGCGCCTTGCGCGCTTCCAGCACGGCGGTGACCTGCGGCACGCCCACGCCGGCGATCACGCGCGTGGTACAGATCGAGCCCGGACCCACGCCCACCTTCACCGCGTTCGCGCCCGCGTCGGCCAGGGCCTTCGCGCCGTCGTACGTGGCGACGTTGCCGGCCACGACCTCGATCTCGGGGTACTTCTTCTTCAGCTTCTTCACCGTCTCGATCACGCGCTTCGAATGCCCGTGCGCGGTGTCCACCACCAGCACGTCCACGCCGGCCTCCACGAGCTTTTCGGCGCGCAGGTCGTCGTTGACGCCCATGGCGGCGCCGACGCGCAGGCGGCCTTTTTCGTCGCGGCAGGCGTTGGGGAAGCGCAGGATCTTGTCGATGTCCTTGATCGTGATCATGCCCTGCAGGCGGCCGTCGCTGTCCACGAGCAGCAGCTTCTCGACCTTGTTCCGGTTCAGGATTTCCTGCGCCTGTTCCAGGCTGGTGCCGTAGGGCGCGGTGACGAGGTTGCGCGTCATCACGTCGCGAATCTTCTTCAGGTTGTCGGGCTGGAAGCGCAGGTCGCGCTTGGTCAGGATGCCGACGACCATCGCGCGCGTCTTCTTGCCCACCGCGCGGATTTCGGGGCCGCTTTCTTCGACGATGGGGATGCCGCTGATGTTCATCTTTTCCATCATCAGCTTGGCGTCGGCGATGGTGTGGTCGGGCGTGAGCGTCACCGGGCCGGTGATCACGCCGCTGGCGCTGCGCTTCACCTTCACCACTTCGCGGGCCTGGTCTTCGGGCTTGAGGTTGCGGTGGACGATGCCCATGCCGCCTTCCTGCGCGATCGCGATCGCCAGGCGCCCCTCGGTGACGGTGTCCATCGCGGACGAGACGATGGGAATGTTGAGCTTGATGCGGTCGGTCAGGCGCGTGGCGGTGCTCACGTCGCGCGGCAGCACGTCGCTCTCGGCCGGGAGCAGCAGCACGTCGTCGAAGGTGATGCCGTCGCCCACGAAGCGGGGATCGTCCGGCTCTCCGTTCTTCAAAGCCATGCGGGCCTCCTGGGCAAACGAACGATCTTCCCCGCGCGTTCGGGCGCGGAACCGTCCTGAGGAAGCGTGGAAAAGACGGGAAGCGATTTGCCTGCGGGTACCATAGGACTGTTCTAGCGAGCGCGGGGGGCGTGTCAAGGCCGGAGAAAACCCCCGGAACATGAGCGCTCCCGAACCCAAAGCATTTTAAGAAAACTGTTGATTCGACCCGTAGCCCTCGTTATTCCAGGAAGCCCAAACGAAACGCGCCGTGTTGGGAACGACGTTCGACCGAGATGACCCGCGCCGGGACGTGATCACATGCCGATGGCCAAAGAAGAAGTGGCGAAGTACCGCGAGATCCTGATGGACAAGCGCGAGGCGCTGATGGGCCAGGTCGAGAGCCTGGTTCAGGACGCGCAGCGCTCCACCGAGGCCACCGAGACCAGCAAGTCTCCGCTCGACGCCGTCGAGAACGCCTCCGACACCTACGAACAGGACTTCGCCTTCATCGCCATGGAGTCCGAAGAAGTCCTGCTCCGCAAGATCGAGAACGCGCTCCGCCGCATCCGCGAAGGCACCTTCGGCGAATGCGAAGAATGCGGCGACCCGATCAAGCCCGAACGCCTCGAAGCCCTCCCCTTCGCCAACCTGTGCGTGAAGTGCCAGGTGCTCGAAGAACGCGGCCTCCGCCGCAACCGCGACGAAGACTTCGCCGTCCTCGAAGACGCCGACGCGGAAGAGGAAGTGTAAACGGCGACGGCCAGAGGTCAGGGGACAGGGATCAGAGGTCAGGGAACGGCACGCTCCGCTGGACGACTCACCCGCGCATCGAATCTCCTTCACAACACATCGCTCCACGAACCGGTCTCGCAACCTTTTCGCCTCCGGCCCGCGCTTGAATGCCCGCGCGGGCGTGGGAGAATGAACGTTCCCAATCCATTAAGGAGCCGCCCATGATCCCCGTCTATTCCACCTGGCTGCTGCACAAGGAACTCGGCGAGAAGAAGATCAAGTTTCCCGAGGCGCTCGAATTCATCTCCAAAAAGCTCAAGGCCATCGCGGTCGAGATTCCGCGCACGACCTATCCGGACTGGTCGCCCGCCGGGGTCCGCGAACTGAAGCGGCTCCTGCACAAGAACGGGCTCTTCTGCGCCAGCATCGCCGCGCAGAACCACTTCAACTGCACCACCCACGCCGAACGCCGCCGCGAAGTGCAGCTCACTAAGGACTTCGTCGACATCGGCCAGTACCTCGGCACCAACGTCCTGAACATCTTCCACGCCGGCTGGGGAGACCGCGAACAGGGCCGCCGCCTCAAGGCCGAGATGCTCGAGTGCCTGAAGGACGCCGTCGCCTACGCCGAGACCCAGGGCGTGATCATGGCCGTCGAGGCCCACGGGCCGCTGACCGACAACGCGCAGGAGTTCCACGAATTCTTCGCCGCCTGCCCCAGCGAGTACCTGCGCATCAACCTCGACACCGGCAACATGTACGAAGGCGCCGAAGGCAACCTGCAGCTCATCCAGTACACCGCGCACGTCCACGTCAAGCCGACCTACAAGGACCTGCAGGGCCAGACCAAGGACGCCGAAGTCGTGAAGGTGCTCAGCGCGCTCAAGCAGACCGGCTACCGCGGCACCGTGACCATGGAACACGTGGACGGCGACCCGATCGAGAACAGCCCGCGCGCCTTCGCCGAATTCAAGAAGATGCTCGCGAGCCTGTAATGGCGGAATCGGCCCGCCAGTCGCTGCTCCATTCGCTCTGGATCTGCGGCGACAGCCGCGTGGAACTCTTCGCGCCCGACCAGCACCCGCGCATGGGCGATCCGCTCTGGGCCTGGGACGCCAACGGCTCCCCGGACCTCGACGCCGAACGCCGCGCCTGGTTCCAGCACATGGACGACGTGAAGCCCGTCGCCACCAGCGGCGACGACTGCGTCCTCGTCACGTCCTCCGGCGCCGGCGGCGTGGCCCTGATCCGCCTCGACGACAAGCACGTCCTCTTCTCCGCGCCCCTCAAGAACGCGCACTCGGCCGAACTCCTTCCCGGCGGCTGGATCGCCGCGGCGGGTTCCACCGGCAGCGACGTCCTGCGGCTTTACCATCTCGAAGACGGCGAGACCCCGCGCCACGAGGTCCCGCTCGAACACGGGCACGGCGCGGTCTTCGACGCGCGCCGCGGGCTCCTGTGGATCTGCGGCTCCGACCACGTCTTCGCATACAAGTGGGAGACCGCCCGCGCGCTCAAGGCCTGGGAACGCGTCCACGCGATCGAACTCCCCGAGACCGGCGCCCACGACATGCTCCCCGATCCGCACCACGGCGGCCTGGTGATCACCACCGGCTCCCGCGTCTGGCGGCTCGACCCGCAGACGCAGGTGCTCGCGCCGTTCGTCCCGCTGGAACGCGTCCCCGAGGTCAAATCGGTCAGCGTCGAAGCGCGCAGCGGCTACATTGCGTTTACCAAGGGCGAAGGTGGGCACTGGTGGAGCGAGAACGTGTACGTCCTGACCCCCGACGCGCGCCTGCAAGTCCGGCAGCTCCGCGGGCGCAGGCTCTACAAGGTCCGCTGGGACCAGCCGTGCAGCCTGTAGCCCGCCCTAAACGCGCGGCCCGTGACCCCTCGCATTCATTCATCGCATAATCTTATGTAATACTTAAGATTATGCGATGGATATCCGAATTGCCCGGACCGTTCTATTTTGGACTCTGTGGAAGCGAAACGGGGCTCCGCTCCGTCTATCCTCAGTAGGCTCGCACCGGTTCCTGTCTTCACGGAGATTCACGCATGGCTTCCCGCGTAACCATCCTCACCGCCGCCGCCGCGCTGGCGCTGGTCTTCTCCTCGCAGGTTCGCGCCGAAGACGAAAAGGCCGGAGCCGAGAAGAAGGCGCTGGCCCCGGTGCAGACCTTCGTCGGCGAATGGAAGGGCCAGGGCATGCCCAAGGGCGGTAGTGCCGCCAAGGACGCCTGGACCGACGAATCGGAATGGGCCTGGGAATTCAAAGGGGGGCACGCGGCGATCGTCTTCAAGTCGCCGGCCAACAAGTTCTACGCGGGCGGCCGCCTGGTCGCGGGCGAAAAGGAAGGCACCTACGCGCTGACCATGACCCTGCCCGACGGCAAGACCGAAGAGAAGTTTACCGGCACGGTGACGAAGTCCGGCGATCTGGAGGCCAAGAACGAGTCCGCCGCCGCCGGCCGCCCCGAACGGATCACCTTCGAACTCGTCGCCAAGGGCAAGCGCATGCTTACGACGTACTTCGCCAAGGGCCAGCCGTTGGCCGAGGTCGGCGCCACGCGCAAGGGCAGCGGCTTCGGCAAGGACGCCCAGGGCCCCGAATGCGTCGTCACCGGCGGCGTCGGCACGTCCACCGTCTCGTACAAGGGCCAGACCTACTACGTCTGCTGCGGCGGCTGCCGCGAAGAGTTCAACGAGAACCCCGAGAAGATCCTGGCCGAATTCAAGGAACGCAAAGAGAAGGAAAAGGCCGAAGCCAAAAAATAGAGGGACGGCAAGAACCAAGAACCGAAGAACCGAAGAACCAAGAACCAAGAACCAAGAACCGAAGAACCGAAGAACCAAAGAACCAACGCTACCCCCAGAACCAGAAAACCAGCGAACCAGAAAACCAGAAAACTAGGTAACGAAGTTGCCTTTCCTTGCGATGGCCTGGTACGAGAGCGGTTCGGTCTTCACGGGCTCTTCCACCTGTTCCAGTTCGATCGCGAATCCTGCGCGGAGCAGTTCGCCGCGCAGATCCTCGGGGGGCCGGATGCGCCTGTTGGGATGGTACAGCTTGTCGCCGATGCGCTTCAGGTCTTCCGGATTGCCCTTCGGGTGTTCCAGCCAGAGCACGCCTTCGTCGTCGAGCATGAAGGGCGGTTCGAAGTGCAGGCCGGGCTGGCGGCCCATCGTTTCCATCACCAGCGCGCCGGTGGGCTTGAGCAGCCGCCGCAGCGCCGCGAAGAGTTGCGCGCGATCCTCGTCGTAGACGAAGCAGTGGATGCAGTGCCCGTCCACGATCAGGTCGTAGCGGTCCTCGCCTTCCAGCCGAACCACGTCCCGCACCTGAAATTCCGCCGCGAGCCCGCGTTCGGCGGCATGCTTGCGGGCCATGCCCACCGCGGTCTCGGAGATGTCCAGCCCCAGCACGTCGTAGCCGCGGGCGGCGAGCAGCAGCGAGACCGGGCCGGTGCCGCAGCCGATCTCGAGCGCGCGCGCCCCGGGAGGAGGCGGGCCGAGCTGCCGGAGCGCCTGCTCCAGAAAGGGGCGCATGTCGAAGTCGTCCAGGGAGGCCTTCTTCTCCCAGGTGATGTGGCCTTCGGCGGCGAGCTTGCGATAGGCGTTTTCGTGGCCTTCGTAGTATTTCATACCGTTCACCTTGGCTTGACGCTTTCAAATCCGCCGCGCATACTCTAGCCCACATCCGATTTATTTTAACCCAAATCGCCGGGGGGAGCCGCGCCATGGGTAAGGCCGAGTCGTTTGAACAGGTGTTGAAAGAGTCACGCGTCTTTAAGCCGTCGAAGGAGTTTTCGGCGCTGGCGCACGTCAAGTCGCTCGCTCAGTACAAGAAGATGTACAACGAGTCGATCAAGTCGCCGGACAAGTTCTGGGCGAAGATCGCCAAGGAACTCCACTGGTTCAAGCCGTGGAAGAAGGTCAGCGACTGGAAGGAACCGTTCGCGAAGTGGTTCGTCGGCGGGCAGACCAACATTTGCTACAACTGTGTGGACCGGCACCTGCCCACGTGGCGCCGCAACAAGGCCGCGATCGTGTGGGAAGGCGAGCCCGGCGATTCGCGCGTGCTCACCTACAACGACCTGCACCGCGAAGTCTGCATCTTCGCCAACACGCTTAAAAAGCTGGGGCTGAAGAAGGGCGACCGCGTGGCCGTGTACATGGGCATGGTGCCCGAACTGGCCATCGCGATCCTGGCCTGCGCGCGCATCGGCGTCGTGCACTCGGTCGTCTTCGGCGGCTTCTCGGCCAACGCGCTGGTCGAACGCATCCACGACTGCCAGGCCAAGGCCGTCATCACCTGCGACGGCGGCTGGCGCCGCGGCAAGATCGTCGAACTGAAGGCCGCGGTGGACGAAGCCGTCGTCAAGTGCCCCACGATCGAGAACGTCGTCGTGGTCCAGCGCACCAGGAACAACGTTCGCATGGAACCCGGCCGCGACCACTGGTACCACGAACTCGCCGCCAGCGTGGACGCCAACTGCCCCGCCGAACCGCTCGACAGCGAGCAGGGCCATTTCATCCTCTACACCAGCGGGTCCACGGGCAAGCCGAAGGGCATCTACCACACCGTCGGCGGCTACATGGTCGGGACCTACCTGACCTCCAAGCTCGTCTTCGACCTCAAGGACGAGGACATCTACTTCTGCACGGCCGACATCGGCTGGGTGACCGGGCACAGCTACATCGTGTACGGCCCGATGGCCAACGGCGCGACCTGCGTGATGTACGAAGGCGCCCCGAACCACCCGGAACCCGACCGCTTCTGGCGCATCATCGAAAAGTACCGCGTCACGATCCTCTACACCGCGCCGACCGCGATCCGCGCGTTCATCAAGTGGGGCGAACAGTGGCCGCAGAAGCACGACCTGTCCAGCCTGCGCCTGCTGGGCTCGGTGGGCGAACCGATCAACCCCGAGGCCTGGATCTGGTACAACAACGTCATCGGCAAGAAGAAGTGCCCCATCGTGGACACCTGGTGGCAGACCGAGACGGGCTCGATCATGATCAGCCCGCTCCCCGGCGCCACGCCCACCAAGCCCGGCTCGGCCACCCTGCCGCTGCCCGGCATCCTGCCCGAATGCGTGAACAAGGAAACCAACAAGAAGATGCCCCCGGGTGAGAAGGGCCTGCTGGTCGTGCGCAAGCCCTGGCCGAGCATGCTGCGCGGCATCTGGGGCGACAACGAACGCTACAAGAAGGTCTACTGGAGCACCGTCAAGCACTCGTACTTTACCGGCGACGGCGCGCACTGCGACAAGGACGGCTACTTCTGGATCACCGGCCGCGTGGACGACGTGATCATCGTCAGCGGGCACAACCTCGGCACCGCCGAAGTCGAATCCGCGCTCGTCAGCCATCCCAAGGTGGCCGAATCGGCCGTCATCGGCGTGCCCGACGAGATGACCGGCCAGGCCGTCACCGCCTTCGTGACGCTCAAGGACGGCAACCAGCCGATCGAGTCGCTGAAAGACGAACTGCGCGCCCACGTGGCGAAGGAGATCGGCGCGCTGGCCAAGCCGAAGCAGATCCGCTTCACCGCGTCGCTGCCCAAGACCCGCAGCGGCAAGATCATGCGCCGCCTGCTCCGCGACATCGCCAGCGGCAAGGAAACCGTCGGCGACACCACCACGCTGGAAGACTACAGCATCCTCGCCAAGCTCCGCACCGACGACGAATGATCAGTAGATGCCGTAAAAGCAAAACGCCGGGCGATCACTCGCCCGGCGTTTTTGTTTTAGGTGCGCGCGAATTTCCAAACGACAAGAACCAAGACCCAAACGAACCAAGAACAGCAACCGGCGCGCCGCAGTGCCTTTGGGTTCTTGGTTCTTCCGATTTGTGATTTGCCGTCCCGTTATTTCTTGGCCTTCGCGATGCATTCGCGGACGTACGCGAGGCTCTTCTCCAGGCTCTTGCCCTTGTCGTCGCCGCTGATGCCGCATTCGTAGGCCATGTAGCCGTCGAAGCCGATCTCGGCGAGCGCCTTGAAGCCGGCGACGAAGTCGATGTCGCCCGTGCCGGGTTCCATGCGCGTGTTGTCGGCCAGGTGCACGTGGCGGACGTACGTGCCCGCGTCGCGGATCGCCTGCGGCGTGTTCGTCTCTTCGATATGCATGTGGAAGAAGTCGCTGATCACCGCCACCGAGGCATGTCCGCAGCGCTTGCAGATCTCCACGCCGTCGGCCTGCTTGCGCAGGAGGTGCTGCTCGTAGCGGTTGAGCGGCTCGAGGAGGAACATCGTCTTGTGCTTGGCGGCGTGCTCGCCCAGTTCCTTGCAGAGTTCCGTCAGGAGTTCCTTCTCGAGCGTCACGGCGTCCTTGAGCGGCGAGAGGTCGTTGATGCGGGGCGGCCCGAAGATGGGCGGGACGATCTGGCCCACGGCGCCCAGCTTGCCGGCGAGTTCCAGGTACTTCTTGCTCTCGTCCATGCTGGCGCGGCGCTTCTTGGGATCGGGGTCGAGGAAATCGAAGCTCGCGTTGCCGCAGATGCTGACGACGGGGACCTCGGTGTTCTCGAAATCCTTGAGCGCCTGCGGAATCTGATCGACCTTGTAGTTCCACGCGCTGATCTCGATGCCGTCCACGGCGTGGTCCTTGCACCACTTCACCTTCTCGCTCACCGCCGTGCCGGGGATGAGGCCGAGCTGCAGCGCGATCTTCATGGTCGTCTCCTGAAAAAGTTCGGAAGGAACCTCTGGAATTTCCGGAACAAAAAGGTTAAGCGGGATCGGATACCGCGCAAGTGAGGCCTTTTGCCCATGTCCGACGCACGCCACTGCTGGAAGTGCCACGCCGACTACCCGGCGGAGACCGTCGTCTGCGTGCGTTGCGGCGTGAACCTGGTGACGGGCGCTGATCTGGCCCCGAAAGAAGACGCCGAAGACCCCGGCCCGCGGGGTCTGGTCGAACACATCGCGGACCTTACGCCGGGGCTGCTGCGCCCGGTCGTCTGGATACCCGCGCTGCTGCTGGCGCTGGGCGGCTGGGGCGTGATCGGGCTCGGCGTGGTGCTGGCGCAGTCGGGGGCGGTGCTGAGCGGCCTGCCCGTCGCGGCCCTGGGCCTCATTCTGTACGCGCAGTCGGTGGTGTGGATGATCACGGGGCAGTTCTGGCTGCTGCATTCGGCGCTCGTGGAATTTCAGGGACGCCACTGGACGATCTTCGTGCTCGGCGTCTTCGGCCCGGGCCTCGCGCTGCTGCTGGCGCTGAAGTTCCTCGCCGGGCACGCGGTGGAATAGCCGTCCGGAATTCCGCGCGATTTTTTGAAAGTTCCGCGCGCCGCGGATTAACATGCGCGCCATGAACGCGAACATTCTTTTCGTCAGCACCTACGGCAACAGCATCGACCTTGCGTGGACCTGCAAACGCGAAGGCGCGAACGTCCGCATGTGGATCCAGAGCAAGCTCGACCGCGACGTCGGCGACGGCTTCGTCGAAAAGACCGACGACTGGCGCGCGCACCTGGACTGGGCCGACACCATCGTCTTCGACGACGTCGGCTGGGGCGCCGAGTGCGAGAAGCTGCGCGCGGCGGGCAAGGCCGTCGTGGGCGGAAGCGTCTACGCCGACCGCCTGGAGTTCGACCGCGAGTTCGGCCAGGCCGAGATGCAGGCCGCGGGCCTGACCGTGCTGCCCAATTGGGACTTCGAAGGGCCCGACGCCTTCGAGCGCGCCATCGCCTTCGTGAAGGAACACCCCGACCGCTACGTGGTCAAGCCCAACGGCAAGGCGCAGAACGAGAAGGTGCTCAGCTTTGTCGGCCAGGAAGACGACGGCCGCGACGTTGCCGAGACGCTCGCGTTTTTCAAGCGCGGCTGGGGCGCGAAGATTCAGGGCTTTCAGGTGCAGAAGTTCGCCGCCGGCGTCGAAGTGGCCGTCGGCGCGTTCTTCAACGGCAAGGACTTCGTCCTGCCCGCGCTCGTCAACTTCGAACACAAGAAGCTCTTCCCGGGCGACATTGGGCCGTCCACGGGCGAGATGGGCACCACGAGTTTCTGGACCGGCGAGATCGCGCTGGTGCGCGAGACCGTCCTGCGCTTCCGCGAACGCCTGGCCGCGAGCGGTTTCGTCGGCTACTTCGACCTCAACTGCATCGCCAGCCACCGCGGCATCGTCCCGCTCGAAGCCACCTGCCGCTTCGGCTACCCCACGATCAACTTGCAGATCGACGGCGTGCTCTCCAAATGGAGCGAGCTGCTCCCGGCGCTCGCGCGCGGGCAGGCGTGCCACCTGCGGACGAAGCGCGGCTTCCAGACCGCGGTGGTCGTCGCCGTGCCGCCGTACCCGTTCGAAGACCCGGCCGCGTTCAAGAAGTACTGCGAGGACGCCGCGGTCATCTTCAAGCGCCCGCTCACCGAGGGCCTGCATCCCTGCGACGTGAAGCTCGTGGACGGCGACTGGCGCCTGGCGGGCAGCAGCGGCTACGCGCTGGTCGTCACCGGCAGCGCCAGCACGATGCTCGACGCCCGCAAGGAAGCCTACGGGCGCGTGAAGCAGATCGTGATCCCGAACATGTTCTACCGCACCGACATCGGCGAACGCTGGATGCGCGACGGCGACCTGCTCCAATCGTGGGGTTTCCTGAGCTGACCGGATTTTTCCCGCGGGCCCAAAGGAATGACGCCCTATCCTTATTAGCTGGTGGCCAACCTGTTGCGGAGAGATGCCCTATGTCCTACCAAGATAACGGCGCGCGCGTGGGCCTGGTGGTCCTGGCCATCGTGGCCGGCCTGGTGCTGGTCGGTTTCCTCACCTGGACCAACAATACGCGCCAGCGCCAGGAGGACGCGCTCTACGCGCTCGATCAAAGGCAGAAAGCCGAACAGGACGCCGCACGGGCGCGCGCGCTGGAAAAGACGGCCGTTCCGCGGGAGGTGCCCGCCGCCGCGCAGGCCGAAGCGACGCCCCTTGAATTTCCCTCCGAAGAAGCGAAGCCGCAGGCCGAAGAACCCGAGGCCCCCAAGGGCAGTCAGCGCGCCTTCGTCCTCCAGCATGGCTGGCAGGGCAACCTCTCGGAATTGAACGATCTGCTGAAGAATGGCTGGCGCATCAAGCAGACCTGCGCGATGTCCCCCACGTCCGACGGTCGCACGAGCAACTGCCTGGTGGTGCTGGAGAAAGAAAACTAGCCGCACGCCACATCGTGCCTGCGGCGAACCTTGCTTTTGTCCATCACAATCTCGCCGGTGTCCATTTACCTGCCCGGGTCCCGAAAGCTACAGTGAGGGGAACCTCGGGAGCAGACCATGGACACCGTCCGGCTTGGCTACGTAGGCTGCGGATTCGTCGCGCAGTCGATTCACATCCCCAACCTCAGCGCGCTGCCCAACGCGAAGCTGGCCGCGATCGCGGAAGTGCGCCCCAAGCTGCGCGGGATGGTCGCCGAAAAGTACGCCATCCCCAAGCAGTACGACTCGCACCTGCACCTCTGCGAAGACAAGGACATCGACGCCGTGGGCGTCTCGGCGCCGTACGAGACCCAGGCGGAGATCGCGGCCGACCTGCTGCGCGCGGGCAAGCACGTCTTCATGGAAAAGCCGATGGCCGTCAGCGTCGCGCAGGGCGAAAAGATGCTCGCCGCGGCCAAGCAGGGCGGCGCGCGCCTGATGGTCGCGTACATGAAGCGCTACGACGCCGGCAACGAACTGGTCAAGAAGGCCATGGACGAATTCCGCGCCTCGGGCGAACTCGGTCCGGTGACGTACATCCGCGCGCACGGCTTCTGCGGGCAGCAGTGGACGGCGGGGAACTCGCAGCCGATCTTTTCGACCGACGAAAAGCCGCCCGCGGGGCCCGGCGGAAACAACCTCCCGGACTGGCTGCCCAAGCAGCATGCCAACGGCTACCTGAACTACCTGCAGCAGTACACGCATAACCTGAACCTGATGCGCTGGCTGATGGACGCGAAGGACGTGAACGTGCGCAGCGTCGATTTCGACCCGTCGAACGGCTACCACGGCATCGCGGTGCTGGAAATCGGCGGCGTGCGCGCGGTGATCGAAAGCGGCGCGATGTCGCACTTCGGCTGGGACGAACACACCACGGTGTACTTCCGCGACGGCTGGATTCGCACCGAGGCCCCGCCGCTGCTGCTCAAGAACGTGCCCGCCAGCGTCGAGATCTACAAGGCCGGCAAGTCGCAGCAGATCACGACCGCGATGCCCGGCGATCCCAACGAACGCTGGAGCTGGAGCTACCAGCGCGAGGCCGCGCACTTCGTCGAAAGCGTGCGCAACGGGACGCCCTTCCGTTCCAGCGGCGAAGACACCCTGCACGACGTCCGCTTCTTCGAGACCGTCTACCGGACCTTCCTGGGCCTGAAGTAGCCGCGTTTCGCGGATTTCAGCGCCGCCGAAATAGCAGAAATCGTTTCCGCCCGCGCGGAATCGCATAGACTGTTCCCTTCGAACGCGGGAACCGCTATGAACGATGCCACCGCCGGCGGCGAACTGGAACAGTCCGCGCACCTGCCGCGCAGCCGCGCGCTGGCCAGCCTGTGGCTGGGCCTGCTCGGCATGGTGATGTACCTCTTCGCGCTGAACTGGGCGGTCTTTCACGGCCAGCGCGTCCAGCTTCTGGACGGCGCGCCGCTGAGCGGTCCGCCGCCCTTCCCTCCCCTGCTGGCCTCGCTCGGCTGTGTGTTCTTTATCGTCGCGGTGGTGATCTCCTGGCGCGTGCGGCTCAGCCGCCTGCTGCTGCTCGCGGCGGCCTCGGGCCTGCTGGTCTGGGCGGTGGTCCGGGTGCAGGAGAGCTACGGATGACGATCGTGCATGCGGCGCAAGCCCCCGAGCGCGGCCCGGAAGAAATTCCCGCGTGGGACCACGCGCGCCTGCGAGCGATGTTCGCGGGTACGGGCAGCTACGTGATGCTGTACCTGCTGCTGGTGCTCACGCGCCTGGAATTCACCGCGCTGCTCTTCCTCTTCCTGCCTTTCGCTTCCTCGATGCTGGTGGCCTCGCAGGTCTCGCGGCGCGAACACGTGATGAGCACCTGTTTTTTCAGCCTCTTCTTCAACGCGCTGGCCAGCTTCCTCTTTCTGGGCGAAGGCGTGCTTTGTGTTCTGATGGCCTCGCCGGTCTTCGCGGCGATGACCTGGCTGGGCG
>JAHCJK010000116.1 GCA_026184295.1 Planctomycetota bacterium
TCGCTGCGCTTGAAGCGCGCGAGTTCCTGTTCGAGCGCCGCGTGTTCGGGCTTGGTCCCGCCGAGCAGCCGGCTGGCCGTCGCGCCCGCGCCGGAATGCTCGAGCGCCGCGCGGGCCGCGGCGACCACGCGCGGATCGGCGCTCAGACCCAGGTAATCGTTGCTGGCAAAGTTGACGACCGCACGTTCGCCCAGCACCACGCGCGCGCCGCAGCCTTCGGCGATGTGCAGCGAACGCTGCAGGCCCGCGGCCTTAAGCGCCGCGAGCCGGCGAGAGAGATGCTCGGACCAGGGGCCGGAACTCATGCGGACACCGTGAGGCCCCGGCGGGGCGCGGGCGATGGGGTAGGCATAGGCGCGTGACCGTGCGGATTCTACGCCAAGCGTGCGCGCGATGCACGAAGGAACTTTGCGCTAGCGGCTCAGCCGGGCCAGCGCGGCCTTCGCGTTCTTGTCCGTTGGATCGAGTTCCAGGATGCGTTTGAAATATCCGACTGCGTCCGCGTTCTGGCGCAGCGCTTCACTCGCGGCGGCCGCCAGATGCAGCGCGGTCAGGTCGCTCGCTTCGGCTTTCAGGATCTCGCGCGCGACCTGCAGCGCGCGGCGGTGGTCGCCCATTTTGCCGCAGCAAACGGCGATGCGCTGCTGCAGCGGCACGCGGTTGGCTTCGGCCACCTTGGGCAGGGCCTCGTCCAGCAGCGCCAGCGCGTGCTTGAATTCTCCGCGCCGCATCTTCGCGTCGGCGCTCAACACCGCGAGCGCCGTATTCTCAGGCTGCAGCTTGCGCGCATCGGCGAGCACGCGGTCGGCTTCTTCGGGGCGTCCCTGCGCGAGGTACATCTCGGTCAGCCCCGTCAGCGCGTCGGCGTTCGCCGGGTCTTCCTTCAGCGCGGCCTGAAAATGCGTGAGCGCCGTGCGGGTGTCCTTGGCCTGCGCGGCCATGGTCGCCAGAGCCACGCGCGTCGGCACGTGCCCGGGGGCCTTCTTCAGGATCGCTTCGAAGGCCGCGCGCGCCTGCGCCGTCTGGCCGGTGAGGCGCTGTACCTCGGCGAGGCCGTACTGCGCGTCCAGGTTCTCCGGTTCGGCTTCGAGCGCGTCCTTGTAGGCCTGGGTGGCCTCGCCGAATTCGCCTTCGGCCATGCAGGCGGCGCCCAGGTTGCAGGTCAGGCGCGCGTCGCGGGGGCGCAGGCGAAGGGCTTCCTTCAAGGAGGAGCGCGCCGCGCGGTAGTTCTTGCGCGCAAGGTAGACGTTGGCCATCACGACCTTGGCTTCGACGTTGGCCGGTTCGAGCGCTTCCACTGTCATCGCTTCTTCTTCGGCCTTCTCGAACTGCCCGCGCTTGACCGCGACGCCGGCCAGGCCCACGTGCGCGGACGCGTAGTTCCCGTCGAGCTTGACCGCCTGGGCGAAGGCCGTTTCGGCGCCGGCGAGGTCGCCGAGGTTCAGGCGGGCCGCGCCGAGGTTGTTGTGGGCCGGCGCGTACGACGGGTTCAGCGCCAGGGCGCCTTCAAGCAGCGGGAGGGCCTCGGCCGCGCGGCGCGATTCCACGCGCGCGCCGCCCAGGTTCACCAGCAGCAGGTTCAGCACGTCGCGCTTGCGCGCGTTGCCGAGGATGTAGCCGGCCTTCAAGTCGTCGGGGGTGAGTTTGAAGAGCGCGCGGTAGTGTTCGTCGTCGCGCGCGGCGCCGCGTTCGGTCGGATCGAAGTTGCAGCGCGTCGTGCCGTCGTCGTAGCGCACGAGCAGGTGCCCCGGCCCCGAGTCGCGGCTTGGCACGGGCACGCCGTGGAGCGGCAGGCCGGTGCGTTCGGCCAGGGCCAGGCAGAGCACCGAGAGCCCCAGGCAGTTGCCGCGCTTGTTCGCCAGCACGTCCGAAAGCAGGAAGGCCGCGGCGTCGTCCTTCTTCGGCAGGCCGTAGCCCTGTTGGTCGAAGAGCAGCTTGCGGAGCGCGTCCAGTTTTCCGGAGGCCGTGCCGGCCTTGGCGAGTTCCGGGGCGAGCTTGCGGGCGAGGTCGTCCAGCTCCCGCGCGGCGGCGTCCACGTCCAGCTTGGGGCGTTCCTCTTTGCTGATCCACAGCGCGCCGAGGCCCAGGTCGATCTCGCGCTCGGGCCGCTTCAGGTACGCGTCGAGTTCCTTCGAAAGGGCTTTGGCCGGAGCGGGGCCGGCCTGTTCGGCGCGCAGCCCGCCGGCCGCGCACCACGCCCACAGGACTATAAGAAGGAGCCTTCCGCGCATGCCGCCTCCGTGTCCCGAATAGGACGCGTTCGGATGTGCAAACGATAGCTGGTTTACGCTCGGTTTCAAAGCGGCGATAAGGTCCTGAGAGTGCTTTGTAACTTGTTTTAAACCAATGTATTATACTGTTTATTTAAACATCGATGTTTTTGTAATAAAACACCGGTGTTTTGGTGTAGTCTAAACGTATGAAGACCGCTTCCGGCCCCGGCTCGCTCAAACACCGTCAGGTGCTCGAGACCCTGCGCAGGCAGATCACCGAGGGGCATTATCCGCCGGGATCCAAGCTCCCGACCGAGACCGAACTCCCCGGATTGCTGCGCGCGGGCAAACAGACCGTCGTGCGCGCCCTGAACGAACTCGTCCGCGAGGGCGCGATCGTGCGGCGCCGCGGGGACGGCTCCTACGTGGCCGAACGCGAGGCCCCGCCGCTGATTCCCGGGCGGCATCTGCGCATCGGGTTGCTCTGGTTCCGGTCGGTGCTGCCGGAACGGCTGTACAGCTTCTTTCAGGGCGCGATGACGCGCGGCGCGATCGAGGCCTGCGGCGTGGAAAAGGTCCTGCCGGAGTGGCCGAAGGTGGAGGAACGCCAGTCCACGCGCGCCACCTGGCGCAGCGTGACCCGTGGCGTGACGCTGGAAGCGATCGGAGAGTCCTCCTTCAGCCGCGCGCGCCACCCGAATTTCGAGGACATCGCGGCCGCGAACCTGGACGGGCTGATCACGCTCAGCATCATCGAAGAACCGTTTCTCGACCGGCTGCTCGGCCTGGGCCTGCCGACGGTGCTCGTGGACTTTCCCAACGAACGCTACGCGGCGCGCGCCGACCAGGTGTACGTCGATCCGCTGCCGGGTTACCGCGCGGCAGTGAAGCGCTTTGCCGAAAGCGGCTGCACGCGCATGCATTTCGTGGGCTCGCTGATGGAAGCGGCGGCGCCTTCGACCGAGATGCCGCACGAGGAAGTGCGCGCGTATCAGCTTGGCAAGCGCCGCGTCGATCCCGACAGCATGCTGCGGCTGAACGCGTTCCGCACGGCGATGGACGAATGCGGGCTGCCCGTCCCGGAATCCGCCGTGGCCTTCGAGCATGTGGGGCAGGAAGAGGCGCTGGCCGCCGGCCTGCTTGCGCTGCCCGAGGCCCAGCGCCCGCAGGCGCTCGTCTGCCATTCGATCAAGCAGGCCGACGGCGTGCAGCGGTGCCTGGGCGCGCGCGGCGTGCGCGTGCTCTCCGCGGGCGCGGCCGACGGTCCGTACCAGGGGCCCGCGCTGCCGATCTTCATCGACGGGACGGAACTGGGACGCACGGCCGTCGAACTGCTGCTCTGGAAGTTCCAGCGCCTCCGCCGCACGCCGCTGCGCGTGGGCGTGCCGATGGACCTGGCCGCCGCCGGCGCGGCCGTGGCCGAGAGCGCCAAGAGATAACCCGTAATCCACGGCAGCGAGGGAGAGGGCCATGCCGACGACGTTCCGGTTCGCAATCCTGGGCATGCTGGCGGCGTTGCCGGCCGCGCCTTCGCTGCTGGCGGCGGAGGCACCGCCGGGAAATTCGGCCCTGGCGCAGGCGGCCGCCGGCCTGGCGCCGGGCGCGTGGAAAGAAGTGAAAACCGAGGGCCTGACCAAGGAACTGATGACGACCTCGAAGGGCTACGCCATCGTCACCTGGGGCGACGACGGCGCGTGGGACCCCAAGCGCGCGCAGTTCCTCTTCATGGGCTTTCGCCAGGAACTGAAGTTTGTGCGCTACGACGAACGTTCCAACGCCTGGGAGGCCACGCCGCCGTACGAATCGAAGGTCGTCTTCGGTCATCCCTACGGCACGAACGCGCTCAACGCCGAAGACGGCGTCTTCTACAACCTGGAAAACGGCACCAACCAGGTGCACGCCTTCGACCTGAACAAGAAGACCTGGAGCAAACTGCCGCCTTGCCCGTTCCAGTGCCTGGGGCTCGGGCTGGCCATCGAATACTTCCCGGACATGAAGGCGCTCGTCTTTCTCTACCAGCGCAGCGCGTTCAAGTTCGACCTCGCGCAGCAGAAGTGGTCGGTGATCGCCAAGGACCTGCCCATCGGCAGCGCCCACGTGATGTGCCATTACAACGCCAAACACAAATGCCTGTACATGCTGGGCGGGAACGACCGCGACACCGCCGTGGCGGTGATGGACGCGCAAGGCCAGGTGACCGCGAAGAAGGACGCGCCGATCAAGATCGGGATGAACACCGGCTACGCCGCTGCGATCCCCGATCCGGCCACGGGCGACGTGCTCGTCTTTTCGGCCAAGGACGATTTCTACGCGTGGGATCCCGACGCGGACACCTGGACGAAACTCGGCAACGCCGCCAAGGACACGCCGATCAAGAGCGTCGGCGTCATCGCCGCGCCGATCGAGGCGTACGGCGTCACGTTCTGGGTCGATGCGGGCGGTTCGGACAAACGCGTCTGGATCTACCGGCACAAGAAGGAGGCGTCCAAGTGAACCCGAACTCATGGAATGCGCCAATAGTTCGCACGCTCGCATGTGCCTGCGTGATGATGCTTTGCGCCCATTGGGTGCAGGCTGCTCAGGGCGATGTCTACCTTGATCTGGAATTTGGCGAACGCATGACGCTCCAGGCCGAGATCCCGTTGCGCCTATCAGGCACCGCGGCGGCCGGCGATAAGATCGCCATCGAATATCGGGGCACCACCTACTCGGCCGTCTCCGACAAGACAGGTCATTGGAGCGTGGATGTGGAGCCAGGCGCCGCAGGCGGACCATTTCCCATGCGCATAGCCGGGCGAACGACCATTGAATTGAAAGAAGTACGGGTCGCGGAGTTGCTCCTGAATTCTGTGCTTGGCGATGGCATGGTCCTGCAGCGCGGAGAAAAGGCACCGGTCTTTGGCACGGCGCATCCTGGCGATGCGGTGAACGTATCCTTTCGTGGGAAAACGTACGAAGCCAAAGCGGGCACGGACGGCGAATGGCGCGTGGATGTGGCTCCCGGCGACGCGGGAGGCCCGTTTGAAATGTCTGTAAAAGGCCGCGTGGAACTGAACCTCAAGGACATCTACGTCGGCGAGGTGTGGCTATGCTCGGGCCAATCGAACATGCATTACGCGCTCTCGTACAGCAAGGATTTCGCCGGACTGAAGCTCGACCAGCCGAACCCAAAACTGCGGCTTCAGCGTTTCATGGAATCGAGCTATGCGCCGAACCGCCCCGCGCTGCGATTTCTCGGTTGGCAGGTGGCGGACCGCACATCGGCCCCGCCTTTTTCCGGAACGGCCTATTACTTTGGCGCTGCATTGCAGGAAAAGCTCGGCGTGCCCGTGGGATTGATCCATTCGGCCTACAATGCCACGAATATCTGGGAGTGGAGTCCGGCATTTGAAATCGCGGGTGTGAAAAATGGGAAGCTGGCCGAAGGGCACCTGTACAAACGGCAGGTAAAGGCCATGCAGCCTTTCGCGATCCGAGGAGCGATCTGGTATCAGGGCGAAGCCAATGCAACGGCCCCCAAGGATCCGCTTGGCATTGGGTACGATCTGCGGCTTTCCGCACTGATCCAAGGTTGGCGCCGAGACTGGGGACAGGGCGATTTTCCCTTCCTGTTCGTGCAACTTGCGCGTATCGGCTTGGCTTCCGATCAGATTCACGGCAAGGCCTTGCCCACGCCGGAACAGCGTGAGGTCATTGCCGGATGGGCTCGCGTGCGCGACGAACAACGGCGCGCGCTCGCGTTGGTTCCGCACGCGGCCATGTCGGTCTCGTACGATTTGACCACCGGAAACCTGCATCCACCTGAGAAGAAGGCGATTGCCGAGCGGCTTGCATTGGCGGCGCGTGCCGAGGTGTACGGCGAGAAAATAGAAGGCTCAGGACCACTCGTGTCTGGCGCAAAAATTGAGAACGGCGCTGTGGTTCTATCGTTTATGCATGCCGATGGGTTGACCGCGCGCGATGGCGCCTTGAGGCAGGTTGATATCGCGGGAGCCGACGGACACTTTGCTCCGGCAGAAGCCTCCGTCACGGGTGCCACGGTGCGCATCAAACTACCGGCATCCGCTGGACCGTACGTGGTGCGCTATGCCTATCGTGAATGGCCCGACGGAAACCTGGTGAACGGAGCGGGCCTGCCAGCCTCGCCGTTCGAATTGAGTGAAATAAAGTAAGGAACGCGGTCGCTGGAACGGGGGAGACGCGAGATGAATACAAGCCTTGTGATCGTGATTGCCCTGGCGGCCCAGATGTGGACGGCCGCGGCGGAAACGCCCGCGAACACGTGGGTGGCGGCGGCGCCCGAGTTCAAACTTCCGGCGGACGCCGCGAACGACAAGAGTGCGCGCTGGGTGAAAACCGACGGCTACAGCGACAACCTCTTCCGCACCAAGACGAACACGCTGATCATCCGCACGGGCGTGCACTGCGACACGCTGGGCTTCTCGCCCGGCTACTACACCAACACGACGGTGGAATGGGACCCGGCCACGAACCAGGCGCCGGCGATCGACGTCTCCAACTGGGGCGGGGGATCGTACGGCAAGGGCAAGTTGCTGCCGGCGTTCAAGGACCATGTCACGCCGAGCCCGCGCCACACCTACGACGGCATCTGCTACGTGCCCGGCGAGGACGCCATGTATCTGGTGCTGGGCGCGAACTGGAAGACCTGCCTCGGCGACGGCGTCGAACCCGCCGCGAAGGAACAACTCGCGCTCGACGACAAGTCCACGTGGAAGTTCTCCTTCGAGACGCGCCGCTGGACGCGCATCGACGGCGGCCTGAACACCGCAGGCTACACGGGCTCGCCGTACGAGAACCACCTGACGCACTGGCCCGAAGGCAACAAACTGCTTTTCCTGAACGACGGCGGCAACTTCTACGCCGAATTCGACCTGGCCTCCAAGGCCTGGGCCAAGGTCCCGCTGAAGAACAAGGCTCCGATGTCGCTCTACAACGCGCGCAGCACGTGGGACGAGAAGCGCGGCCTGTGGGTCTTCCGTCTCGGGCCGAAGTGCTGCACGTTCGACCCGAAGGCGAAGGAGTACCGCGCGCTGCCCGACGCGTACGCGGTGGACGATCCGAAAAAGGACCCGCGCGCGGGGATGAAGGGCGTGACCTACGTCGCCAAGCACGACGTCTACCTGATCAACGGCATGACCGCCGAGGACACCTGGGTCTTTGATCCGGCCAAGAACGCGTGGTCGCAGCTCAAAGCCGCCGGCCCCGCGCTGATCAACGGCTACCTGCAGTACGACCCCCGCGGCGATCAAGTGATCCTCTCGTACCAGCACACGGTGTTTACGATGAAGTATGTGCCGTGACGGCAGGGGACAAGATTCAGGGGTCAGGGACGGAGCGGCTTCGCCGCTTTTCTTTGAAAGGAACTGCAGCGCGCCAGCGCTGCTCCTCCCCTGATCCCTGAATCCTGACCCCTGTCCCTGTCTGTTGTCCATTTCCCTGCGCCTTGCTATAGTCCCCGCATGTCTTCAGACATGCTTGATTTGCTGGTCGTCGGCGCGGGGCCTACGGGCATTGCCGTGGGGTGCGAAGCCGTCCGCGCGGGGCTCTCGGTCAAGGTCTTCGACCGCGGGGCGCTGACCAATTCGTTCCTGAACTATCCGAACTACCTGACCTTTTTCACCACGCGCGACCGCATGGAAATCGCCGGCGTGCCGCTCTCCATTCCCGACGAAAAGGCCAACCGGCAGCAGGCGCTGGCGTACTACCGCGCGGTTGCGAAGCGCTTCGGACTCGCGCTGGCGCTTCACGAAGAAGTGCTGGAAGCCCGCCGCGCCGCCGACGGCGCTTTTTGCGTTTCGACGCGCAAGGACCGCCTGATGAAGACCCACTGGGCGCGCGCGGTGGTCATCGCCACGGGCTACTTCGACAATCCGATCAAATTGGACGTGCCGGGGATGCATTTGCCCTGGGTGAAGAGCCTCTTCCGCGAAGCGTATCCGCATTACGGCGAAGAGGTGCTGATCGTCGGCGGGGGAAATTCGGCCTGCAAGACGGCGCTGGACCTGTGGCGCAACGGCGCGCGCGTGACCATGGCCGTGCGGGACCAGAAATTCCACGAAAGCGTGAAATACTGGATCCTGCCGGACATCGAAAACCGTGTCCGAGAAGGCTCCATCACGGCACACATGAACAGCGTGGTGGCCGAATTCACCCAGGAACCCAGGGGCGCCGTGATCCGCAAGGCGGGCGCCGCCGGCGGCGAGGGCACGTTCGTGTCCACCGACGCGGCGTACGTGCTGATCGGCTACCGTCCCGACGAGACGCTGCTGCGCAACTGCGGCGTCGAGGTGGACGCGGGGAGCCTGGTGCCCCGGTTCGATCCGGCGACGTGCGAGACCAACGTGCCCGGCCTGTTCGTCGCCGGCACGGTACAGGCCGGTCTGGACACCGACCGCGTCTTCATCGACAATTCGCGCGACCACGGCGCCCGCATCGTCGAGCATCTCGCGCGCAGGCTGACACGCTGACCCTCCGGCCCTCGGAGCACAGGATGAGCGAACAGGCCCTACTCCCCACGGGAGCCGCGCCCGATCCGGGCGGAGCGCCTGCATCGGGGGAAGCCGCGGCGGCCGCATCGCCGGCGAAGCCTGGGGCGCGAAAAGTCTGCTTCATCCATCCCGTCGTGGATTTTCTGCTGGCCGGCGGGGCCTCGATCGTCGTCTTCGTGCTGCTGCGCAATTTCCATTCGGGGGTGCGCAGCGAAGCCGTCTACACGCTCTCGGCGCAGTTGATGTGGGTCTGCAACTGGCCCCACTTCGCCGCCACGAGTTTCCGGCTGTACCACTCGAAGGAAAACATCCGCCAGTACCCGCTCACGGCGCTGGTGATCCCGTGGGTCGTGACGGCCGGCGTGTTGGGCGCGATGGCTTCGCCGCTGCATTTCGCGCCTTTTTTCGTGATGATTTATCTGCTCTGGTCGCCGTACCATTTCAGCGGGCAGACGGTGGGCGTGGCGATGATCTACGCGCGCCGCAGCGGATTCAAGGTCGGCCCGGTGGAACGCTTCTTCCTTTCCAGCTTCGTCTTCGGCACGTTCATCTGCACGACCATCCACGGGCACACGAGCACGCTGGGCAGCGATTACTTCGGCATCCGCGGTCCGGGGCTGGGCCTGCCGCTGTGGCTCTGGCGCTTCAGCGAATTCTGGGTGTACATCGCGGGGTTCATGTTCCTGGTGCTGATGCTGCATGGGTGCCTGCGCAACCGGCGCTTCCCGCCGCTGATGATGCTGCTGCCGCCGGTCGCGCAGTTCATCTGGTTCATGCCCGTGGCCGGGGCGAACTGGCCGTCCTTCGCCGAATTCGTGCCGTTCTTCCACAGCCTTCAGTACATGCTCATCGCCTGGTCGATGCAGCTTAAGGAAAAGATGGACATGGAAGGCATCGAGCCGTCGCCGTGGTACGTGCTGGGCGAATCGGCGCGCTGGGGCCTGATCAACTTCGTCGTCGGCGCGCTGCTCTTCTTCGGCATTCCGCACGGGCTCTCGCAGGCCTTCGGCATTCCGATCATGCTCTCGATGGGCGTCTTCACCGCCGGGGTGCAGATCCATCATTTCTTCGTGGACGGCGTGATCTGGAAACTCAAGAGCACGCGGGTCTCCTCCCCGCTGATGATGAACGTCGAGGACCTGATTCACGGCCGCGAGGAACCCGCGCCGGCCCTGGCCGCCGCGGAGCGACGCGCATGAGAGCCCTGGCCTGGGCGCTGCTCGCCTGCCTGCTGGGCCTCGCGCCCGCCCTTCGCGCCGGCGAGGAAGAACCCGAGCTGAGCAAGGAACGCGTCGTCTTCCGGACCATCGGCGGCGACTTCGTCTTCGCGCTGTACCCGAAGGTGGCCCCGGAGACCTGCAAGTCCTTCCTCGCGATGGTGCGCGCGGGCGTCTACGACAGCACGCACTTCCACCGCCTCCACCCGAAGTTTGTGCTCCAGAATTCGGGGCACAACGACCGCACGCTGCTCCTGCAGGACGCGCAGCGCGCCACGGTAAGCCGGCTGCCGGCCGAATTCAGTTCGACG
Source organism: Planctomycetota bacterium (assembly GCA_026184295.1). Classification (GTDB taxonomy): domain Bacteria; phylum Planctomycetota; class SZUA-567; order H5-PLA8; family H5-PLA8; genus JACQFI01. The sequence goes on from JAHCJK010000116.1 coordinate 10,251, forward strand.
CTGCGCCACACCTTCGGCGTGCTTTCGATGGCGCACGCGGACGGCGATCCCAATTCGGGCGAGAGTTCCTTTTCGATTCACCTGGGCGACGCGCCGCACCTTGACGGGAAGTACACCATTTTCGGCCGCGTGGTCGAAGGGATGGGGGTGGTGGACGAGTTTCTGAAGGTGCCGCGCGACGAAGACAGCAAACGCCCGAACCTGCGCCTGCAGGTGCTGAAGGCCGAAGTCGCCGATTCCGCCGAGGACCTGGCGGCCATGAACATCGTGGCGCCGCACGAGATCGCCCTGCCCGAGGATCCCGAGAAGAAGAACGAACTCACGCAATACGTGCCGGCGTTCGCCGGGGTGGTGCTGGCGATCATGCTGCTGATCAGCGTCGCGCAGTGGGCGCTGGCGGAACGCATTCCGCCCCGGACGCTCGCATCGATTCAGTTGATCAGCGTGCTCGTCGGCGCGCTCTTCGTCGTCGCGCTGCTCACGCCCATGGCCCAGCGCCAGGAACTGCTCGCCGTGCTGCTCTACTTCGGCATCCTGGGGCTCTTCAAGCTGATGGGGAAGTTCGAATCGGGCGGCCCCAAGGCCCCGCCCAAACCGCCCACGCAAATGCCGAACAACGCGGGTTGATCTATTTTTCGGGCACCGCGCGCTTGTACAGGCCCACGCCGCCCGCCCACAGCGCCTTCTCGTACGGATCGTAGCGCAGCACCAGCGGCTTCTTGTACGGCAGCCCGGCGGTGATCTCGGTCCAGGTCTTGCCGCCGTCGGCCGATTCCATTACCGCGCCCACGGCGTCCTCGCCCCAGGTGACGCGCGAAACCCACAGCCGCCCCGCGCCCGCCGCGATGCCGACGATCTGCATTCCATCGAAATCGGTCAGCTTCGTCCAGGTCTCGCCGTAGTCGGTGCTCTTCCACAGATTCTTGCCCGCGGCCAGCACGCCGCCGCCGTCGGGCAGGAGTTCGACGTTGAAGATCCAGGTCTCGTCCTTGAAGACGAGCTTCCACGCGCCCTCGTTTTCGCTGCGGTAGACGCCGCCGTCCTTGCCGCAGGCGCCCCAGAAGAGCCGGCCGGGTTCGCCGGGCTCGAAGACGAGGCCGTTGAAGACGCGTCGCGAACCGGGCTGTTCGGCCAGGCGCGCCCAAGTCTTGCCGCCGTCGGCGGACTTGAAGACGCCGCCGCCGGGCAGCTTCTTCTCGGGTTCCGGGTCGCCGTCCATGCCAAGGTAGATCGTGTCGGGGTTCTTCGGGTCCGCGGCCAGCGCGCGCGGGTACGACTGGCCCCACATGCAGTTCACGCGCGGCAGGTAGTCGGGCAGCCCCGCGCGCACGATGCCGCGCGCGCCGCCGGCCTCGATGAGCAGCGCCTGGTTGCGCGGAGGATTCAGGTTCCACGGGCTGTTGGTCAGGAGGATGCGGCGGGCCGCGCCGTCCTGGAAATCGCCGAGCCCGATGCGCCAGTGGTGCCCGCTGCTCTCGCCGTCGTACTTGCGCGGCCAGAGCGCCTCCCAGCCGCCCTTGCGGTCGCCGCGGAAGCTGCCTTCGTCCATCGCGCTGACGTAGACGTGCTTCGCGTCGAAGCGGATGTCGGTGATGCAGGTGATGTCGCAGCCAAGGTTGCGTTCGGAAAACGTCTTGCCGCCGTCGGTGCTGTGGACGTTGCGCCAGTTGGCCGCGACGTAGACCTCGTTCGCGTCGAGCGGGTTCACCGCGAGGTTTTTCGTGGCGCTGAGCGGGACGAAGGCGTCGGGGCCGCCGCCGTCTTCGGGCAGCGTCGGGTCGCCCGCGGGTTCTTTCTTGATCGACCGGTTCGCGCGCCAGGTCTTGCCGCCGTCTTCGGAGGCGTAAAAGTAGCCGTCCCAGTTCACGTTGCCGACGCAGTAGACGCGCTGCGCGTCCTGCGCGCTCACGGCCACCTCGCGGATCGCGCAGCCTTCCTTGATGCCCTCGCCGCAGGGCGTCCAGGTCGCCCCGCCGTCCTCGGATTTCCGCACGCCGTCCTTCCCGAACGCGCCGTACAGCACCTGCGCGGTCTTGGGCGCGCACGCGATGCTCGCGGCGTGCTTCGGCGACGGGAGCGCCTTCCAGGTCGCGCCGCCGTCTTCGCTCTTCAGGACGCCCAGGCTCGTCGCGGCAAAGACGACGGGCGGCTCGGTCTCGCTCACCGCCAGCGCGGCCACCACGCACTTCTCGGCGGGCGTGTAGGAAATTTCCCAGGTCGCGCCGCCGTCCTTGCTGACGAAAATCTTGCCGCTCACGCTGCCCGCGTACACGACGGACGAATTCTTGGTGTCCACCGCGATGGCGCGCACGCTCCCGCCTTTGTTGAAGACCATCGCCGCCGGGCCCGTGGACGTCTTCTCGAGCAACGTCCAGCGCTCGCCCGCGTCGAGGCTCTTGCAGATGCCCTTGGGGGTACCGGCGTAGAGCGTGTCCGGGTTCTGCTTGTCGGTTGCCAGGCAGAAGACGCCGTAGCTGGCCAGGCATTCGTTGCTGATCTTCCAGTGCGCGCCGTGGTCTTCGCTCTTGTAAAAGCCGCCGACGTCGCCGCCGAGGTAGATCGTTCCGTTCTTGCCGGGATGGAACGCGCACGACCAGTAGTACCCGCCGCCGCCCCAGCCAACCCAGGTCCATGCGTTCGCGGGCTTTTCCGGCGCGGGTTCTTCGGCGCGCGAGCCGCTCATCGAAAGACTGGCGCACGCGGCCAGGGTCCACAGCAGGCCAACAAGGGCGGGGGAGCGCATGCAGTATCCTCTTTAGAAGCGATGGCCGAGGGCTTGGCGACGTTGGAGGTATGTACACCGCGTTCGAGCAGGTCGCGGCTGCGCGAAAATTACATCTGTAAGACTACGTGAAGGAGATGATCTGCCGCACAGCCTCGCCGCGGTCGAGGACATCGAAGGCCGCGTTGACCCCATCGAGCCCGATGGTGGTGCTCACCAGCGCGTCGATCGGCAGCAGGCCAGCCTGGTACAGCGCCATGAAGCGCGGCACATCGCGGCTCGGCACTGCCGACCCCATGTACGAGCCCTTGATGGTGCGCTCTTCGCCTACGATGGTGAGCGGCGAGATCGGGATGCGCTTGGACGGATGCGGGAGCCCGATGAAGACGGTGGTTCCGCCCCGGCGCGTGGCATTGAAGGCCTGCAAGCCCACCGCTTCGTGCCCGGAGCATTCGAACACGTACTGCGCTCCTCCGCCGGTCAGGTCCTTCACGGCGCTCTCGGCGTCGTGCTGCTTCGCGTTGACCGTGTGGCTCGCGCCGCAGGTCTTGGCCAGCGCCAGTTTCTCGTCGAGCAGATCGACGGCGATGATCGGGTTCGCGCCGGCGGCCCGCGCGCCCATCACGGCGCTTAAGCCCACGCCGCCCATCCCGAAGACCGCCACAGACGCCCCGGCCTCGACCTTGGCCGTGTTCACCACCGAGCCGACGCCGGTCAGGATCGCGCAGCCGAAAAGCGCGGCCTTGCTGAGCGGGAAGCTCTTCTCGATCTTTATCAGCGATTCCTGCGCGGCCACCGTGAACTGTGAGAATCCCGAGACGCCGAGGTGATGGTTCAGCGCGTCACCGCCCACTTTGCGGAAGCGCCGACCGCCGCCGAGCAGCGCGCCGGCGACGTTGGCCTGCATGCCCGGCTCGCACAGGCTCGCGCGGCCCGTCGAGCACGGCCCGCAGTGCCCGCAGATCGGCACGTAGCTGAAGACGACGTGGTCGCCGGCCTTCAGCGCCGTGACGCCGGGGCCGGTCTCCTGCACCACGCCGCAGGCTTCGTGCCCGAGCACCATCGGCATCACGCGCGGGCGCGAGCCGTTGATGACCGAGAGGTCGGAGTGGCAGAGGCCCGCGCTGGCGACTTCGACGAGCACTTCGCCCGGGCCGGGCGGGTCCAGTTCGAGTTCTTCGATGACGAGCGGCTTGGAAGTCGCGTACGGCTTGGGCGGTTCCATTTGGTAGAGGACGGCGGCCTTCGTTTTCATGCGGGCACCCTATTGGGAATGTGGTAAGGCAGGTGATATGGGATGCGGTGAAAATGTCAAAATATCAACAGGACTGCCGGTGTGAGGCAATGAATCGATTGGGAAAGGAAGTCAGCAGGCCATATACCTGTGTTCGCGAAGGCGGGAACCATGCTGCGCAAACGGTACAAGTTTCAATTGCCCCTTACCCAGCAGGAAGCAGCCGAGCGCCTGCAAGCGGCCCTAAGGCATGACAAGATACCGCTTCAGGATCGAATCCTTGGATTCGATGTGATGCGGTTTTCCGGAAGGGTGGGCGCAAACGAGTTTGAACTTTTCCCAGAGGGCCGCCGATATTCCAGGCTGGTCGCGGTTCGTGGGCTTTTGGCTCCATCGGCGGAAGGGACCACCGTATCGGGATATGTGCGCCCGAAGATGTTTTTCGCCGCCTATGCGATCGCGATCTGCCTCGTCGTGGGATGCCTGATTCATCCAGGCATGGCAGCGGTACCTCGTGAGGCCATGTGGGTTTGGGTGCTCATGATGCCTCTGTTTTTGACGATGTATTTGGTCAGCTATTTTCTTGAGGCAGAATTTGTGATAGGCAAACTCGAAGAAGTGCTTCGCGCGCCTCCGACGCCTTGACTACGATTTGATCGCCACCATCTGAATGTTGGTCATCTCCTCGATGGCAAAGCGCAGGCCCTCGCGGCCGAGGCCGCTCTGCTTGTTGCCGCCGTACGGCATGTGGTCGGCGCGGAAGGTCGGGATGTCGTTGATCACCACGCCGCCGAAATCGAGTTTCTTGATCGCCTGGAGCGCGCGGCCGATGTCGCGCGTGAAGACGCCGGCCTGCAGGCCGTAGCCGGTCGCGTTCGCCTGGCGCAGCGATTCTTCGAAGTCGTCGCACGCGATCACGCTCGCCACGGGTGCGAAGACTTCCTGGTCCATCACCTTCATGCCGGCCTTCGCGCCGCTGAGCATCGTCGGCCAGTAGACGGGGCCCTGGCGCTTGCCGCCGGTGAGCACCTTCGCGCCGGCCGCCTGTGCTTCCTTCACCCAGCCGTCGATGCGTTCGGCTTCCTTCTCGGCGATCATCGGGCCGATGTCGGTCTTTTCGTCGAGCGGGTCGCCGACGACCATCGCTTCGGTGGCCTTGACGAGGCGCTCGCTGAGCGGTTCGAAGACGCGCTTGTCGCCGTAGATGCGCTGCACGCTGATGCAGACCTGTCCCGAGTAGACGAACGCGCCGAAGGCGCAGCGTTTGGCCACGACGTCCAGGTCCGCGTCGGGCGCGACGATCACCGGCGAGGAGTTGCCGAGTTCCAGCGTCACCTTTTTAATGCCCGCGCGCCCGAGGATGATCTTCCCGACGGCCGCGCTGCCGGTAAAGCTGACTTTCGCCACGCGCGGATCGGTGACGATCGCGTCGCCGACGACCGCGCCGTCGCCGTGCAGCAGGTTGATCGCGCCCGGCGGCACGCCGGCCTCGAGCAGAATCTCGAAGAGCGCCACGGCGGTCAGCGGGGTCTGTTCGGCGGGCTTGAGCACCAGGCTGTTGCCCGCGGCGAGCGCCGGGGCGACCTTGTGGGCGACGAGGTTGAGCGGGAAGTTGAAGGGCGTGATCGCGCCGACGACGCCGACGGGGCGCCGCAACCAGAAGCCGAAGTAGCCTTCGCCGCCGGGCACCGCGTCCAGCGGCAGGGTCTCGCCGTGAATGCGCCGCGCTTCCTCCGCCGCGAGCATGAAGGTCAGCGCCGAACGGTCGATCTCGACGCGCGCGATCTTCAGCGCCTTGCCGGCCTCGGCCGCGATGGTGCGCGCGAGCGCTTCCTTGCGCTGCTTGATCAGGTCGGCCGCGCGCAGCAGGATCTCCGCGCGCTTATGCACGGGCATCTCGGCCATGACCTCGGCGTGCTTGTGCGCCGACGCGATGGCCGCTTCGACGTCTTCCGGGCGCGCCGTGGCCACGCTGCCCAGCGCCGCGCCGCTGTACTTGTTCTTCACGTCCAGCGCTTCGCCGCCCTGCACCCACGCGCCGCCCGCGAATAGTCCGCTCGTGCTCATGCCGCCTCCCGTCCCCTGTGCGCCGTTCACGTAAGCAGACTATCTGTATCGCGCGATCCACCGCGCCGCAACCGAAGGGAAGGCCGCGCCGCCCCGGCCGATGGGGGCCGGCGATGTCGCTTGGTTCTTGGATCTATCGTGCCGGTGCTTCCAGCACGCTATTTCTGTTTAACCTGCTTCTCGAAATACGGCAGGAGCAGGTCGGCCACCTGCGCGCTGCCGGCGAGGTTGAAGTGGCAGTCGTCGTAGAAGACCGTCGTGTCCTTGGCCAGGGCCGCGTCGAGGTCGATGCAGTCGGCCCGTTCCTCCTGCGCGACCTCGCGCAGCGCGGCGTTGAAGGCCGCGAGCACCTTCGCGAGGACCTCCGGCGTGTGCGCGCCTTCCGGCGTGTACTGCCAGAGGAGCTTCGCGGTCTCCGCGTTGAGGTCCGCGCGGTAGATCGTGGGCTGCGTGAGCAGCAGAATCTTCTGCTTGCGGGCGCGGCAGAGGCGGACGATGCGCGCGACGTTCCGCTTGTACGTCGCCAGGCGTTCGGCCAGGTTCTCGGGCATCTCGGCGATGACCTTCTTCGCCAGCGCGTCCTTGCGGCGCGCGCGCATCACGTCGTACCAGCGTCCCGCGTCGTCCTGGGTTTCGACGGCCAGCGAAGTAAACCAGCGCGCGAGCAGATTACTGGCAACGGCGACGCAGCCGAGTTTGCGGTAGTACGGCCGCCGCGCCGAGAGCTGAAAGGTTTCCTCTTCGAGTTTCGCTTCGCGTTCGGCGTAGTCCTGGCGCAGCGCCAGCGCGCCGGCGTCGTTGATCCCGCCCAGCAGCACCACGTACTCGTACGCGGGCGCAAGCGCGTAGGTCTCGAGCAGGCGCTCGTGGTTGAGCGTGATGTGCCCGCTCTTGCCCGCGTTGCCGACGAAGACCCGCTTCCCGGTGGCCTCCGCGAGCCGGTCCTGCAGCCGCCACGGCCAGGTCGCGCGGTCGGTGACGTACAGGCACTCGGTGGTGCTGCCGCCGACGCAAAGGATGCGCACATCCTGGGCGCGGAATTCGGCGAGGCCGATGGGCGGTCCGCGCACGCCCAGCGGGCCCACGGTCCATTCGATCTGCCCCGATACCCCCGGCATCGCGGAGGCGTTCGCGGTCGAGACGCGCTTCATCGGGCGCCAGGGCAGGTCGGCGGAGACGCGCGGCACCAGCAGCGCGTAGCCGGTCTCGAAGATGGCCAGCGCGAGGAGGAGGGCGTACACGCCGGCGAGAAAGCGCAGCGCTCGCCCGCGCTGCCGCAGGCAGAACCACGCGAGCAGCAGGTAGACGCCGGGAAACCAGATCAGGCCGTTCCAGTCGGCGCGTTCGAATTCCGCCCGCCCGGCCAGCAGCAGGACGGCGTGCGCGAGCACCGGCAGCAGCGCCATGCCCCACGCGAAGCGGCGGCTGCGCGCGTCCATCGGCGCGGAGGTCCGGGGCGTCGCGTCGGTCATCGCGGGCACACCATTAGCATCGCAGCCGCGCTGATGAACGCTCCGATCAGCGCCGGCGCGCGCAGGCGTTCCTTCCAGACGAAGTGCGCGAAGAGGTTGTCCATGATCACCACCGAGCATCCCACGATCGGAAAAAAGACCGCGCGCGGGACCATGCTGAGCGTGATCAGCACCACGATCAGGTTGGCGAGGTTGTAGAGGCCGATCAGCGCGCCGATCGCGCATTCGCCCGCCCGGGGCACGTGGCGCTTGTACGCGACCGCCACCGCGCCCAGCAGCCCGGCCGTGAGCGAGATCGCGAAGATGAGGCTCAGGCGTTCGCCGTCCAGGCCCAGGTGGTGCACGGAACTCAAGCCCACGTGGCTCAGGCTTTGCGAAAAGAAGACGAGCAGCAGCAGCGCCAGCGTCCCGCCGGAAAAGATCGCGCCGGTCTTGCGCGCGCGCGCGCCGAACGTCATCATCGCCAGTCCCACCAGCGCCAGGCCCACGCCGCCGAACTGCAGCGCCGTCACCGCTTCCTTCCACAGCCAGATGCCGAGGACGATCGGCAGCAGGATCGAGAGGCGGAAGGCCGTCAGCACCGCGCCCACGTCGCAGGTCTCCAGCGCGCGCGTCATCACGATCATCGCGACGATGAAGAATCCGCCCGTCAGCGCGCCGAGCCGCGTCACCGGGCCGGTCAGATGCAGGCCGCCTTGGGCCAGGAGGTACGCGCCCACGGCGGCGGCCATGACGAGGTAATTCGCCGCGACCACCGTCGGCCCGTGGCCGTTCCGGCGCTGCGACCACTTGAAGAGTTGCCCGAATCCGGTGGTCATGACGCAGGTAATGGCGAGCCAGACGAGATGCAAGCGCGGAAGACCCTCGGAGACCGGCCGGTTCGATGCGACGGCGCGAGCGTACCGGATTTGGCCGCCGCCGGAAAGCGAACGCGCGTCAGCCGCGGCGCAGCCAGGTGTCCACGATCAGCGCGAAGACGAGCAGCAGCATCAGCGCCGGCACCGGCACGGCCGAGGTCCGTTCCTCGCGCGTAAACGTCTCGCACTTCATGAACGGCTCGAGGTCGTTCAGGAGCGCGGCGAGTTCCTTCTTGTCCGCGCGCAGCGAACGCCCGCCGGTTCCGCCCGCCCCGGCGGCCGCTTCCATCCCGGAAAAGTCCGGGCGCACCGAACGTTCCTCCAGGCTCGAACCGAGCGCGACGGCCTGCGCGCGGTCCGTGCCGATCTCGAGATGGTTTGGGCGAAGGGCGCGCACGCGCACCAGCCATTCGCCCGCGGCGACGGGCGTGCCCGCGTTGCCGGTCAGGATGCGCTGCATCGGATCGCCGCCGCCGGGTTCGTTCTTCGCGACGCCGGTGTCGCTGGCAAAGGCCTGCCAAGCGGGCGGCAGCGGCGGGCTGCCGTCTTCGGGCAGCGGCGTCAGGGCGTATTCGACTTTCACCGGTTCGCCGGCCACCGGGGCGCGCACGGCCACGCGCGCGTTCAGGGTCTCGCCCAGGTCCCAGCG
>JAHCJK010000117.1 GCA_026184295.1 Planctomycetota bacterium
AACGCGAGTGGGTCCGCAAGCAGCAGGAAGGCGGCGGCGCGCGCCGCGAGGTCACCGAGGTCCGCTCGGGATCGCTGGAACTCCCCGACGCGCTGGCCAAGGAGATGAACCTGAACGAACGCTCGCGCGAGAAGCTGAAGACCGCGATGGACGAGCATTCGAAGAAGCTGGCCGAGGACTACCAGCTCAAGACCGAGGAACGCCGCCGCGAGGGCCGCCGCGCGCTGAGCGACCAGGACCTGCAGGCCATGGCCGAGAGCCACGCGCTCGAGATCGAGAAGGAACTCAAGGGCCAGCTCAGCGAGGAACAGTTCGAGACGTGGCGCCGCTACCGCGCCAAGAACGGGCACTCGGTATCCATCTTCCGCCGCATCCAGGAAGAGAAGGCCGAAGGCGAGAACATGAATTTTTAGGAAGAAAGGCCCGCGCCCGCGCGCGGCCCGGTCCCGCGCGGCTTGACGGGGCGCGCCCCGCGGCCTACCCTACGGACATGACGCCGCCGCACGATTCCGCTTCCGCCGAAGTCCGCTCCGCCGAAGCCGGGCACGAGACGTTCCCTCCGCCGGAAAAACCCGCGGTGGCCGAGCAGGACGTGCTCCACTACATCGCGCCGGGCGAGACCGAGACCCCCGAGACGATCCTCAAGCGCCAGCTCTCGCGCCGCGGCCTGAAGTACACCAACGAACGCAAAGCGATCCTCCAGGCGGTGCTCAGCACGCACGAACACTTCGACGCCGACTGGCTCTACACGAGCCTGAAAAAGAAGGACGCCAAGGCCAGCAAGGCGACCGTCTACCGCACGCTGAAGGTGCTGTGCGAATGCGGACTGCTGCGCGAGGTCTTCCAAGGTGAACACGGCGCGTACTACGAACACATCTACGGCCACGAACACCACGAGCACATGATCTGCCTGACCTGCGGCAAGGTGATCGAGTTCATCTCGCGTCGCCTGGAACACCTTCAGGAAGAGGCCTGCCGCGCGCACGGCTTCCACGCGGTGCGCCACCACCTGCAGGTCTTCGGCTACTGCGCCGACTGCCACCCCTGCAAGGCCGCCTTCCCGCCGAACATTCCGGCGAACCCGAAGGCGTGAACGCGCCGGGCCCCGGGGCGGGCGAATCACGCATCCAATTCGGCTACCTGCATCTTCTGCTTCTGGTGGTCGTGCTTTCAGCAATATCGTGGAGTGTTATCGCCGAATACCGGGACGAGCCGTACCGCGCTGTCGTGTATGTCGAAGCAACGGACGAAGCCACGCGGAAAGTGCTTCAGACCCTGGCTCCGGAAGGCCGGTGGAGGAATTACCAGGGCGAACGAGGCGTAACATTTAGCCTGCTGTTGGTGCGAACGAGGGACCGGGACGCGGTGATCGAGAAGCTGCGGGACGGGTTGGACGCTTCCTCGACGCCATCCGCCGCAAAAGTCCACTGGGCCGGCGAGAGCTTCCTTTTCCCGTAGTTAAAACGCGGCCGCCAGCAGCAGTCCGATTCCGCCCGCCACGGCCGCGCCGGCCAGCGTGCAGGCGAAGTTCACCGCGCCCTTGCCGATCCCGGCGACCTTGTCTTCCACCGTCGCGCCCAGGTAGCTGTCCACGGTCGTCCCCGCCATCCCCGCCGCGATGACGACGGCCGAATAGACCGCGCCCCAGCCGGGGCCGGCGGACGGCACGTTCCATTCGTGGCCGAAGCGCACGACGCTCCAGAAGCCCGCGCCCCACGCCAGCCCCGCGAAAAGCACGCAGGCGCCGAACGCCGCGGCGGTGCCGAGCCACGTGATCGCGCCGTTGGTCCCGTGCGCCACGGGCTTGCGCGTCGTGATCAGGACCGGCGCCTGCGAACCGAGCGCGCCGATCTCGGAACTGACCGTGTCGGCCAGCGCCGCGGCCAGTGCGCCCGCGAAGCCGAGCAGCGCCGCCGGGTGCCCGCCCGTCGCGGGATAGGCCAGCGCGCAGAGCGCCGGGACGCCGAGGTTCGAGAGCACGTTCGAGACGCCGCGCTTGCCGCCGCGGGCTTCGGCCGCGCCGCGTTCTTCCTTGGTCTTGCGCCCGACGCGGCTGAGCAGCGAGCCGCCGACGACGAAGAAGAGCATCAGCGCGTAGCCCTGCGGCAGCGCGAAGAAGTACACGATGGCGCCCACGATTCCGCCTGCCAACGAGCCCGGCAGGTCCGCGAAGCGCAGCGCCCAGACCGCCGCCGCCAGCCCCGCGTTCACCGCCAGCGCGTGCAGGAACCAGGCGGGCTGGAACGCGCGCGCCTGCGGCATGTGGCTCGTGCCGAAGTTGAGGAAGAGCGCCGCGAGCCAGACGACCAGGCCCGCGCCGAGCGCGATGCGCAGGTTGTCGTCGAAGGGGCCGTCGAGGCTCTCCAGGATCGCGCCGCTGACGGCCGCGAGCACCGCCAGCGTCCAGACGTACGGCCACTCGGGCGACCCCGCGGCGGTCATGAAGAGCGGCGAGGGGCACCACCAGAGCAGCAGCGTGCACGCGGGCGCCGCGGCGACGGCGAAGGCGATCAGCCCCGCCCAGCTCTTCTTGGCATGCCAGGGCAGCTTGGGGTGGGGGATGCGGCGGCCGATGGTCACGGCGGTGGCGTCGCCGGTGGCCAGGGCGGCCCACGCGGCGGCCACGGCGTAGGGCGGGTAGATCAGGAAGGCGATCGCCAGGCCGAGCGGATACATCAGCCCGCCGAGAAAGATTTTCCGGTCCCCTTCGCGCAGAATCGATTTTCCCAGCGCCGTGCGCGGCAGCAGTACGGTGTTGAAGAAGGCCCCGCCGAGCAGGATCGCGGCCGCCCAGACTTTGCCGTAGGTGATCGCGAGCGAGACGCCCAGGCCTTCGACCTTGGGGTCGCGCGCGATCCAGGTGAGCGGGAAGGCGAGCCAGAGCGCCGAGAAGTGCACGAGCGAGCGCAGGCCGGGCCGGTGGCCATTCGGCGCGGGCGCGTCCGGCGGAACGTCGGGCTCGGCCGCCGGCTTGGGCGGCGGCGCATCGTTTTCGGGCATGGCGCGCCTAGGTTACGCCAGCCGCGCGGGGCATCAACCTAAAGGAAAACGAGGGCCGAGCGGCGGGCGTTCAGGGCGTGAAGAGCGTGACGTTGCGCAGCTTGAGCGAGGGGGACGTGCTGCCGTTGACGCCCAGGCACATGATCCCGAACTGGCCGAACTCCGGCGCGTTGGGCAGCGGGCCCTTGAAGATGCTCTTGCCGCCGCTGAAGACTTCGACGTTGCCCTGCGCGACCTGGACCTTCACCGGCACGAAACCGTTGGCGAAGTTGAAGGGCTTGCCTTCCTTGCTGTTGCCTTTGACGTTGTCCTTCGTCTTGGTCTGGTCCCAGACGCCGGTCATGACGCCGTTGGGCACGAACATGATCAGGTTGATGCCGTTCTTCGACGAGCCCGCGTGGATCGCCAGGGCCCCGCCGGCGCCCAGGTCGGCCTCGAAGGAGAGTTCGAACTGCTTGCTGGGGTAGCCGTCGAGCGTCAGGACGCCCTGCGTGTTCATGCTCAGCACGCCGCTCTTCACGTTCCAGCCGTCGAGTTTGGAACCCATCCACGACCAGCCGTCGTACTTGGACTCGGGGATGCCGGACTTCTGCCCCTGCGTCATCGCGGGGCTCTGGTGATCCACCGTGCGGCTGTCGCGGTCGGCGGGGAAGAGCGGGGACTGCTTGCCTTTTTCGTACGCGGGCTTGGGCTTGGCGGCGGCGGGCGGCGCCGGCTGGGCGGGTTTCTGCCCCGGCATCACCTTGGTCGGGTCTTCGCCGCCTTCGGCGACGCTGAAGGGATTGCTGGGCGCGCGGGCGGGCGTGGCGGGCTTGCCCAGGTCTTCTTCGGCGGCATCGGGCTTCTTGCCGGACGGGGCTTCTTCGCGGGCGGCTTCGGTCTGCGGATTGGACCCGGTCGCGGTGGGCGCCTTGGGCGCGGGGCGTTCTTCCATCGTCGCGGGGTCGCGCTGCTTGGCTTCGGCCGGCGCGGGTTCCGCGGGCACCTTCTCGGATTCGGTCTCGACCGCCTGCTGCGGGGCCGGTTCGGCCTTCTGCGTCTGCACGGGCGCCGGAGCCGGCGCAGGCTCGCTGCGGGCCATCGGCAGCACGGCCTTTTCCGCTTCCTTGGGCTTCTCGATTTCCCTGCGTTCGGCCGGCTTCGCGGGTTCGCGGACCGAGTTGTCGATCTTCGTGGCGGCCGTGTGCGTCTCGGGCTTCGAACTCCCGCCGAGCATGCTTACGCCCAGGATCAGCAGCACCGCGCCGGCCGCGACCGAACCGTACACCATCTTGGCGTTGCCGGCTTCCTTGTGCGTGGGGATCACGCCGGTCTGGCGCTTGGAACGCGACTGCGGCTCCAGCACCTTGCTGCGGTTGTTCGCCGCGCCGGATTCGCGCCGCGCGGGCTGCATGCTGGCCGACGAGAGCCGGCGCTTGGGAATCTCTTTGGTCTCGCGCGAGGCCGGGGTCAGCACCGGCACGGTCTCGCCCTTGGGCGCGGCCGCCGAACATTTTTTGCAGTAGAAGAAGTCGCCGGCGGGCACCGCGTTCTTGGCGCCGCCCAGGATCAGGCCGCCGCACTTTTCGCAGTACAGCAGTTCGATGGAACCGCCCGGCATGCGGGGCTCTTGTTTGATGATTTCGTGCGCGGTGCTGGAATCGGCCACAGGAGAGGATGCTTCGTTAGCCATGGCCATAAACCTCGAAACCAAACTTAAATATAACATCCTCCAGATGCCGAGCCAACCTTTTTATATCGCGGAATACTTACTTCATGCGCGCCCTGAAGTCTTCGATGGTGCGTATAAGACCCTCACGTCTATGCACTTGTGGCTCCCAGTTCAGCAGGGTCTTGGCGCGGGTGATATCCGGGCGCCGGCGCACCGGGTCGTCCTTGGGGAGCGGCTTGCGTTCGACGGTGCTCTTGGATTTGGTGAGTTCGATGATCTCCTGGGCGAACTCCAGGATCGTCAGTTCCTCGGGGTTGCCGATGTTGACCGGCTCGGTCACGTTCGATTCCATCAGCCGGTTGATCCCTTCGAGCAGGTCGTCCACGTAGCAGAAACTGCGCGTCTGCGAGCCGTCGCCGTGAATCGGGATCGGTTCGTGGTTGAGCGCCGCGCGGACGAAGTTGGGCAGCACGCGGCCGTCGTTGAGACGCATGCGCGGGCCGTACGTGTTGAAGATGCGGACGATGCGCGTGTCCACGTGGTTCTGGTTGTGGTAGCTCATGGTCAGCGCTTCGGCGAAGCGCTTCGCTTCGTCGTACATCGAACGCTCGCCGATCGGGTTCACGTGCCCCCAGTAACCTTCGGCCTGCGGATGCACTTCCGGGTCGCCGTAGACTTCGCTGGTGGACGAGAGCAGCAGGCGCGCGTTCTTGGCCTTCGAAAGCCCCAGCGCGTTCAGCGTGCCCAGCGCGCCGACCTTGAGGATGTGCACCGGAAAGCGGTGAAAGTCCTTCGGGCTGGCCGGCGACGCGAAGTGGTACACGCGATGCACCGGGCCGCTGACGGCGATGTACTTCGTCACGTCGGCCTGGATGAAGTGGAAGTTCGTGTTGTCCTTCAGGTGCTGAAGGTTCTCGGCGGCGCCGGTGATCATGCTGTCCACGCCGATCACTTCGTGGCCCTGCCCAAGCAGCCGGTCCACCAGGTGAGAACCCAGGAACCCGGCGGCTCCGGTGACCACAATTCGCATGGGAAACGCTCCGTTCAGGCCTTAGCGGACGATCTCGACGGTCACTTCGCCTTCGCCGACGATGCGGGCGCAGCAGGCCATCCGCATCTTCTTACCCTTTGCGCGCAGAAGTTCCAGTGTGCCGTCCTCCAGATCGCCGATGGGATTCAGGAACTCCCAGCCCGACAGAATCCGGATCAGGTCCTGCCCGCACAGCCCGCGCCGGCAGGAGAAGTGCATCGGCGCGCGCTGTTCCAGCAGCACCTGCAGAATCGTCTTGGTCGGCGGGACGTCCCCTTCGAAAATGCCGGGCTGGATCACGAGCCTGGGCATCTCGGCCTCCCGTATCCGACCTTCCTTGTGCACACGATGAACTATTATCGCCTCTCGCCCCGATTCTGCAAAGGTTAGCCAACCGCTTCGTCCGATAATAGATTAGGTATTCTTTCCCTCACGCTTTTCCGGAGACTGGCTTCTTGGCCGAGCCCGACGTCGCGCCCACCGCGAAGCAGAAGCCCGTGCCCGGGTTGGACCCCCGTGAGAGTTCGGCCTCCCGCGCCGACCTGGCCATGGCGGTCGGGCTGGCCCTGATGATGTTCGTCTCGTACATCCTGCCGTCGATCTGGCTGCCCATCGAAGAGACGCCCGAGGCCCGCGTGGCCGTCGTCGCGCGCGAGATGCTCCGCCGCGACGATTGGCTCGTCCCGCGCCTGGGCGACCAGCCCCGCTTCACCAAGCCGCCGCTCCCGTACTGGCTCAGCGCCGCCTCGGCCAAGATGCTGGGCTCCGACCCGACCGGGCGGCTGGTCAGCGAACAGGCCAACACGCTGCCTTCGGCGGCGCTGGGCGCGTTGGGCGTCTTCATGATCGCGGCCTTCGGCTGCCGCGTCTTCGGGCGCGCCGCGGGGCTGTGGGCGGGCCTGATCCTGGGGCTCTCGCCGTTGTACGCGATCTGGGCGCACCACGGCACGGGGGAGATTCCCGTCACCTTCTTCACCGCCGCCGCGCTCCTCTGCGCGGCCTGGCTGGCCTGCGCGCCGCGCCCGGGGATCTTCTGCGCGCTGGGCCTGGGCCTGACGCTCGGCCTCGGCATCCTCTGCAAGGGGCACGTCCCGGTGCTGGTCGTGACCGGCGCGCTGCTGGCCGAAGCGATCCGCCGCCGCCGCTTCAACGCGCACAAGACGCTGCTGTTCGTGCTCGCGATGGCCACCGCCTTCGGCGTCGTGGTCCCCTGGCTGGCCGCGCTGCACCACCGCGCGCCCGAAGCCTTTACCGTCATGCGCGACGAGATTCTAAGCCCGGCGGTAAGCAAAGGGCACGTGCAGGAACAGTGGCCGTTTTACTACCTGTACAAGCTGCCCGGCGGGCTGCTGCCGTGGACCGTGCTCCTGCTTTTCGCCTGGCCGATGAGCCTGCGCCGCGCCAAGGGCGAACGCGCGCGCACCCGTCGCGAGCCCACGCTGGCCGATCGCATCGAATCCTTCCTGCTCGTCGCGGCGATCGTTGGTTTCGTGGGCTTCGAACTCATCCGCAAGCAGCAGGATTACTACCTGCTCCCGATCTTCCCGCCGCTGGCGCTCAGCGCCGGCGCGGCCCTGGGGCGGCTTGCGCAGCCCGGCGGCTTCTTCGAAGAAAAAATCGCCTGGGCGCACCTGCTGCTCGGCCTGCCCGCGGCGCTGGCCCTGGCGCTCGCGCCGCTCATCTTCGAGAGCGTGGGCGGGCGCGCGGACCTGCAGCCTTCGTGGTTCATGACGGTTCCGCTGGGCGTGCTCGGATTGATCTTCGTCTTCGTCGCGGCGCGCCAGTGGGCCGAAGGCAACCCCGGCTGGGCGGGGCTCTGCCTGGGCATCATGGTCTATTCGTGCATGCTGAGCTGGTTCGTGATGAAGTCCGTGGGCGCGCAGGAACGCAACGCGCTTGCGCGCGAGCACCTGCCGATCCGCACGACCCTGAAGACCCTGGGCACGAACCTGCGCGTCTACGAAGTGAAGGTCGGCGCCTCGGCGCCGGAGATGATGTACTACCTCGACTGCAACGCGGTCTTCGGGCTGAACGAACTCCTGGCCGAGACCGTGGACGAGAAGGGCAAGCCCAAGCCGCCCGTGCCGGGGGAACCCCTGCGCGTCGTCGTCTGCCCGAAGGCGCTGGCCGAGAAGCTGGGCGTCGCGAGTTCCGACAGCGACCTGCAGGTCGTGCCGCTCGAACACGGCGTCACCGGCGCGCTTTTCCTGAAAGCCCGCGACTAAACCCCGGCCTCAGCGGGCCGCTTCGACCCGCACCGCCAGTTTCGATTCCAGCCCCGTCGTCGCGTCGCGGATCACGAACGACCATTCGCCGTCGGGATCGTTGAGCGCCAGCGGCACCGTGGCCGTCCACTTGCCGTCCGCGGCCAGGAACGCCGCGCCGTAGCGCTGGCGTTCCTTCTTGTCGGGACCCACGACCCGCAGGCCGTACACGCGCGGGCCCTGGTCGGCGCCGGGGCCGGGCACGACCTGCAAGGTCAGGCGCGTGCCGGCGCGGACCTGCAGTTCGGCGATGACGGCGGGCGCGGGCGAGATCTGGCGGCGCAGCGCGAAGAGCGCGGGCCTGGACGGATCGAGCGTGCCTTCGAGCGCGCTCGTGTTCACGCCGGGCTTGTTCGCGAGCAGGTCGGCGGCCCAGGTTTTCTCGCGCAACACGAGCTTGAACGGTTCGGCCTTGGCGAAGAGGTCGTTGCGGTCGCCTTCCAGGCCCAGTTCGTGCAGGCGCGCCTGCGGGTTGCGGCGCAGGGCCAGCACGCGCACGGCCGTCGCCCCGCTGCCGAGCCCGAACCAGGCCAGCTCGGTGCCCGGCGGCAGCGTGGAGGCCTGCAGGTCCACGGGCTGGGTGTCCAGCAGCGGCTGGAAGGCCAGGCGCGCCAGCAGCGCGCGCGCGGCCGCGGCCTTGGGCAGCTCCGGATGCAGCCGCCAGCGCAGGTAATCGTCGAGCGCCAGGTTCAGGTACACGACCGCGCCTTTTTCCACGCTGCGCACGGCCAGCACGGGGCTTTGGCGGTAGGTGCAGCGGCGCGCGGGCGGATCGCCCTTCCACAGCGGCTTGTCGGAATACGGCGGGGGGAGCGCGGCGTGTTCCTTGGGGGTCAGCAGCGGTTCCGTCCCCTGCGGCGTCTCGTCCACGATGCCTTCCAGCAGGCGCTCGGGCTCGGGCACGAACGGTTCGCGCGAGGTATCGACGCCGAAGAACGCGTCGAGCGCGGGCTGCTTGCGCTGGCGGCCGTGTTCGTCGAAGCGCCCGCAGTTCGCGTCGGCCACCACCGTCCCGCCATTCGCGGCAAAGGCGCGGATCGCTTCGGCTTCCTTGTCGCTCAGCGCGCAGGCGCGCGGCAGCACCAGCGCCTTGGGGCCTCCGGGACGCGAGAGGACGCCGTCTTCCACCTCCGCCGAGGAGACGAAGTGCCAGGGCAGGCCCAGGTCGCCGAGCAGCTTGCACCAGCTCTCGCGCAGGCGCAGTTGCAGGGACTCGCGGCGTTCGGCCGAGGTGTCCGCGCCCCATGCCTTCAGCGCCCCTTCGCCGTGCAGGTGGTCGGCCTCGAAGAGCCAGTTCACGCGCACGCTGGCCGGCGAATACAGGATCGCGACGCCTTCGGTCGAACGGCGCGCGCTGGCGAGCAGCAGGCCCAGCGGGCCCCCGAGTTCGCGCAGGGCCGGCGCGAGCGCGCGGGCGGCCTCGGTCGGCTGGCCCTCGGGCGACAGCAGCACGCGCGTGGGCCCTTCGTCGCCGGGCGTCTCGTCCCACAGCAGCGCGCCGCGCGGCCCGCCATCCAGCGCCAGGTTCCAGAGCGCCGCGCGGGCTTCCTCCAGGCCTTCGGGCGTGGTGGATAGCGGGATCGTCGCCAGGGACGGCTTGCCGGGAGCGAGGTCGCGCCAGAGCGCGCGGGCGCCGCCGATATCGTAGGCTTCCACGACGTCGAGCGCGCCGGCGAGGCGCGTCCAGTCCCAGCCGCCGAAGGCGAACGGGCCCATCGCGCCGGTGATGCCGACGCGCGCCTTGGGGTCCTCGCGGCGCAGCGCCGCGGCGCCTTCGGACAGGATGCGCGCGAACGTTTGGTCCTGGAAGACGCGGAAATCGCACCACGGCGCGTAATTGTGGACGCCGTCCTTCATGCGCATGCGCGCTTCGGGCGTGGTCATCGGCACGACCTCGCTCCAGGTCTTGAAGCTCGTGCCCCAGTATTCGTTCAGCGCGGCCAGCGTGCCGTAGGCGTCGCGTTCGAGCCAGCGGCGGAACTCCGCGAGCGCCTCCGGATGGAAGTCGAAGTCGTACGCGGCGGCCAGGCGCGTGACCGACGGCTCGGCGGCCAGCGAGTAGAAGAGCGGGCCTTCGGAGCGGTACTGCGCGGCGTGGCGCTTCAGTTCCTTGGCGTACTGTTCGGCGAAGGTGCGGCTGCAGAGCGACGGCGCTCGGAAGAGCGGCTCGCGGGCGTCGGGGTTCTGTTCCAGCGCCTCGAGCGTCTTCTCCCAGAGGCCGCGTTCGGCGTGGTAGCGCGAGAGGAACTGGCGCGCGATGTTTTCGACATAATAGGGGACGCCGGCCATGCGCAGTTCGGCAAAGCGCTCGGCGTTCATCCGGTAGGCCATGCCGCCGTCCACGCCCAGTTCGGCCAGGTCCGCCCAGTGCCCGCCGGGGTAGGGCGCGTGCACGAGGGTGATCCAGCCGTTCCATTGCGCGGCGTGAGCGATGCGGAAGGCCGCGGTGCGTTCGAGGCGGCGGTCGTCGGAGCCGACCAGCGCCAGCGAGATCAGGTGTTCGCTGCCCACCGCGAGGTCGGTGGCGACTGAGAAGGTGCGCCCGCCTTCCTCCTTCTTCAAATCGCCGGGCTTGAAGATGCCGCGCGCGAGCTGGCGGCCGGATTCGTCCTTGAGGATGTAGCTGCCCACTGCGCCGTCCACGAAGGCGTCGGCGCCTTTCAGCACGAAGACCGCCGGCTGCCCCGGAGGAATCTCACCCGCGATGGGCATGAAGCGCAGCCCCTGCAGGTCGTCGGGCGGCAGCGTCGGGCCTTTCGGGCCGATGGCCACGCCGGGCGTGTGGTTCTCCTTGTTGACGTCCACGGTCTCGGCGGGCGGTTCGTCGGTCTTGGCTTCGGGCTTGGGCGGGACCTCTTCCTTGGGATCCTTGGGCGCTTCGCCGGTCTTGGCCTCTTCCGGGCGCGCGGGCGTCTTGCCTTCCTTGGGTGGATCGACGGGCGTGAGCGTGTCGGGCGGAAGCTCCTTCGGCGGCGGCTCCGGCGTCACGCCCGGTTCTTCGGCGCGGGCGGCGAAGGACGCGGCCAGCACGGCCAGGGCAAGCACACAGGCTCCGCGGCGGAGGCTAGAGAGCGAAAAGGTCACGGCGTGGCGGGCTCCTTGAGGCCGAAGCGCTTCTGGAACTCGCCCCGGCCGGTGATCGTCTCCTGCTTCCACGAACCGTCGGGCTGTTCGATCTCGACGACGTACGTCCAGTGTTCCTGGTCGGCGGCCGCGCGGAACTGCACGAGCCGGAAGTCCGGCCCGCCCTCGATTGTGCGGCTCTTCACGGCCTGCGGCGCGTCGCGGTTCCGGCCCCGGTTGCGCAATGCGCCGATGGCAAACACGATCAGAAAAACGCCCACGAAGCCCACGGCCGCCCAGGCCCACGCGGGCATCCGCCGCGCGGGCGGGGCCTCGTCCGCGTCCAGCCGCCCTTCCATAGACGCGGGATCCTGCGCGCGCGTAGGCGGATTTCCGGGAGACGATTCCGGCACGCGCAGGGTCGCGGCGGTGCGCGAAACGGCCGGGCGGGTGCGGTGTTCGGCGGCGCGCGCGGCAAGCTGCGCGAGTTCGGTCGTGCGCGCCACCTGCACCAGGTCGGCGGCCATCTCCGCGCAGTCCTGGTAACGCTCGGCGGGCGTCTTGCCCAGGCAGCGGTGGATCGCTTCCGCCAGACGCGGATCCAGGCCGGGCACCTTGGCGAGCAGGGAAGGGGCCGGGGCTTCCATGTGCTGGCGGATGATCGCGAGCGCCGAGCGGCCCGTGAAGGGCAGTTCGCCGCAGAGGGCCTCGTACATCACCACGCCCAGGCTGTAGAGGTCGGTAAAGGGCCCGATCGCCTGCCCGTCGGCCTGTTCGGGCGCCATGTATTCCGGCGTGCCCAGCACGCTGCCGGCGGAGGTCAGTCCGTCCTGGCGTTCGTCCTTGGCGAGGCCGAAGTCCATCAGCACCGCGCGCGCGCCGCAGACCATGATGTTGCCGCCCTTGATGTCGCGGTGCGTGATGCCCTGGCCGTGGACGTAATGCAGCGCCGAGAGCACCTGGCCCATCAGCGGCACGAGCTGTTCGGCCGGCATCTTGCCGTGCTCGCGTACGCGCTGGCTTAAGGTCTCGCCCTTCAGCAGCTCCATCGAGAAATACAGCAGCGCGCCGTCGGTCCCGACGTTGTGGACGTGCAGCAGGTTCGGGTGGCTCAGCTTGGCCAGGCTCTGCGCTTCGCGCTGAAAGCGTTCGGCCGTGCGCGGATCGTCCAGCGGCCCGCAGAAGATGACCTTCAGCGCCACGTCGCGGTCCAGGTGCCGGTCGTAGGCGCGAAAGACCATGCCCATCCCGCCCTGGCCGAGCTTCTCCTCGATGCGGTACTGCCCAAGCTGCCGGCCGATCAGCGACGGAACATCGACGAGGGTCTCGCCCGGCGGCGCGCCCGCGCCCAGGCCCATGTTCTTCATGGCGCGCAGCGCTTCCGAGGGGCTCAGCGCTTCGGCTTCCTCCTCGGGCGCGGACGGCTCGGGATTCGCGTCTTGGTTCATCTCGCCGTGGGCCTCCGGGCGCGCGCGGGTCGCCGGCTTCGCCGGATCCGGTTAGGACGAGAGGATGCCGTACGCCCGAAGCTTGGCGTAGAGCGTGCTGCGGTCGATGCCGAGCAGTTCGGCGGCCTGCTTCTTGTTGCCGCCGCTGAACGTCAGAATGCGAAGGATATGGTCCTTCTCGATCTCGGCGAGCGGCTTGAGCGCGGACTGTTCGGTCCCGGCGGGCGGTGGGGGCGCCATCTCCGTGTCGGGTTCGAGGCCCGGCGCGGGGCTCAGCTTGGCCTGCACTTCGGCCGGGAGGTCGCGCATCCCGACGGTGTCCTGCGGGCAGAGCACCGCCATGCGCTCGGTCAGGTTGCGCAGTTCGCGCACGTTGCCGGGCCACGGATAGCGCGCCAGCGCGTCCAGGGCTTCGTCGGAGAAGCGAATCTTCGGCCGCCCGCAGCGTTCCGCCGCTTCCTGCAGGAAATGTTCGAGCAGCAGGCGGATGTCCGCGCCGCGTTCGCGCAGGGGCGGCAGCTTAACCGTCAGCACGTTCAGGCGGTAAAACAGGTCCTCGCGGAAGCGCCCGGCCTTGGCCTCGGCCGCCAGGTCGCGGTTGGTCGCGGCGACCAGACGCACGTTGACCTTGCGGACGCGGCTTTCGCCCACGCGCGAGATCTCGCCCTGTTCGATCACGCGCAGCAGCTTGGTCTGGCAGGCGGCCGAGAGTTCGCCGATCTCGTCGAGGAAGATCGTGCCGTCGTGCGCGAGTTCGAAGCGGCCCTTGCGGTCGGCCGTGGCCCCGGTAAACGCGCCCTTGGCGTGCCCGAAGAGTTCCGATTCGATCAGCGATTCGGACAGCGCCGCGCAGTTGACGATCACCAGCGGGCCTTCGCTGCGCGAGGAATTGAAGTGGATCGCGGTCGCGACCAGTTCCTTGCCCGTGCCGCTTTCGCCCAGCACCAGCACCACCGAATCGGCGGGCGCCGCGCGTTCGATGAAGGCGAAGACCTGCTTGATCCCGTCGCTCTGCCCCAGCAGCTTGTGCTGCCCCTTCAACTGCGCGAGCAGGCGTTCCTTGCGCGTGATCGTTTCTTCGAGGCGGTTCAGGTTGGCCATCGCCGGCGCGGCCTGCAGGCAGGCGGCGGTGAGCAGTTCGTGGTCTTCGCGGTCGAAGTCCTGCCCGCCCAGGCGGTCGGCGTAGATCAGGCCCAGCAGCTTCTCGCCCGCGGCGATCGGGACGCACATGGCGCTGGTGATGCCCTGTTCGCCGATGGAAAGCGCCCCGCCGAAGCGCGCGTCGGTGCGCGGCGCGGTCAGCACCGAACGGCGCGTGCGCATCGCGTAATCGACGATCGTGCGCGAGACGGGCACGCGGCTGAAGGCGGGGGCTTTCTTCTCGCCCGCCTGGACCTTGGTGCCGGCGGCCTCGGCGTTCAGTTCCGCGACGTGCCAGTGCCCGCTCTCGTCGAGCAGGATCGGCGTCACGCGGTCG
The DNA here is from genome assembly GCA_026184295.1 of Planctomycetota bacterium. GTDB lineage: Bacteria > Planctomycetota > SZUA-567 > H5-PLA8 > H5-PLA8 > JACQFI01. The sequence goes on from JAHCJK010000117.1 coordinate 13,934, forward strand.
GCTTCCAGCGCGCCGCGCAGCCGCGAGGCCAGGCTGGAAAGCAGTTGCTTGGTGGACCTGGATTCCGCGCAGGCCCGCGCGAGGGAATAGAGCGCGCGCAGGCAGACGTTGGCCCGTTCCAGCCGCGCGGGCGTGTCGCGCCCGAACGCGACCGTCGTGGGCGGCTCCACGCCCGTGGGATCGGCGTGGCCCTGCAGGCGCAGCAGCGGCAGGGTCGCGTCGAGTTCCAGGGTTTCGAAGCCTTCGGACGCGCCCTCGCCGCCTCCGGTCCCGGTGGTGGGCACGGCCCCCACGGGCAGGCGCGCGGCCATGATGCTGTCGAACTGGTGGACGTGTTCCTTGGGCGTCTCTTTCAGCGAGAATTGCAGGCGCGTCTCGCCGATCTGGATCTGGTCGCCTTCCTTCAAGGTGGCGTTGGAGATGCGTTCGCCGTTGACCAGCGTGCCGTTCTTGCTGCGCAGGTCCTTCATCACGAAGCCGGCGTCGGAGCTTTCGATCTCGACGTGGACGCGCGAGGCCTTCAGGTCGTCGATCGCCAGTTCCAGGCTCGGGTCGCGCCCGATGCGGAAGATCTTCCCGGCGGTCAGGCCGCACAGCCGCCCGTGGTTGGGCCCGTTCAGGATCGTTAGATGCGCCACGCTGAAAAAGCTCTCCCGCCTCTCGATCGGACGACCCGCCAGTCTACTCGAAGTCTCGGGATTTGCCTCATCCTGTCAAGCCGGGCCGGAAACAAAACGGCCCTCCGCGAGGGAGGGCCGTCATGCGCCGTTTCGAGCGGGGATTACTGGGTCTGGGCCGGGGCCTGGAACTTGATCTTGTTGATGCCGGCGGCCTTGCAGAGGTCGATCACTTTGACCACGTTGAAGAACGGCACGAGCTGGTCCTTGTCGGTGGTCTCGTTGTAGAGCGCGATCAGCACTTCCTGCTCCGGGTTGGCCGCGAGCTGCTGGAGCTTGGGCAGGAGCTGCATCGGATCCTGCACCGGGGTCGCGTCGCGGCTGGCCAGGTAGTAGTTGGCCTTGCGGGTCGCCTTGAGGTTGAAGTCGGGCGACGAGCGCATCGTCTGGTCGTCCTTGATGAAGATCGAGAGTTCCTCGGGCTTCTTGAGCTGCTGCACCGGGACGGCCATCTGGCCTTCGTCGGTGGGCAGGAAGGCGTCGAGGCGCATCTCGACCTGCTTGAAGCGGCTGGCGCACATGAAGAAGATCAGGAGCAGGAACACGATGTCGATCAGGGACGTGAAGCAGAGCTCCGGGTCCTTGAATTCGTCGTCCATCTTTCTACCCATGTCAGCATCTCCACAAATGTTGTTTCAAGAGCTTTCCGGTTCAGCCACCCGACTTGGGTTCGGTGCCGATCGCAATGCGCGAGATACCGGCCTTCATGCAGGCCACCATCACCTGCTGGACCTTCTGGTATTCGGCGCGGCCGTCGGCGCGGATCTTCACGGAGACCAGCGAGACGCCCTTTTCGTCCTTCTCCTTCTCGAACTGCGTCACCTTCAGCTTCAGGAATTCGATCAGGCGTTCCTGTTCGTTGTACTTCTTGCCGCGGATGATGATGTCCGAGCGCACCGAGCCCGTGGACTGCGAGGGCGGGAGGTAGGTGATGTTCACCACCTGCCGGCTCTTGGGCGCCTTCTCGTCCTTGATCGCCTTGGTGGCCTTGGGCAGCGTCAGCGCTTCAAGTTCCTGCTTGGCCATCTCGGTCACGCACATGAAGAAGATGATCAGCAGGAAGGTCGCGTCGATCATCGGCGTAAGGTCGAAGGCCGCGTCTTTCTTCTTGATCTCTGAGATATTCGGATTCTCTGCCATCGAAGTCGTCCCTTTTATCGTCGCCGCTTGGGAGCAGGCGGGCTCCCTGCGGGAGCCCGCCCTGATTCCGGTTGCTGGTTTAGCTCTGGGGCGCGCGGAAGCGTTCGAACAGGTTGCCGACGATCGTACCGGCTTCCATCGTGACCTTGATCGCGCGGTTCTTCAGGAAGTGGTAGGCCACCGAGGTCGGGATCGCGACCGTCAGGCCTTCGAACGTCGTCACCAGCGCCTGCGAGATACCGTCGGCCAACTGCGCCGGAGACGCGCCGCCCGCCGTGGACGCGATGACGTTGAACGCGCCGATCATCCCGGTCACCGTGCCGTACAGCCCCAGCATCGGCGCCACGCCGACCATCAGCGACAGGTTGCTCAGCTTCTGGAAGAGCTTCGTGGACTCGTCGTTGCCCGCGCCTTCGACGGCCTTCATGATCGAGTCGTAGCCGCCTTCCATCTTGGCAAGGCCCGCGCCGACGATGCGGGTCAGGAAGCAGTCTTCCGCCTGGCAGAGTTCCGCGGCTTCGTCGTACGCCTGTTCTTCGAAGAGCTGTTCCAGCTCGGCCACTACGTGCGGCGGGATCAGCTTGTCGTGCTTCTGTTCCACCGAGTACTGGATGATCAGGGCCAGGGCCGCGATCGAGCACAGGATGATGATCGCGCCGACTTCGCCGCCCGCCTTGATCGAGTCCCACCACGTGCGCGAGCGCACCGCATCGCCGCCGCCTTCTTCACCTTCCGCGAAGGCCACGCCAGGGGTGGGCGCGTTCATCATCTCGCTCACCACGTATTCGCTCACCGGAATCGCGAGCACCGCCATCAACATGACCGCCGCATACCAACGCATGTCCTGACCTCCTTGACCTGGGATCGCCCTACGATCCGGATTTGGGTTTTCGAAGCTCAATGCCCTTACGAATAGGGCACTTGGCTTAACGGAAGCGCGGCGCGAATCCGGCAGCTATTTTTCGAGGTTCAAAAAATTTGCGCCTCAAACCGGATTTCCTTACGACGTGCAGCAAAAAGGGAGGCGCGCACCACGTGCGCGCCCTTGGGTCCCCTGTATGGTTCCCTAACCCGTTACTTTTGCGGCTCAGCCGTCTTGGCCTCTTCGGTCTTCTGAGCGGTCGGCTCGGCCGCCTTGGGTCCGACCCGTTCGAGCATCTGCTTGGCCAGATCGATGAAGTTGCTGTTGGGGTAGCTGTTCACGATGATGTTGAGGTGCCGGACCGACTTGGACATGGCATCCGGCTCCTGCGCCTTCAGCTTTTCGTAACACAGCGCGCAGAAGTAGTGGGCCTTGGCCACGTACTCGTCGTTGTCGAAGAACTGCACCACGACGTGCAGGAAGTTCCAGCGGGCCTCGGCGAAGGCCTTTTGCGCCTGCACCGTCTGCTGCTTCTTCTCGTAGTCCGCGCCCAGGTTGAAATTGGCCAAGCCCATGACCGTGTACGCGCCCGGGAGCATGCCCAGCAGGGCGGGGTCCGACCGTTCCTTGAACTTCTCGATGATGCCGTTGGCGCGCGCCTTGGCCGCCGCGTAATCGTTCATCTTGACCATCACACGCAGTTCGCCGTCCACGGCGTCCGAGTAGATGTCCGGCGCCTTGGCCGTCTCCGCCAGGCTCTGCGCCGAGCGGTACTTGGAGATCGCCGGATTGAAGTCGTAGTCCTTCTCCGGCGGATCGCCGGCCTTCTTTTCCAGCATGCGCCCGTGGCCGAAGGTGCTGAGCGCGATGAACCGGTCGGCGTACTCGCGGTACTTCACGTTCACGCGGCCCAGTTCGTCGCGGTACTTCTTGATGGTGGCTTCGGCGTCCTTGAAGGCCGTCTCCGACTCCGCCATCTTGCCTTCCTCGGCCAGCGAGATCGCCAGCTTGACCGAGGCCTCGAGGATGAAGCGGGACTTCGGGTTGGCCTTGAGGCACTCCTGGAAGTAGGACGAAGGCCCGTTGTACTTGTGCCCGTCGCGGTCGGTGTAGCCGCTGAAGTAACCGCCTTCGAAGAGGGCGTTGCCGATGCCGAAGTTGCAGTACTCCGGCGCCCACTTCTTGTCGGCCATGCGTTCGAGGGCGATGCGGAAGCCCTTGGCCGCCGTGACGTAGTTGCCCTTGTCGCGCTTGTCGCAGGCCGTCATGTACGTGGGGTCGCGGTCGGCGTAGAAGACTTCCTTCACCAGGCAGCTTTCGATCTTGAAGGGCACGTTGCCGCGCTTGCCTTCCACCGTGACGTAGTCGTCCTTGATGATCTTCGTCGGAGGCGCCGGCAGGTCGTCGATGCGCTTGATGACGTCCAGGTCGGGCTCGCCGCCTTCTTCGGCCGCCCCGAAGCAGGGCAGGGCGCCCGCGGGAAGCACGGCCACCACCGCCGCCAGCCACCACAGGTTGATGCGCTTCTGGTTCATGGAGTAACCCCTTTAGGATGCCTCTGCGTTCACGCGGCCGGGACTATTCGGTCTTGGCCTCGGTTTTCGCTTCCGTCTTGGCTTCGGTCTTTTCTTCCGGCTTCGCTTCCGTCTTGGCCTCACCGGTCTTCCCTTCGGACGGCTTTTCTTCGGCGGCCGGCGCGCCTTCCTCGGGCAGGACGATCTTGATGGCCTTGAGCCCGTTCAGTTTTTCGTTCAGTTCCTTGACCTTGGCCAGTCCATCGTCGTACTTCTTCCGGTCGTCCGCCGGCACTTTTTCGGGGCCGCCGTGCTTGGTGATCAGGTCCTGGAAGTTGCGGTGCAGTTTCCAAAAGTCCGACTCGCTGGCGACCAGCGCCTTGATGGTCTCGTAGCGCGCCATGAAGTCGGTCGTGATGAACTCCTTCTCGTTCTCCTTGCCCTTGTAGGTCAGGAGCATGCGCTCGAGCTGGCTGTATTCCTTGAAGTGCTCGATCTTGCCCTTCAGGAAGTTGTAGCGCCACAGGAACACGGGCGTCAGCAGTTCCTTCTTCTGCTGGCCCAGGTCCCAGACGGTCTGGAGCTGCTCGAATTCCGCTTCGTCGGGCGTCTTCATGCGGTACTCGATCTTCTTCGTGACCGCGATCTCCTTCGGCCGCGGCACGCCGTTGGCGTAGCATTCTTCCAGGAACTTCTCCATGTCGGGCCAGAACTTGTCCACCCACCTCGACTTCAGGCCCGCGGTGCTGGCGATGAACTGCGGATATTCCGCCGCGTCCACCCACTTGCCCTGCATCTTGAAGACTTCCGAGATGCGCTTGGAGGACTTCACGTACAGGTCGCTGGTGCGGTCGGGTTCGCCGTTCTTCACGTTCAGCAGCACTTCCAGCGCGCCCTGGTAGTCCTTGTTGGAGATGTTGATCTCGGCGAGCTTCAGCTTCATCGCGGGGACGTTGCCGTACACGCCTTCCAGCACCTTGATCTGATCGCCGGCGATGCTGCGGTACTTCTTGGCGTTCTCC